>JAJEAY010000073.1 GCA_022824145.1 Rhodobacter sp. | reverse complement strand
CAGCTCTGGAATCAGCATTGCTTGATCTGCAGGGGAGAATAGCCGGAGCACCTGTCTGGGCGCTGCTTGGGGGAAAGGCACGTTCCTCCGTTCCACTTTCCGTCAGCATCGCCAACCCCGACTTCGACGCGGATATCGATCTGATGCAGCGCATCAGGGATGACGGAATCCGCATCGTCAAACTGAAAACCGGGTTTGCCGAGCACGCATTTGACATCCGGCGGATGGAGCGAATCACGTCGGACTTTCCTGAATTCGAGGTCCGCGTGGACTTCAACCAGGGACTCGAACCGTTCGAAGCAATCAAACGGACCCGAGATATCGCCGAATTCGCCCCCGCATTCATCGAACAGCCGGTTCGGGCGGACCAGTTCCGCCTCATGGCGGCAATCCGCAGTGCCATTGACGTACCGCTGCTGGCCGATGAAAGCGTCTTCGGCCCAGAGGATATGGTCCGCGCCATTGCCGAAGGAATCTGCGACGGCGTGTCGGTCAAAGTCATGAAATCAGGCGGGCCTGTCCGTGCCCAGACCGTGGCCCGCATGGCCGCCGCTGCCGGAATGTGCGCATATGGCGGGGATATGTTCGAATCGGGGCTCGCGCATCTGGCGGGCGTTCATCTGATCGCGGCGACACCCGAGATTTCCCTAGGCTGCGAATTCTACCATGCGCGCTACCATCTAGTTGAGGACATTCTCGAAGAACCGTTTCCGGTCGAGGGCGGCACGGTCACCGTTCCGGACGGGCCGGGACTGGGAATCCGGCCAGACCTGGAAAAAATCAGACGTTACGCAAGGTGTCCATGACCGGATCCGTAGCAGTCATTGGGGCCGGAATCGTCGGCGTCTCCACAGCGCTCTGGCTTGTCCGGGACGGGCACAGGGTGACATTGATCGACCGTTCGGAGCCCGGCGAAGGAACAAGCTACGGAAATGGCGGAGTGCTCGCAAGCTGCTCCATCGTTCCCGTCACAGTGCCCGGGCTGGTGCGCAAGGCGCCGCGGATGCTGATGAGCCGCAGCCAGCCCCTGTTTCTGAAGTGGCCTTACCTGCCTCGGCTGGCACCTTGGCTGGCGAAATACCTGAGTCACGCCAACGAAGAGGACACCCGCCGAATCGCGGCTGCGCTGATGCCAATCGTAGGTGAAAGCCTCGCGGAACACCAGGCGCTCGCGGGTGGCACGCGGGCCGAACGCTGGATCGTTCCGTCAGACTATCTGTTCATCTATGACAGCCGCACTCACTTCGAAGGCGATGCATTCGGCTGGTCGATTCGCCGCAACGCCGGGTTCGAATGGGAGGAACTGGAGGGCGAAGCGTTTCGCGCCTACGATCCGTCATTCTCTAATAAACTGGATTTCGCCGCCCGCATGGGCAATCACGGGCGGATCTCCGATCCAGGGCAGTACGTTAAGGATCTCGCAGCGGAAGCGGAGGCCGGCGGCGCGCGCATCCTGAAGGCCGATGTGGAGGACATCGTGCACGCGAACGGCAAGGTGACCGGTGTCAGGACGCAAGGACAGACCGTCCCCTTCGACGCAGCGGTGCTGGCAACCGGTGTTTGGTCACGCCCGCTCTGCGCGAAACTTGGATTCAAGGTGCCGATCGAATCAGAGCGCGGCTACCACATGGAGTTCTGGTCACCGTCAATAACGCCGAGATCTCCCGTGATGATCGCCAGCGGCAAATTCGTCATAACCCCAATGGAAGGTCGGCTGCGGGCCGCCGGAATTGTCGAGTTCGGCGGCCTCGAAGCCCCCCCTTCGCCCCGACCGTTCGAACTGCTCAAGCGTGGCCTTACCGCCGCTATTCCCGGCATTCGCTGGTCCGAAACGACGCAATGGATGGGTCACCGGCCCGCACCCACCGATTCGATTCCCGTCATCGGGGAGGTTCCGGGGGTCAAAGGCGCTTACGCGGGCTTTGGCCATCACCACATTGGATTGACCGGAGGCCCGAAAACCGGCCGACTGCTCGCACAGATTGTCACGGGAAGGAAACCAAACATTGACCTTACCCCCTATTCTCCTGCACGTTTCACAAAGCAGGCTGGGTGAGTCCAGCCTGCGTCCAACAAATGCGAGAGGAAAACAATGAGCAAATTGACGAAAATCCTTGCCGCCGCGACGCTTGCGGCTGCCGCTGCAAGCGCGCAGGCTGGCGAGAAGTGGGATATGCCGATGGCCTATTCCGGATCCAACTTCCATTCGGTCACCGGCGTGGAGTTCGCGAAATGCGTGACCACCGGCACCGGCGGTGACATCGAGATCGTGACGCACCCGTCCGGCTCGCTGTTTCCAGGCGCCCAGATCAAGCGCGCGATCCAGACCGGACAGGTTCCGATCGGCGAGCGGCTGCTTTCCGGCCATCAGAACGAGAATGCCCTCTTCGGCATCGACTCCATTCCATTCCTTGCGACGTCGTTCGATGACGCCGAAAAGCTATGGCAGGTCGCAAAGCCCGCGCTTGAAGAACTGCTTGCAAGCCAGAGTCTGACGCTGCTCTATTCGGTGCCTTGGCCTCCGCAGGGACTTTACTTCCGCAATGAGGTGAAATCGGTCGCCGACATGGAGGGAATCAAGTTCCGGTCCTACAACAATGCCACCTCGCGGCTTGCCGAGCTCACCGGAATGCTTCCGGTGACAATCGAGGCGGCCGAGATCAGCCAGGCTTTCGCCACAGGCGTCGCTGACGCGATGGTGTCGTCCGGATCGACTGGATACGATCGCAAGGTATGGGAATCGCTTAATTATTTCTATGAAGTCGATGCCTGGCTGCCGCGCAACTACGTGATGGTGAACTCCGATGTCTGGGCTGGCGTCTCCGATTCCAGCAAGAACGTGATTCTCGGCTGTGCCGGTCTCGCGGAATATGCCGGCAACTGGCGCGCCAAGGAATATACCGGCTTCACCCTTCAGGGACTGCGCGAGGGCGGAATGACGGTCGAACGGGCCAATCCGGCCATGACGGAGGAACTGAAGGAGATCGGCAAAACCATGACGTCGGAGTGGCTTGAAGCCGCCGGCGCCGAGGGTCAGGCCATCGTCGATGCATTCAGAGAAATGCAGTAACGCAGGGCCTAGGCTGGTCCGGAAGGACCATCCGCCGCACTGATGAAACCGCCGCCCCGGATCCATCCGGGGCGGCACTTGAAACTGATTTCGGGAGTCCGCCATGCCTGCGCCGCTCAGAGCGCTCCGTTCCGGTCTGGATTTCATCTACCTTGCCGCGGGCGTACTCGCCGCGCTGTGCCTGGTCGCGATCCTTTCACTCATCGTCCTGCAGATGCTGGCCAGATGGACCGGCGAGGTCTTTCCCGGAGCGCCTGACTACGCCGGCTACTGCATGGCCGCCGCATCCTTCCTTGCCTTCGCGAACGCACTGAACCGCGGCAGCCATATCCGTGTTTCGATTCTCCTGAACGCCGTTGGGCCGGGCACGCGGCGGGCAATTGAGATTTGGTGTTTCGCAATCGGCTCGGCAGTGGCATGGTATTTTGTCTACTATGCGCAGAAATTCGTATATTTCTCATGGAAACTCAACGACATAAGCCAGGGTCAGGACAAGACCGCGCTATGGATTCCTCAGTCTTTCATGCTGGTTGGAGCCGTGATTCTCGCTGTTGCCCTGACCGATCACCTGATTCACCTGATCGTTTCCGGCAGACACCGGATCAGGCGAGATCTCGTTGACCAGAGCTTTGGAGAGTAGTTTCGATGGAAGATTTCTCGATCATTGTCCTCTTCCTGTTCGTCCTTTTCCTGCTTCTTGGGACCGGTGTCTGGGTAGGTCTTGCGCTGATGGGCGTCGCGTGGGTGGGCATGGAACTGTTCACCAGCAGACCCGTCGGCGATGTCATGCTGACGACCGTCTGGTCGGCTTCGTCATCATGGACGCTCACCGCGCTGCCGCTGTTCATCTGGATGGGCGAAATCCTCTACCGTACACGGCTCTCCGAAGACATGTTCAAGGGACTCTCCCCTTGGATGGCCGGACTTCCGGGCGGACTGGTGCATACCAACATAGTCGGATGCACGGTCTTCGCCGCGGTATCGGGATCAAGCGCGGCAACGCTGACGACAGTCGGCAAGATGTCGATTCCGGAGCTTCGGAGACGGGACTACCCTGAAGGAATGATCATCGGTACGCTCGCCGGCGCAGCAACGCTGGGCCTTATGATCCCGCCGTCACTTACGCTGATCGTTTACGGCGTGACCATCAATGAATCGATTTCCAAACTGTTTTTCGCAGGCATTGTGCCAGGCCTGATCCTTGCCGCGATGTTCATGGCGTATGTCGCGCTGACCAGCCGGATATCCTCAAAATGGAATCCCCGGCCCGAACCGCCGATGCGTTTCAGCGAACGCGTGGCCAACTCGCGTTTCCTGATTCCGGTGGTCCTGCTGATTCTTGTCGTGATCGGCTCGATGTATCTCGGCTATGCCACTGCCACGGAAGCAGCCGCCTTCGGGGTCATCGGAGGACTGATTCTCGCCGCCTCGCAAGGATCTCTCAGCTGGAAAACCTTCACCGAATCGCTGATGGGGGCGACGCGCACCTCGGCAATGATCGCACTGATTCTGGCCGGTGCGGCGTTCCTGTCGCTGTCAATGGGTTTCACCGGCCTGCCGCGCGGCCTAGCTGACCTGATCGCGCAGCTGGAACTCACACGTTTCGAACTGCTCATGGTCCTTCTGGTGTTCTACATCATCCTGGGCATGTTCCTTGACGGAATCTCGTCAGTCGTTCTAACCATGGCGGTCGTTGAGCCGATGGTCCGTCAGGCGGGAATCGATCTGATCTGGTTCGGCATCTTCATCGTCGTTGTGGTCGAGATGGCGCAGATCACGCCTCCGATCGGCTTCAACCTTTTCGTGCTGCAGGGCATGACAAGCCATGAAATGGGCTTCATAGCGCGCGCCGGGTTCCCCATGTTCCTGATCATGGTGCTGATGGTGTTCGTTCTGATCGCCTTCCCCGAAATCGCCACATGGCTGCCGGATACCCTTCGAAAAGGGCCGGGTGGATGACAATGCCCGCAATGTGGGAACTTTTCCCGGGATCCCTTCGCGAAGCGCCGGTTCCCGCCTGAATGCAGGTTCTGCGCCTTGCTGCGCACCATGGGCGCACGCTGCTTGTCATCGGCCTTGCGACAGGTTTCGCGCTGCCCGGCCTTGCCGCCGGACTGAAGCCGGCGCTACCCGCAATGGTCGTGTTCCTGGTTTTCGTCAGCGCTCTCCGCATCGGCGCCAGGGCCGCCTTCGGGAGTATGCGGGATGCCGGGCAGAATCTCGCTCTGGTGCTCGTCCTGCAGCTGGGGGTTCCCTGTGCCATCGCAGGTGGACTCGTGGCTGCCGGCCTGCATGGAAGCGCCGCAGGCGCGGCGCTGGTGCTCGCGATGGCGGCACCGTCAATCTCCGGAAGTCCCGCCTTCACCGTGATGCTGGGCCATGATCCGGCTCCGGCAATGCGGCTTCTGATTCTCGGAACCGCGCTGCTTCCGTTGACCGTGCTTCCGGTGTTTCTGCTGCTGCCAGCGCTCGGCGGGCCAAATGAGGTGATTCGCACAGCCCTGCGCCTGACCGCCATGATCGCCGTTGCGGCCGGATCTGCATTTGCGATCCGCAGGCGGTTCTTTCCCAGCCCCCAGCCCGAAACGGTGCGGGTGCTGGACGGTCTTGCCGCGCTGACCCTTGCTGTAATTGTGGTCGGTCTTATGTCCGCTGTCGGCCCGGCGCTCCGCAACGATCCACTGGCACTGGCCGGCTGGCTGTCGTTGGCGTTTCTAGCAAGCTTTGGCATGCAGGCCGCCGCACGGATCTTCGGGGCACCGGTCGCTGCAGCGGTCGTCGCCGGCAACCGCAACATCGCCCTTTTCCTGGTTGCGCTGCCAACCGGTGTAACGGATCCCGTCCTCATCTTCATTGGATGCTATCAAGTGCCGATGTATCTCACACCGGTCCTGATGCGAAGGTACTATGGCCGAAGCTGACAGAGCGTTCAGGATCCGCGACATCGGGCTCACCGGAAAGCTGGTGAGCTTCGCCGACGGGCTTTCCGATTCCGCCAACCGGGCCGCTCTAGCGTTCCGGGCAGCGGTCGAGGAGGAACGGTGGGAGGGAATCGAGGAGACTGCGACAACGCTTGTCTCGGTATTCCTTCGTTTCGATCCGCTCACTTTGGACCATGACTCCCTGGATGCCCGAATCGCCGCGCTCCTGGACCGGGAGGACTGGCTCGCCGCACCCCTTCCACGAGGAAGAGCGCACTGGCGCATTCCGACAGTCATCGGCGGCAGCTACGGGCCGCAATTCCTGGAAGCGGCCAGCTGCGCAGGAGTCGATGCCGGGCAGGCGCGGCGGGACATCGCTGAAACCCGCCTGCGCGTGCTCACAGTGGGCTTCGCTCCCGGCCAGCCGTACATGGGCGAACTGCCCGACCGCTGGAACATCCCGCGCATGTCGCGCCTCAACCCGCAGGTTCCGGGCGGCTCCCTTGTCACCGCCATCCGACAGCTCATCATTTTTGCTGGTCCGGCCCCGACCGGCTGGCGGCACGTCGGGCAAACGGCCTTCGAGTGTTTCCGTCCCGGGTCGGAACGGCCTTTTCCGCTCTCTCCGGGGGACGAGGTCACGTTCCGCGAAATCACCGGCGAGGAACTGGAAGACATCCGTGGCACGGATCGATCCGGCAACGGCGGCGCAACTCGTGAGGATCTGGAATGACACGGTCCCTGCATATCCTGCAATGCGGCCCGGGGGTAACAGTGCAGGACACCGGACGCATAGGCCGCCTTGACAATGGCCTCTCGGCAGGCGGCGCGGCGGACCTGCTAGCGCTTCATGAGGGTGCAGCCCTGCTTGGACAGCCCAGCGGGCTGGCTGCACTTGAGCTTGCGGGAACGGGCGGCATGTTTGAAGCCGCTGCCGACCTCCGCATCGCTCTCACCGGTGCGCCAACGCCCGTTTCCGTCGACGGAGAATCGGTTACGTTCAATGCGAGCCATTCGCTCAAACGAGGCCAAACTCTCGCCTTCGGCCATGCGGTACGCGGCAACTACAGCTATATTCATGTCGGAGGCGGCATCGATACCCTGCCGTTCCTGGATTCCCGGTCCACCCATCTCGCCACAGGAATCGGGGAACCGGTCAAGGCGGGATCCTTATTGCCCGTTGCGGAGGATTCCGGTGTCGGAACCGGTTTGGCTCTTGATGTCCCGAACCGGTTCAGCGGTGGCATTCTGCGTATCGTTCCCAGTGTCCAGACTGACCAATTCGACATCAGGATGCTTGAGCGTCTTCAGGAAACACAGTTCACCCGCGATCCGCGCGGCAACCGCATGGGTGCGAAACTGGCATACGAAGGACCACGATTCAGCGCGGAACGGCAGCTCGATATACTGTCCGAATCGGTTGTACCCGGAGATATCCAGATTGTAGGTGACGGAATGCCATATGTGCTGCTCGGCGAGTGTCAGACCACGGGCGGCTACCCACGTATCGGAACAGTGATTCCACCTGACATCCCTTTGATTGCCCAAGCTCGTCCCGGAGATTCCATACAGTTCAGATTCGTTGGCCGCGATGAAGCGATTGCTGCCTACAGAAGCTACCGAAGCCGGCTCGAAGCATTGCCCAATGCGGTACGGCCCCTGGTCCGCGACCCACATGACATTCCCGATCTGCTGGCCTATCAGTTAGTCGGCGGCGCCGTTACCGGAAACGAGGAGGACAGCGATGAGAAGCTCCATCGATCTTAACGCCGATATGGGCGAAAGCTTCGGCTCATGGCAAAAAGGCAGTGACGAACTTCTTTTGGACGTTGTCACCTCCGCGAACATTGCCTGCGGATTCCACGCCGGTGACGCCGACGTAATGGCAAAGACGATGGCTGCCGCTGTCGAGCGCGACGTCGGAATCGGCGCACATCCCGGATTCCCCGATCTGCAGGGGTTCGGTCGCCGCCGCATGCATATTCCCGGTGATACGCTTGCCAATTGGGTAAGGTACCAGATGGGTGCGGCCCAGGCGATGGCGAAGGCGGCAGGTGGAAAGGTAGGGCACGTGAAGCTTCACGGAGCGCTGTCGAACATGTGCTCGGAGAACACGGAGCTTGCACGGACCTGTTTCAGGGCCGCTCTCTCCGTGGATCCGGACGTCACAGTCATGGTATTGGCAGCCACGGCGATGGAGGAGGCTGCACAGGAACTTGAATGCAGCTATGCCGCCGAGATCTTTGCCGACCGTGCGTACAATGACGACGCCACCCTGGTCGACCGTACGCTGCCCGGTGCCGTGATTCATGACGCGGCATATGCAGCAAGCCGCATTGAGAACATGGTGAACGCCAAAGCGATCATCACTGAATCGGGAAAACGCATACCCAGCCGAATCGATACCGTCTGCGTTCACGGCGACAATGCCGAAGCTGTCGCCCTCGCGAGCGGCGTGCGTCAGGGACTGGAATCTGCGGGAATTGAGGTGCGTGGCCTCGGCTGACCTCGCTCCGGTCGTTGCACGATTACGCCTTTTTCCGTTAAGCGGAGTTCCGGGAACCATGCAATAGAGAGTCTTTACCATGGCATATGCGATTGTCGCCGAGCGACCTGGCGGTTCGGAAGTGCTTCGACGGATCGAAATCGATCCGCCCGACCCGGGCGATGGCCAGGTTCTGGTCCGCCAAACGGCGATCGGAGTGAATTTCATCGACATCTACATTCGTTCCGGCAGCTATCCATGGCCAGTCGAGAAGGATCTCACACTCGGCTGTGAAGGCGCGGGCATTGTGGAGGCGGTTGGGCCGGGGGTTCAGGGATTCCAGGTCGGCGAACGGGTGGCATACACTGTTCCGAACGGGGCCTATGCCACGCATCGAAACGTCCCGTCGTCAATGCTGCTGCATCTACCGGACAGCGTCAGCGACGAACAGGCCTCGGCCTCTATGCTGAAAGGGCTGACAGCACATTACCTTCTGAACGACAGCTACCCTGTTCAATGCGGGGATACGGTGCTGTTCCATGCGGCCGCCGGAGGCGTCGGGCTCTTGGCAGGCCAGTGGCTGGCCGCACGCGGTGCGCATGCGATCGGAACGGCGGGAAGCCCTGAGAAGTGCGCACTGGCGCAGAGGAACGGATATGCTGAGACAATCGACTACCGTCGGGAAGATTTCGTCTCTCGGGTCCGCGAACTGACCGACGGCGAGGGCGTTCAGGCCGTCTATGACAGCGTTGGCAAGGACACGCTCAAAGGCTCCCTTGAGTGCCTAAAGACGTTTGGAACGCTTGTAAGCTTTGGCCAAAGCAGCGGTGCGCCGGATGATTTCCGGATCTCCGATCTCGCACGGGGGTCGCTGCGGCTTCAGCGCCCGACGCTGTTCCATTACGCCGCTTCGCGCAACTGGCTTGAACAGGCGTCCAAAGACCTTTTCTCAGCGATCTCTGACGGCACCCTGACGATCAACGTATCAGTGACGATGCCGCTGCAGGAAGCAAAGCAGGCACATGAAGATCTGGCGGGCCGGAGGACGACCGGTTCAACCGTCCTGATTCCCTGATGCCGGTCGTCGGCGGCAATCGCAGCAACGACAAAATATGGAGGACATCATGGCCAATCAAAGAGTTGCACTCGTTATGGCGGGAGGATCGGGCATCGGTGCGGCTGCAGCGCGCCGCCTGCATTCCGACGGATTCCGTATCGGCATCCTCAGCTTTTCCGGAAAAGGCGAGGCCTTGGCGAACGAGTTTGGGGGTGTCGGCCATACTGGCAGCAACCTCGATTCCGGCAGCCATCAAGCGCTTGTTGACAAAGCCATGGCGGCCTGGGGCCGCGTGGATGTTCTGGTAAATTCCGCAGGCCATGGGCCGAAAGGAGACATTCTGGAGATCAGCGATGAAGACTGGCATACGGGGATGGACGTCTATCTGATGAACGTGATCCGCCCCACCCGCGTCGTGGCTCATATCATGGCGGAACAGGGAGGCGGCGCGGTGGTCAACATCTCCACATTCGCAGCGTTTGAGCCGGATCCGCTCTTTCCCACGTCAGGCGTCTTTCGTGCAGGCCTCGCGAGTTTCGCCAAACTCTTTTCCGATCGGTATGCTGCCCAGAACATCCGGATGAACAACATTCTGCCGGGATTCATCGACAGCCTTCCTGAAGCCGAGGACCGCAGGGCGCGAATTCCGATGGAACGCTATGGCCGGGTCGACGAAGTCAGTTCACTGGTTTCCTACCTCGCCTCCGACGCGGCGGCTTACATAACCGGCCAGAATATCCGCATCGACGGCGGGCTGACCGCATCGGTTTAGACCTGGAACGAATCCTGCAGGATCCTTCGGTCGGCCGCCTAGCGCCTTCGCGTTGCATTCAGGAAGTGTCGCGCCCATATTTGAGGCACGGCAAGCGATACGGGTTCGAATCCACCGGATGACAAATTACCTCGAGTTCGAAAAACCGCTCGCCGAGATCGAAGGCAAAGCGGAGGAGCTGCGTGCCCTGGCACGCGCAAACAAGGAAATGGACGTCGAGCGGGAGGCCGCAGCGCTCGACGGAAAAGCCGCTGCCATGCTGGCAGGGCTCTACAAAGACCTGAATCCGTGGCGAAAGTGCCAGGTGGCCCGGCATCCCGACCGGCCGAGATGCAGGGATTACGTGGAATCCCTGTTCACCGAATGCACGCCTTTGGCTGGTGACCGAAACTTTGCTGACGATCAGGCGGTGCTGGGATGCCTGGCCCGGCTGGACGGCCAGCCCGTCGTGGTGATCGGACATGAGAAAGGCCACGACACCAAGAGCCGGATCGAGCGGAATTTTGGAATGGCCAGACCCGAAGGGTACCGCAAGGCGATCCGGCTGATGACACTTGCGGACCGGTTCGGACTTCCGGTCGTGACGTTGGTTGACACACCGGGTGCGTATCCGGGCAAAGGTGCGGAGGAACGCGGACAGGCGGAGGCCATCGCCCGCGCAACCGAAAAATGCCTTCAGATCGGTGTGCCATTCGTCTGCGTCGTCATCGGAGAAGGAGGTTCCGGAGGGGC
>JAJEAY010000094.1 GCA_022824145.1 Rhodobacter sp. | reverse complement strand
TCTCCGGCCAGTTCCTCAACTTCCGGAGCTTCCTCAGACTCGCCAAGGTCGATTCCAGCGGCGCTGAACTGAGCGTCCATTCCATCCAGGACGGCGCGCGCGAAAAGATCGCAGTAGAGCGATATGGCGCGGGAAGCGTCGTCGTTGCCAGGTATGATGTGATCGATTCCGGTGGGAGAACAATTGGTGTCAACAACCGCAACGACCGGAATTCCCAGCTTTCTTGCCTCGGCAACAGCAAGGTCTTCCTTGTTCACGTCAATTACGAACAGCATGTCAGGAAGACCGCCCATCTCACGGATTCCGCATAGTGAGGCGTGGAGCTTATTGCGCTCGCGCTCGATCGACAGACGTTCCCGCTTTGTCAGGCCCTCGGATCCCTTTTCCATCTGCTCGTCGAGCGCCTTCAGCCGGTCAATCGACTGCGACACCGTCTTCCAGTTTGTAAGCGTGCCGCCCAGCCATCGGTGGTTCATGTGGTACTGGGCGCAGCGCTCGGCGGCCTCGGCGACAGCCTGCTGAGCCTGGCGCTTCGTACCAACGAACAGTATTGAGCCGCCTTTTGCTACGACCTCCCGAACTGTCTGCAAGGCGGCGTCTAGCATCGGCACCGTCTGGGTCAGGTCGATAATGTGAATTCCGTTTCGTTCCCCATAGATGAATTCACCCATCTTGGGGTTCCAGCGCTGTGTCTGATGGCCGAAATGAACGCCGGCCTCCAACAGCTGGCGCAATGTGAACTCTGGCAGAGCCATTCTGTAATTCCTTCCCGGTTTCCAACCTCGGCAGAGCTGTTTCAGGCGATTGCCCAACCGGCGGATCATGCGGGATGTCTCCCCGCAAAACCCAAGCCCTGCCTGTGAGATGGCGTCCCGTTACGGCAATGCCCTGACATATGCAAGGGTTTTTCCAAGCCTGCGATAAACCGTCACTCTGCGTTTGCTGTGGGCTGGATAGCATGGCTTTCCGGAGGGACGAACCGCTTGCCGAAGCATACAATGCCTGTCAAATGGAGCCATGCAAGACGCCCCTATTCCCAACATTGTCTGCGTTGGCGCCGCCCTCTGGGACTTCATGGGCAGGGTGCCTTTCCGGATGCAGCCGGAATCGGACGTTGCCGGGAAAATCCAGCGGCAGCCCGGTGGAGTGGCTCTGAACATCGCAGTCGCGCTGTCCCGATTCGGAATGCCGCCGGTTCTGCTGTCGTCGATAGGAAGCGATTCCGAAGGCGCCGATCTGCTCGGTCTGTGCAGAGGCATGGGAATCCTGGTGGATCATGTTCACATCACCGAGTGCCTGCCGACCGACCGGTGCCTGGTTTTGGAGGATGTCGACCGGATGGTGGCCACCGTCGCGGACGTTCGATCGCTGGAGGCCGCTGGCGACAGGATCCTGCATCCATTGCTCGACGGCAGGCTCGGAGGACCGGATTCGCCTTATCCCGGAGTGATTGTAATTGATGGCAATCTGTCCGGCCGGTTGCTGGCGCGGATTGCCGGGGATCCTGCCCTATCCTCAGCGGATATACGTGTGGCCTGCGCAAGCCCGGCAAAGGCGAGGCGGTTGCATTCGATGCTCCAGGTTTCGAACGTGACACTCTACGTCAATCTTGAGGAAGCTGGCGCGCTTTGCGGCTGCGGCTTCACGTCATCTGAGGAGGCTGCCATGGAATTGCGGAAGAAGGGTGCGGCGCGAGTCCTGATCACCGACGGCAGCCGAATCGCAGCCGATTCGAGCCGTGACGCAACGATCCTGGCGAAACCTCCGGCGGTAAAGATTGCGCATATCTCCGGCGCAGGAGATTCTTTCGTAGCGGCCCATGTGGCAGCGGAAGCCAAGGGTGCGAACCGGGCAGCCGCACTGAAATCGGCGTTGCGGGAGGCATCCGACCATGTCTCAGGCGAGGTATCGATATGATTTTGCCAGCTTATTCCGACGAGGTTTTCAATGCCCGGGACTCCGGCGCACCGATTGTCGCGCTTGAATCCACAGTCATAACCCACGGATTGCCTTTTCCATCCAACCTCGAAACCGCCCGCCGGACCGAAAGCGACGTCCGTGAGTCTGGAGCGGTGCCGGCAACCGTCGCCATAGTCGACGGGCAGATCCGCATCGGCCTGTCAGACAACGAGCTTCAGATGCTCGCGCGAAGCGCAGACACCGCCAAGCTTTCCCGCGCCGACCTTCCCATGGCGATCGCGCAGGGAAGGACCGGATCCACAACAGTGGCAGCAACCATTATCTGCGCGGACCGTGCTGGAATCGATGTTTTCGCCACAGGCGGCATCGGCGGCGTTCATCGGGGAGCCGAGTCAAGTTTTGACGTTTCCGCCGACCTGCGGGAGCTGGCGCTGACCCCCGTCACGGTCGTGGCGGCAGGCGCGAAGGCAGTCCTCGACCTGCCGAAGACCCTCGAGGTTCTGGAAACCCTCGGAGTCCCGGTGATCGCCTTCGGTCAGGACTGCTTCCCCGCATTCTGGTCCCGAAGTTCAGGACTGAAAGCGCCGCTTCGCGCCGACAGTCCGGACGAGATCGCCCGCGCCCACCAGATTCGCCGTAACCTTGGGCTTTCAGGTGGCCAGTTCGTGGCCAACCCCATTCCGGCCGAAGCAGAGATCCCCTACCCTGAAATCCAGACCGCTGTCGAAGCCGCGCTGCGGGCCGCTTCGGCTGAAGGCATCACGGGAAAGGAAGTCACGCCGTTCCTGCTGTCCCGGATTCTTGAACTTACAGAGGGCCGTTCGCTCACGGCAAATGTCGCTCTTCTGCGCAGCAACGCCCGACTCGCCGCCGAAATCGCAAAGGAAATAAGCGTTCCGGCCCGATGAACCACCCGATGGAAAGACAAAACTGATGTTGTTTTCGGTGGGCTCAGCCGTTATGTTGCGTGGACACGTCCTTCAGCAAGTTTCTGATGACCGCAAAATTTGATCCGACCGAGCCGGAACAGCCAAAGCCGAAAGCATCCCGTTTCCTGGGACTGCGGAACAGCTTCCTTACCGGACTTGTCGTCATCGCGCCGATCGGGCTGACCGTCTGGCTGATCTGGACTGTCATCGGATGGATCGACGGATTCGTGCTTCCGTTCGTACCGGAAGCGTACAAGCCTGAAAACATATTGCTGACCCTGTTCGGCGTTGACTGGCCGGTCAACGTCCGCGGAATCGGCGTCGTCGTATTCCTGGTGTTCACGGTCATTGTCGGCTGGATCGCGAAGGGCCTGATCGGGCGCTCGCTGATCGCATGGGGCGAACAGGTCGTCGACCGGATGCCTATCATAAGGTCGATCTATAACGGCTTGAAACAGATCGCGGAAACGGTCTTTGCCCAAACAGAGACCAACTTTGACAGAGCCTGTCTCGTTGAGTATCCCCGGAGAGGAATCTGGGCGATTGCGTTTGTCTCGACCTCCGCCAAGGGCGAGATACAGGACAGCATTCCGCGTGACGAACCTCTCGTGTCAGTGTTCCTCCCGACCACGCCAAACCCGACCTCTGGATTCCTGCTGTTCGTCCCCAGGAGCGAAATTATTGAACTGAAAATGTCGGTCGAAGACGCGGCGAAACTGGTGATTTCGGCTGGCCTCGTGTATCCGAATTCAACGACCGCGCTCGGGTCCTTGTCCGGCCCCGGAAGGTCAAGGAACCGAGCGGCTGAGCCCAAGCACTAGCTTCCGAACGGATACAGACAACACCGTTTTCCGGCCGTTTTGCAACGGATTCACAATGCCGTCCAGCCGCCGTCAATGTTTATTGTCGTCCCGGTGATCTGGGTGGCTGCGTCCGAACAGAGAAATACCGTCGTTCCGCCGATCTGCTCCACCGTCGCGAACTGCTTGGACGGCTGGCGCGCCAGCATTACCTCCCGCACGACCGACTCACGGTCCATGCCATGCACCTTCATCTGATCTGGAATCTGGGCTTCCACCAACGGCGTCAGAACATAGCCCGGGCAGATCGCGTTGCAGGTAACCGGATCTTCCGCCGTCTCGAGAGCAACGGTCTTCGTCAGCCCGACGACGCCATGCTTCGCGGCGATGTATGCCGACTTGTATGGTGATGCGGTCAGTCCGTGGACGCTGGCGATGTTGATTACCCTGCCCCAGCCCGACGCGCGCATCCTTGGGAGCGCCGCCGCCGTTGTATGGAATGCTGACGACAGGTTCACGGCAATGATCGAATCCCACCGCTCAACCGGAAACTCCTCTACCGGCGCGACATGCTGGATTCCGGCATTGTTGACCAGGATGTCACAGGCTCCCGCTTCTGCCACCAGCGCATGGCATTCGTCCGGATTTGTCATGTCCGCACGGATGTAGCGTGCCGTGACTCCGAACTCCTTTGCGAGTCCATCCGCCAGATCCCGGTCGTCCTGGGTTTCCGTGAATGAATTCAGCACCAGATCCGCCCCGGCATTCGCGAGTTCCCGAGCGATGCCAAGACCGATGCCGGAGTTCGAACCGGTCACGACTGCTGTTCTGCCTCTGAGATTCATGGGTTATGTCTACCTGTGTCTGCCTGGCCCGGCCTCATGACAGTTCCGTTTGCAGCCAATGGCGGGCGGTTCAAAAAAAGGCGCCCGCACAAGGCGGGCGCTTAGTTGTTGAGGCAGGTTTCATACAGGCAAGAAACCTTCGAGCAGTGCGGCTAATTTACTCATTATTTCTCAAAGTTCAAGAAAAAATTTTGAGGGGCGGGAATCTGTGTGCTAGGCGTTCTCCCAGATGATGCAATCGTGAAGGGATTTTCCAGAAATGCGCCCGAGTGACATGAAGAAGCCAGCCGGACTCGCACTTGCGTTTTCTGCCATACTTTCAGCCAGCGCAGCTATCGCTGAACCCATGCACGGCATAGCTATGTATGGCGACCCGGCCCTTCCACCAGATTTTGCGTCCCTTCCGTACGCCAACCCTGACGCGCCAAAGGGCGGCCGAATCGTCACAGGCCAGGTCGGAAGCTTTGACAGCCTCAATCCTCATATCCGTCGGGGAACCGTTCCCTGGCAGCTTCGGTTCCTCGCTTACGAGAGCCTTATGGGGCGCTCATGGGACGAACCGTTCTCGCTGTACGGGCTGTTGGCCGAATCAATTGAGACCGGGCCGAATCGGGAGTGGGTTGAATTCGTTCTGCGCGAGGAGGCGCGCTTTTCGGACGGATCGCCGGTCACGGTCGAGGACGTGATGTGGACATACGAGACTCTCGGCACGGAGGGTCACCCTCGCTACCATGGTGCATGGAAGAAGATTGCGACCATGGAACAGACCGGTGAGCGGTCGATTCGCTTTACTTTCAACGTCGAGGACCGCGAACTGCCTCTGGTCCTTGGCCTTCGCCCGATCCTGAAGAAGGCCCAATGGGAGGGCAAGGAGTTCACCGAATCGGGTCTCGACATAGTCCCGATCGGAACGGCGCCGTATGTGGTTGACGAATTCGAAGCGGGTCGATTCATCAACCTGAAACGCAACCCCGACTACTGGGGCAAGGATCTTGGACTCCGCCGCGGCGTCGCCAACCTGGACGAGGTCAGAATCGAGTTCTTTTCCGACGGAACCGCAATGTTCGAAGCGTTCAAGGCGGGCGAGCTCAATTCCAACCGCGAGTTCAACCCCCAGAAATGGGAGCAGCAGTACGATTTTCCGGCGATCGATTCAGGCGATGTGGTTAAAACGGTCATCCGTCACCAGCGGCCTTCTGGAATCACCGGCTTTGTCATGAATACCCGGCGGGAACCGTTCAGGGACTGGCGGGTCCGCGACGCGCTTATCCACGCCTTCAATTTCGAGTTCATCAACCAGGCGCAGACTGGCGGAAAGCAGCACCGAATCACTTCGTATTTCTCCAATTCCGTTCTTGGAATGCGGTCTGGACCCGCCGAAGGCCGGGTGCAGGAACTTCTTGCGCCCTTCTCCGAAGAACTCCTGCCGGGAGCCTTGGAAGGCTATGCCCTGCCCGTCTCCGATGGTTCGGCCCGCAATCGGGCCAACATCCGGGCTGCCCTGGACCTGCTGGAGGAAGCCGGGTGGACAGTTGACAGCGACGGAAGACTGAAAAACGCCGATGGCAGGCCATTTGAATTCGAGATCCTGCTCCGGCAGGGCTCTGCCGAATTAAAGGCAATCATCGATATCTATGTCGAATCACTCAAGCGGCTGGGTATCGAAACCGTCGTTACCACCGCAGACAGCGCTCAGTACAGCGAGCGCACCGATGTCTATGACTTCGACATGACCTACTACCGTCGGGCGCTTTCCCTCAGCCCGGGCAACGAGCAGAATCTCTACTGGGGCAGTGATGGAGTCGAAAAACCCGGCTCCCGCAACTGGATGGGCATGGATTCGCCAGCGACGGAGGCGATGATCAACGAGATCCTGAATGCGAGGAACCGAGACGACTTCATCGCAGCCACGCGCGCGCTCGATCGGATCCTGACCACTGGACGTTACGTGATTCCGATTTCCCAGTGGCCCGTCAGCCACCTTGCCCATGACCGGCGCCTGCGGTTTCCGGACCGGATTCCGATCTACGGTGACTGGATCGTCTGGCAGCCTGAAGTGTGGTGGTTTGAGGAAGGCTGAACGGCTCGACTGTTCCGGCGATCATTTCCCGTCCTCCGCTGCAGGCCGAGATCCCTGCGGCGGAGGCAATACCTTCGGGAATGCGCTGGCCGACAGCGCTTCTGCCCTCGAGCGGCTCCGTCACAAATGCTTCACATTTCGCCGCTATCTAGGACGGCATGAAAATACTCGTTCTCTGCACAGGAAACTCCGCCCGCTCGATCCTGCTTGAGGCTCTCCTGAACCAGTACGGTGTGGGCCGCATTGACGCTTGGTCCGCCGGTTCCCAGCCAGTCGGCATGGTACATCCCGAAGCGCTCGCGCTCCTCGCCCGCAAACAATTTCCAACCGCCGGTCTCCATTCAAAGAGCTGGGATCTGTTTGCCGAGCCTGATGCACCGGTCATGGATGCGGTGATCACTGTCTGCGGCAATGCTGCAGGCGAAATCTGTCCGATCTGGCCGGGCGCTCCTGTGCGTGCCCATTGGGGTGTCGACGACCCTGCAGCCAAGTCTGAACAGGACTGGCCGCGCGCCTTTGCGAAGACTTACGAAATTCTGGCCTCGCGCACCCGTTCGCTGCTGAAAGAACCCATCGAATCAATGAGTGGTGACAGTCTCGTTGCGCTGCTTTCCCGAATTGGAGAGACTGAATGACCCGAAAACTGGCCGCTGAGTTCATCGGCACCGCTTTCCTGCTCATCGGAGTGGTCGGTTCCGGAATCATGGCGCTTGACCTTGCGGCTGGAAACATCGGTGTTGCGCTGCTGGCAAATGCCATCGCCACCGGGTGCGTTCTGTATGTCGGCATTTCCATTTTCGGGCCGATTTCCGGCGCCCATTTCAATCCGGCCGTTACGCTCGCGTTTCTGCTGCGCCGGGAAATCGCGCCAATGGAGGCTGCCGCGTTTGCCGTCGCGCAGATTGTCGGCGGAGTGGCTGGGGTCTGGCTGGCCCACGCGATGTTCGATCTTGCGATTCTTCAGACAAGCACCACAGCACGGACTGGAGTTGGCCTATGGATTGCGGAGGTCGTCGCTGCCTTTGGGCTTGTTTTTGTCATCCTCGGCGGCATCAGGTACAAGCCAGAGGCGGTTCCTGCCATCGTCGCGCTCTACATTACCGGCGCGTACTGGTTCACCGCATCCACGAGTTTCGCCAATCCTGCGGTAACGATCGCGCGCGGGCTGTCCGATACGTTTGCGGGCATCAATCCTGAACACGTGCCAGCCTTTATTCTGTGTCAGTTGATCGGGGCGGCGCTTGCGGTGGCCGCAGGTCGGTCAGTGTTCCGGTAGCACGAAGCGTCCACAAACCGCTGGTTGACTCAATTGCGTTCGCCTTGGAATGCGCTTCCAGTTGGATCAAAGTGCAGATCAAGCGGGCCGGCCATACCTCATGCACACACCTCCGATGATGGTGGGCAAGCATATCCGGCCGTTGCATGTTCGGCATAAGCGCGATGGATAACCGGCCCACGGCCCAGTTCTTGAATAGAGCCGTTGCGCACTGCGGAACCGTTCAACTCAAGCAGGCCTCCGTCCTTCTTAACTCGTTCTGCGGAAACAACCCGGCATAAGCCGCTGCCTAGCCTGAATTCCCAACTGCATCCAACGGCATGACAGTTTCCGGAGCCGGGCCAGCGACCGCTGGCTGGCAGCCGTCCGGGAATATGGGTCAGCAAAGGCGTCGTCCGCCTGTGTTCCTGCGGCCGCTCCGCCCGGACCCCGGCCGGAGGCCATCTGGCGGCAGAGGGCCGGATGTCATCCAATATGTGGCGGTTGGCTGTGACTGCCACTTCCATATCATTGATTCCCGTCACTGCGACGATCCGGCGCCTCCCGGGCGCCGGAGACCGGAACCGGGCCGGAGCGGGCCGGAAAGGGCATGAAACGGCGCGAAACGGGCCGAACCGCCAGCCAGCCAGCCGGTCTGCGCCCGAAGGGGCTTGCGGGCCGGTTCTGTATGTAGTAGTATGGCAGCAACAGCCAACACCGCATGTTGATATGACAGATATCGGCGACATCTTCCTCAACCCGGCCGCGCCCGCGCATCGGCGCTACGAGGCCCTCAGGGCCCGCTTCGTCGACGGAGCCGGCGCGGCCGAGACGGCGGAGCGCTTCGGGTACAGCCACGGCTCCTTCCGCAACCTCTGCTCGGAGTTCCGGAAGAACCCGGACGCCGCGCTCCTCTTCGCCGGCAGGGCCCCGGGGCCGGAGCCGGGGCGAGGGACGCCGGAGACCGCGCGGCGGGACGAGCGGGCGGTCGAGCTGCGCAGGCAGTCGAACCTCTCGGCGGCCGACATAAGCCGGCGCCTCTCGGAGGAGGGCATCAAGGCCGGGGAGACCACCGTCCAGCGGATCCTCCGGAAGGCCGGCTTCCCGAAGCTGCCGCGCCGGCCGCCGGAAGCCCGGCCCGGCGCGGTCCGCCCGCAGTCCGCCCCGGTCGCCGACGCGACCGCGCTAGACCTGTCGCCCCGGCGGTTCCGCACCGAGTTCGGCGGACTGTTCCTTTTCGCCCCGGACCTGGCGCGGCTCGACCTCGACGCCGTCGTCCGCGACAGCGGCATGCCGGGGAGCGCCATGATCCCGGCCGGCCACGCCTTCCGCTCGCTGCTCGCGCTCAAGCTCTGGGGCATCGGCAGGCCGCCCCACGTCATGGCGGACGCGGCGGATCCGGGGATCGCCCTGTTCGCGGGCCTCAGCGCCGTGCCCAAGCGGGCCACGCTGACGGAGTATTCATGCCGCGTCGACCCGCGGCTGTGCGCAGGGCTCATGGACCGCTGGCACAGGGCCCTGCAGGGCCTGGACATCGACCTCGGCGGCGACGGCTCCTTCGACCTCGACTTCCACACGATCCCGTACCACGGCGACGCGGCCTTGATCGAGAAGCACTACGTGTCGAAGCGGAGCCGGCGCCAGAAGGGCGTCCTCGCCTTCCTGGCGAGGGACGCCGACGCCAGGATGCTCTGCTACGCCAACGCCAACGTCCGCAAGGAGGATCAGAATGACGAGATCCTCCGCTTCGTCGAGTTCTGGAAGCGGCGGCACGGAAGCCTTCCGCGCGAGCTCGTCTTCGACTGCCGCCTGACAACCCATGCCAACCTCGCCGAGCTCGACCGGATGGGGATCCGCTTCCTGACGCTGCGCAAGCGGACCCGCAAGCTGCTCGACGGCATCGCGGCGGCTCCGGACGGCGAGTGGAAGCGGGTGCGGCTCACCAACGTCGGGCGCGCCTACCGCACGCCGCGGATCCTGGACCGGACGGTGCGCGTCACCGGGTACCCCGGCGACATCCGCCAGCTCGCCGTGCACGACCTCGGACACGACAGCCCGACCCTGCTGCTGACCAATCAGGCCGGAACCCCGGCCGGCCAGCTCGTCGACCGCTACGCGCGCCGCATGGTGATCGAGAACGCCATCGCCGAGGCCATCGACCTGTTCCACATGGACGCGCTCTCGGCGGCCGTGCCGATGAAGGTCGACCTCGACCTCCAGCTGACCCTCATGGCGGGCGCCCTGTACCGGCTGCTCGCGGTCCGCCTCGGCAACGGGAGGCAGGACTCGAAGGCCCGCACCCTGTTCCGGGACTTCGTCAAGGCGGCGGCGGAAATCGTGATCGAGGAGGACCGCGTCACCGTCCGCATCGGGCGGCGCGCCAACAACCCCTTCCTGCTCAACGCCGGATACGGAGAGACCGACGTCGCGATCCCCTGGCTCGAGAACCGCCGGCTGCAGATCCGGTTCGTCTGAAGCCGAAGGCGGCAAATGTCATATGAAAAAAGACCGTTGGGAATTCAGGCTAGGGCTGCCCAGGCCCTGTTCTTCCTCCAACTTTCGGGAGAACCAGCGAACGCGCGTCATGAAAATGGCTTGCGTGACGGGCTTCGGAAAAAGGTCCGGCTTGAACCGGTTTCTTTATTTTGGTATGCATGGATTGCATGTATTGGGGGGTTCATCCGCATGTATGGATGGATTGCCCTTTCCGACCAAGATGCAGTCTGTAAGGACACTGTTCGTTAAACTGGAGACCGGAATACATACCTGCTTCCAAGAGATGCATTCTCTATGCCTGCATAGCGGACACGCGAACGATCCAGCATCAGCGACGCAGGCACTTGGTCTTGGAAGAAACCGCAGCCCACGGCACATACACAACCATGGAGAACGAAATGAAGAAACTGTTTCTCGCTTCCAGCGCGATCGCCAGCCTGGCGTTTGCCGCGACAGGCACAAGCGCCGAGGAAATCAAGCTCGGCGTGCTGCTTGGATTCACTGGCCCGATTGAATCGCTGATTCCACCGATCGCCGACGCCGCTGAAATGGCGATGCAGGAGGCAAGTGACAGCGGAGCGCTGCTTGGCGGATCCACCGTCACGTCCGTTCGCGGCGATTCAACCTGCGCCGACCCCTCAGCCTCGGCAGCAGCTGCGGAACGTATGGTTACCGCCGACGGAGTCAATGCAATAATGGGCGCCGCCTGCTCAGGGGCCACGATCGCCGCTTTGACCAATATCGCGGTGCCGAATGGCGTCGTCATGATCTCTCCCGCATCGACCTCCCCGGCCCTTTCGACAATTGAGGACAACGGCCTGTTCTTCCGCACAGCGCCGTCGGACGCGCGGTCGGGCGAGGTGATGGCGGAAATCCTGATGGAGGAAGGTGTCAGCGAAGTTGCCGTCTCCTATACCAACAACGATTACGGCAAAGGATTTGCGGACACCTTCCAGCCGGCATATGAAGCCGCTGGCGGAACCGTGACAATCAACGCCGCGCATGAAGACGGCAAAGCCGACTATTCGGCAGAAGTGTCCGCCCTTGCCTCGGCCGGAGGCCAGCGTCTCGTCATAATCGGATACATTGACCAGGGCGGTAGCGGAATTCTGCGCGGAGCGCTCGATTCCGGTGCCTTCGACATGTTCCATTTCCCGGACGGCATGGTCGGCGCAACGCTTGAGGACAACTTCGGAAGCGAAGTCGACGGCTCGACCGGCCAGCATGCCGGTTCTGACAGCGAAGGCTATGCGGTGTTTTTGGAACTCGTAGGCGATTCCTTTGACGCATCGTCGCCGTATGCCGGGGAAGCCTATGATGCCGCTGCCCTGATCCTTCTGGCGATGCAGGCCGCTGGCTCTTCGGACAGCACGGTCTTCAAGGAAAGCATCATGGACGTCGCGAACGCGCCGGGCGAACCCATCCTTCCAGGCGAAATCAGCAAAGCACTCGAGATTCTCGCGGCTGGCGGTGACGTCGACTACGTGGGCGCCAGCGCCGTGGAACTGATCGGAGCAGGTGAGTCCGCCGGCAACTTCCGGCAGACAGAAGTCAGAGGTGGAACCGTCGAAACGGTTAGATACCGCTGACAGATCGGCCAGGACAGTCTTGAGCGCAGCCCGTTTCCAGTGGATCCGGGCTGCGTTCCGTTATTCAGAGCTTCCCGCTGGATCGGGAGTCGAACATGATCGTCGTTGAGGGCGTTCACAGGCACTTTGGCGGCTTCCGGGCGGTTGACGGCGCCTCACTGACGGTCGAAAAGGGATCAATCACTGGGTTGATTGGCCCTAACGGCGCCGGAAAAACTACGCTTTTCAATGTAATAACAGGCGTACTTGAACCGACCGACGGCCGGGTCACGATGGCTGGCGATGACGTCACCGGACTTCCACCGCATGAGCTGTTCGGAAAAGGCCTCCTGAGAACATTCCAGATCGCTCAGGAGTTCCACTCCCTGACCGTCCGCGAAAACCTCATGATGGTTCCCGGCGGGCAGCCGGGCGAGAGACTGCTGAACGCCTGGTTTCGCCGCGGCATCATTGCACGGAACGAATCCGCGCTGAGGCAAAAGGCTGAGGAAGTCCTGAATTTCCTGACAATGGAGCATCTGGCCGACGAGAAGGCAGGCAACCTGTCCGGCGGGCAAAAGAAGCTGCTTGAACTGGGGCGCACCATGATGGTCGACGCCAAAATCGTCTTTCTCGACGAGGTCGGCGCAGGAGTGAACAGGACGCTGCTCAATACCATTGCGGACGCGATCATTCGGCTGAACCGCGAACGCGGATACACATTCTGCATCATTGAGCATGACATGGACTTCATCGGTCGCCTCTGCGACCCGGTGATCTGCATGGCGGAAGGCAAGGTGCTGGCGAAGGGGACGATGAACGAGATCAAGTCAAACGACCAGGTGATCGAAGCCTATCTCGGGGCCGGAGCCGTTAGCCGGATGAGCGCTTGATGGGGCGACGTTCAATCAGAGCGGAAAGGTCCGCTGGAATTCGGTTTCACGCGGATTGGCCGTCATGTCCGCTCTTCGGCGACGGACTTCCCTCGACCATCACTGCGAGGCGGCCTGCACAATGGGTTCTGGCAGCATGAACCAACCTGCGGGACACAGCCGGAGCGCAATCGCCGTGCCAACGGTTTCGGAGACGGCCTCCGTTGATACAGGCACCAAGGGCGAAAGCGGAACCGGCTCGACGAGAACGCCATATCTCTGCGGCGACTCGATGACCGGCGGCTACGGATCGGGAGCAGACATACTCCGGGACTGCACGGTTGCGGTGGAGAAAGGTGAGATTGCCGTAATCGTGGGGCCTAACGGCGCAGGCAAATCAACCGCAATGAAGGGCCTTTTCGGAATGCTGAACCTGCGAAAGGGAACTGTTTGGCTGGACGGAGAGGACATTACATCGCTTTCGCCGCAGGCTCGGGTGGCCAAGGGAATGGCGTTCGTGCCGCAGACTTCGAACATCTTCACAACGATGACGGTCGAGGAAAACCTGGAAATGGGGGCGTTCCTTCGTCACGAGGGAATGGAACAAACCATGGAACAGGTCTACAGCCTGTTTCCTGTTCTGCGGGACCGTCGGCGGCAGAAAGCAGGGGAGCTGTCCGGAGGCCAGCGCCAGCAGGTCGCGTTGGGGCGGGCTCTGATGACCGAACCGCAGGTGCTGATGCTGGATGAAGCCACGGCTGGCGTCAGTCCGATCGTTATGGACGAGCTGTTCGCCAGAATTGTCGAAATCGCCGCCACGGGAATCTCGGTGCTGATGGTGGAGCAGAATGCCAAGCAGGCTCTTGCGATCGCCGACCTAGGATATGTTCTCGTGCAGGGCCGCAACCGTTTCACCGACACCGGAGAGGCGCTTCTCGCGAATCCCGATGTCCGAAGCAGTTTTCTCGGGGGGTAGGTATGGGCTGGACGCAGTGTGGGGATTCTGAGCAAGCGCACGGCCGGCATCCGTTCTTCGGTGCAGGGAAGGCTTCCTTGGACAACTGAATGAGCGGTCGCCCCTTTCGGTTTCCGGCTTTCCCCAGTGCGGCGGTCCGGTATCTCTGACTGTAGGTCCGGTGGCGGCGGGTCTTCGGCATGACAGTCTCTCCGTTCAGGCACAGAGGCTGCCATCGCTTCGCAGCATCATGCGCGCGGGTCCGCAGACCTCCACCGCATCCGGCAGTACATTTCAGGACGGCACGGGGAAGGGAACACTGCCGGAAACCGCAGAACCTTATCTGTTCGTCCTATCAAGCGTGGAGATCCTGCTCTTTGGTCTGGCCTGTCTCAGAATGTCGCATCGATCTGCTGGCCTGATTGACCCGGCGCAGCTGCGTTCCTAATGTCTGTCTATGAATTGGATTGACCTGATAACACCTGCGATTGTGCTGGCCTTATCCGTTTTCGTTTACCACATCCTTCGAGACATGAAGAAGGACGTTGGCGAGCGTCAGGCGGAAATGAAGGCCGACCTGGCGGGGAGCCAGGCGGAAATGAAGGCTGACCTGGCGGGGAGCCAGGCGGAAATGAAGGCCGACCTGGCCGGAAGCCAGGCGGAAATGAAGGCCGACATTCGGGAGCTTCGGGAAAACGTGGTGCAGGTCCGCGAACGTATCGCATCCATTGAGATGCTGTTAACCCACCAGCATCCCGCCGAATAGGGGTGAGTGCCGCGCAGGCTCTTACGGATTCCCGCTTTTCCTCAGCGCGGCGGTCCGGGATCGCTGATTGTAGGTCCGATGGCGGCGGGCCTTCGGCATGACGGTCTCCCCGTTCAGGCACAGAGGCTGCCACCGTTTCGCAGCATCATGCGCACGGGTCCGCAGACTTCGACCGCATCCGGCAGTACATTTCACGACGGCACGGGGAAGGAAAAACTGCCGGTAACTGCTGATCCCTTTCTGTTCTTCCGTTCCAGAATGGAAATCCTGCTCTTCGATATGTGTCAGAATGTCGCATCAATTTGCTGGCCTGATTGACCCTGCGCAGCTGCGTTCCTAGTGTCTGTCTATGAATTGGATTGACCTGATAACACCTGCGATCGTGTTGGCCTTAGCCGTTTTCGTTTACCACATCCTTCGAGACATGAAGAAGGATGTTGGCGAGCGCCAGGCGGAAATGAAGGCTGATCTGGCGAGTATGAAGGCCGACCTAGCGGGAAACCAGACGAAAATAGAGGCCGACATTCGGGAGCTTCGGGAAAACGTGGTACAGGTTCGCGAACGTATCGCATCCATTGAGATGCTGTTAACCCACCAGCATCCCGCCGAACAGGGGTAAATGGCAGTTTGGTTCACGAATTGACTTTTTGATGCGTCACCGGCAGGGTTCGGACGTCAGGAACGGGAGCAAACCATCGTCAGAGTCGATCAGATCAGGAAGTCGAAACTGCCCTATCCGGCGGAAGCTGGCATGCGGCCTAAGAGTTGTCGCCCGAGCAAGGCGGAGATTGAAGAGAAACTCGACATGCCGGGTTGGCCGAAGCCGCGATGTGACTCAAGGCGATAATCTCCTTCGGTTTCTGCCCAGCACGGTTCGTTGGGGCCGCTGCCTCACTAGCAACTCGCATCAATGCCAATACGACGGCGACGCTGAGGTGACCGTTCCCCGCAATCGCCAAGGGTGGACGTGATGGACCTGCTCAACGCCCTCGTTGCATTCTCAAATTTTGTCCTGATTCCAGCCACAGCGTACGGTGCCCAGTTGGCTCTGGGTGCCTTGGGAGTGACGCTGGTCTACGGCGTTCTGCGATTCTCAAATATCGCCCACGGAGACACAATGGCATTCGGTACGATGGTAACGATTCTCCTGACTTGGGCGCTTCAGGGGGCGGGAGTGACCCTGGGACCGCTGCCCACGGCCTTGCTTGCCCTGCCAATCGGGATTCTGGCTACGGCAGTTCTGCTGCTCGGAACTGACCGCGTGGTTTACGCGTTCTACCGAGCGCAGCGGGCACGGCCTGTCGTGCTGGTAATCGTTTCCGTTGGCGTGATGTTCATCATGAACGGACTGGTGCGTTTCATTATCGGACCAGGAGACCAGCGGTTCGCGGATGGAGAGCGGTTCATCGTCAGCGCGCGGGAATTCCGGGACTGGTCTGGACTGCAGGAGGGGCTGGTGCTCAAGACCAGCCAGGCCATTACCGTATTCGCCGCCGTGGTTGTGGTCGCCGCGCTGTTCTGGTTTCTGAATCGAACCCGCACCGGAAAATCCATGCGCGCTTACTCCGACAATGAGGATCTGGCGCTTCTTTCCGGAATCAATCCTGAACGGGTGGTGGCCGTCACCTGGATAATCCTGGCCGCGCTGGCGACGATTGCAGGCGTGCTCTACGGGCTCGACAAGAGCTTCAAGCCGTTCACCTATTTCCAGCTTCTGCTTCCGATTTTTGCGAGCGCGATCGTTGGTGGCCTCGGCAATCCGCTCGGGGCAATCGCGGGAGGTTTCCTGATCGCGTTCTCCGAGGTGACGGTGACGTACGCCTGGAAAAAAGTACTAGCGTACCTTCTTCCGGATTCATTGGATCCTACCACCCTCGTCCAACTCCTCAGCACAGACTACAAGTTCGCCGTCAGCTTCCTGATCCTGACGGCAGTGCTGCTGATCCGCCCGACAGGCATCTTTGCGGGGAAAGTCGGATGAACATTCCGATGAAGAACGCGCTGCTGTTCGTTCTGGTGCTCGGACTGATTCTGGCCACTGGATTTTACCGCAGCCCAAACGTGGCGCTCGGCATTCTGAACATGGGTCTTGTCAGCGCGATAATGGCGATCGGGCTGAACATGCAATGGGGTTACGCAGGTCTCTTCAACGTCGGGGTGATGGGATTCGTTGCGCTCGGCGGGCTTACGACGGTGCTCGTGAGCATGCCGCCGGTTCCGGAAGCATGGGCGGCGGGCGGGACTCGTGCCTTTCTTGCGCTGGCCGTCGGAGCAGCGGTCATCGCAGTTGCCGTATTCCTTTGGAACCGGCCACCCAAAGGCTGGCCGCGAACAGCAGTCACAGTCGCTGTCCTGGTCGGCGGGTTCTTTTTCTACCGCGCCGTATTCGATCCCGCGGTACTTGCGATAGAGAAGGTGAATCCGGCCAGCACCGGATACCTGGGAGGTCTGGGCCTGCCAGTCGTCGTAGCATGGCCGATTGGCGGGGTCGTCGCGGCTGGTGCCGCTTGGCTCATCGGAAAGACCGCGCTTGGCCTCAGAAGCGACTATCTGGCCATCGCGACTCTGGGAATCGCCGAAATCATCGTTGCTGTCCTAAAAAACGAGGAATGGCTTTCCCGCGGAGTCAAGAATGTCAACGGAATACCGAGGCCGGTCCCCTACGAGATCGATCTTCAGAAGAGTCCGGAATTCGTCGAACGGGCCACTGCCTTGGGACTTGACCCTGCCATTGCATCCACCCTTTACGTCAAGCTTGGCTATGCGGCTCTGTTTCTGATCGTTCTCCTGGTAGTAATCTGGCTTTCGGAACGGGCGCTTAACTCGCCCTGGGGCCGGATGATGCGGGCAATCCGAGACAATGAACTTGCCGCTGCTGCAATGGGAAAGAACGTATCCGCTCGGCATCTGCAGGTATTCATTCTTGGATCGGCGGTCTGCGGCATGGCGGGAGCAATGATGACCTCGCTGGACGGACTGCTGACTCCAACTGGCTACCAGCCGTTGCGGTTCACGTTTCTGATCTGGATAATGGTCATTGTGGGTGGGTCAGGCAACAACTTCGGGGCAGTGCTCGGAGGATTCCTGATCTGGTATCTGTGGATCGAGGTCGAGCCGTTAGGGCTGCTTCTGATGGATACTGTCACTGCCGGGCTTGCGGACGGAAACTGGCTAAAGGAACATCTGCTGCAGTCGGCGGCACATATGCGTTTGCTCACAATGGGACTGATCATGCTGGTCATGCTGCGGTTCAGTCCACGCGGTCTGATTCCGGAGCGGTAACATGACGGATTTCGCGGTACTGCTTCTGGCGGCGGGATCTTCAACGCGCATGCAGGGAAGGGACAAGCTGCTTGAGAAAGTCGATGGCGAAACGATTCTGCGCCGGCAGGCAAAGGCAGCGCTGGGCTCCGGGGCGCATGTGATTGTGGCGCTTGCACCGAACCGCCCGAAGCGCACCGAGGCGCTGGCCGGACTGCCCGTTCAGCAAGTCATTGTCGAAAACGCGGAAGAGGGCATGGGCGTCTCTATCCGCACCGCTGTCGCTGAACTGTCCCCAGAAATTGAATCCGTCGCGATGCTCCCTGCCGACATGCCGGAAATAACCGCTGAAGATCTGGACGAAGTTTTTGCTGCATGCGCTGATTTTCCGGGTCAAATTGTCCGGGGTGCCTCGAAGTCGGGTGTTCCAGGGCATCCCGTAGTGTTTCCTTCAAAGCTGTTCCCGATGC
Source organism: Rhodobacter sp. (assembly GCA_022824145.1). Lineage (GTDB taxonomy): Bacteria > Pseudomonadota > Alphaproteobacteria > Rhodobacterales > Rhodobacteraceae > JAPOUP01. The sequence goes on along the minus strand of JAJEAY010000094.1, from coordinate 2,346 downwards.
TGGCCAAGCTCACGGGAGATGAGGGTGGCCGGTCGATACTGAAGCAGGAAACTGTCCACTTGGTGACCTTGCCCGACAGCCATGCCCTCACCGATCTTGATACACCCAATGAATGGATCGCGTGGCAGATCAACCGACTGTCCAATGACAGGTCCGGTCAGCCAAGACAGATCGAAGGCAGCATATTCGGCTGAGGAGACAGCCAAACGGTCGGGAAAGGCATTTTCCGCATTTTCCTGCACAAGATACGAGGAACCTGTGGGATCAGATGCCCTTGTGAAGCTACGTTTGTTCTCCCAAATTCCCGGAATGCCCGCCCGCTTTCGACTCAGGAGGCGATTGTACCGGACGCGCCAGAACGCGCGGAATCGACAGCCAAACCACCGTGTCCGAATCGGGCAGATCTGCCTTTCGGCATTGCCAAGGCAACGCTACCCTTTGATTCTCTAATTCTGCGATACATTGACCCCTGCCCTCGTCAATCTCGACAACGCGGGCCCGCAGGGAAAGCGCAGCATTCGAAACCCCCGGCGATTCAGATGACACCAGGAAGTCATCTCCCAACAGCAATGCCCAGGTCTCACCCACCCGCCCCTGCCCCGGCACCCGAACCGAGACACTGCCAACCGCAAGTTCCAATCCATCGCGATCGGTATGTGTTACCGTCCCCATCAGACGGGGCGAGACTTCTGACCAGCCGCCAAGCTTTCCGTTCTGAATCGTAAGCATTCTGTCGGCAAGAAACGTCAGCTCTTCCGTAGAATGGGTTACGTATATCGCTGGCACTCCGAAATCCGCCACAGCGCGGGAAATATATGGCATCAGCCGAAACTTGCGCTCCTGATCCAGACCCGAAAGCGGTTCATCCATGAGCAGAATCCGCGGGCCGGATGCAAGCGCGCGTCCTAGCGCGACGCGCCGAGTCTCACCTCCTGACAGGGTTGCTGGCATTCTGGGCAGGAGGGGATGCAGGTCCAGTGCGTCAACTATGGCATCGATCCGTTCCTGGCGAATGCTCCGACGAACGGCACCGTAGCGAAGGTTTTCCGAAACATTTAGATGAGGAAACAGTCTGGCGTCCTGAAATACGTAGCCGACGCTCCTGCCTTCCGGACCAAGATCGCTCCAGTCGTCTCCGGCAAAGTGAACGCGGCCTTCGGCTGCGGGCTCCAGCCCGGAGATTGCGCGAAGGAGAGTGGTTTTTCCGCTGCCGGACGGACCAGATAGCGCAGTTATCCCGGTGAGCGGAATCTTTGCCGCAGCGCTCAGGAAGAACTCCCCCAGCCGGAGAGTCAGATCGAATTCAAGGAATTCAGACACCTGCTCGAACTCCCCGTCCGTTCATCACGTATACAACGGTGAGCACAATGAAGCTGAATGCCAGGAGTCCGCCGGATAGCAGATGGGCGCTGGCATAGTCCAGTGTCTCGACGGCCGAATAAATCTCGATTGAGATCAGGCGTGTCCGGCCCGGGATATTGCCGCCGACCATGAGCACAACACCGAACTCGCCCACCGTGTGTGCAAAGCTCAGGACCGCCGCGGTCAGGACTCCACGACGGGACAGTGGAAGCGCCACGCTGCGGAATGCATCCCAGCGAGAGGCTCCCAGCGTTGCTGCCGCTTCCATCATGCCTTGGCCAACCGACTGGAACGCTCCCTGTAGCGGCTGTACCGCGAATGGCAATGAATAGAAAACCGATGCGATGACCAGGCCGGAAAAACTGAAGGTCAGCGACTCTCCCGTGAGGGTAACCCAAAACGCTCCGATGGGATTGCCGGGACTCATCAGGATCAGCAGATAGAATCCCAGCACCGTTGGGGGAAGCACCAATGGCATAGCCGTCAGCGCCTCTACAGCCGGCCTGATACGAGCGTTCGTCACTGCAAGCCACCAAGCGAGTGGCATGGCGGTCACCAAGAGCAACGCTGTGGTGATTCCCGCTAGCTGGAGCGTCAGCCATACTGAACTCCAAATCGTCACTGAGGTACTCCGTATCCTGCCGCTTTCATGATCCTGGCCGCAATTGGATGATCGAGAAACTCAAAAAAGGCATGCGCTGCGGCGTTTTCTTCAGAGCGCGCAAGAAGCGCCGCATCCTGGCGAATCGTTTCGTGAAGCATCTCGGGCACCTCACGGAACAGTATCCGATCCTGACTGCTCATTGCGAGTGACAGAGCAACAAGCCCAACGTCCGCATTACCCGTTGCAACAAAGGCGAACGCTTGGGCGACACTTTCGCCCAGGACTACGCCCTTACGCCAGTCGTTACCTCGCACTGACCGAATCACGGTGCGTGCCGCGCTTCCATAGGGCGCCACCGCTGGATCCGCGACCGCAATTCG
>JAJEAY010000211.1 GCA_022824145.1 Rhodobacter sp. | reverse complement strand
TGGAATGGACCCTGAAAGCGCTTGACGCCGGAAAACATGTCCTTTGCGAAAAACCGCTGGGACTGTATGCAGATGATTTCGATGCCGTGATTGCGAAACGCGATGCAACCGGACTGCTGGCTGCAGAAGCCTTCATGATCGTCCATCACCCGCAATGGCAGAAGGCCAAGGCGTTGTACGAGCAAGGAGCGATTGGCGAACTGGAATTGGTCGATGGAGTCTTCAGCTATGACAACAGTTCCGATCCCGGCAACATCCGGAACCGACCGGATACCGGTGGTGGAAGCCTGCCGGACATAGGCGTCTACACACTTGGATCGGCCCGCTTTGTCTCCGGCGAGGAGCCGGTCTCCGTGCAGCCGCACATCCGGCGGCAGAACGGTGTAGACGTCTTCGCCCATGTCAGCGCGGATTTCCCGTCATTTCGGTTTTCTTCGGTCACCTCGATGCGGATGTTTCCCCGACAGTACATGACGTTCCACGGCAGGGAAGGTGTGATTCGATTGACATGTCCCTTCAACGCCAACGTGTATTCCCAAGCCGAGGTTTCACTGGAAACCAAGGGAAATGTGATGGAAACCCACCGTTGGCCCGGCTTGAACCAGTATGTCCTTCAAGTCTACAACTTTGGACAAAGCCTTCGACATGGCGTGAAATATCCGTGCCCGCTGGAATTCAGCCGCGGAACACAGGCCATGATCGATCTGGTCTGGAAGGCGGAAAAGGAGTGACGGATGCCGACTGAGGAAGAAAAGTTCCAGGGCCGCATGCACGGACCTCAGTTCGAGCCGGAACAGCAGGACAGTCTGCTGGTGCGGTTGGTTTACATGATACTGATCGCGGTGATGGTCTCGCTTGCGCAGACAGTGCTTAACGTCGCGACGGTGGTTCAGTTCATCATTATGGTGATTTCGGGGCGCAGGCCGAATGCGAGATTGGCTGATTTCGGCACTGGACTCGGAATCTGGATTGCCAAAGCAGCGCGATTCCAGACAGCGGCCAGCGAGGTGAAACCCTGGCCCTGGAGTGAGCTGGACTGAAGCCATCCAGGAATTGGATTTGAGTCGGTCTTGGGCCGGGCAGTTCGGTGTTTCAGAACAGGGAAGAAGGGAATGGCAGGAGGATGGGCAAAGGACGGCGCGGTGAACGACCAGATCGAAGCCTCCATCCAGGACGAACTGCTGAGAATGCGGGTTCTCAGGTCGCCGACGGGGGAGAGCTTGAGGAACTGCGCAGAATGCGGCGAGCCAATCCCGGAGAGACGGAGAATGGCGCATCAAGGTGTCACTCTGTGCATAGACTGCCAGCAGGAACGGGATGGTCAGTTCACAGTGCGTCCCGGAATAAACAGGCGCGGTTCGAAGGATAGTCAGCTGAAGTGACTCCATCCGATGGGCGAACAGAAGCTATCCGCCGCGTGAACGGCCTGCGTCCGGCTTTCCTGGCCTTGACCGCCCCGGGGCCAGCGAATCCGCGGTTTGAGCATGGGAATCGCCATTGCTGAACCAATTTGCAGAGCGAGGCCACAGACATTGCTTCGGCCGCAGCTGCTGATTTATGGTCAGCTGACGGCTGATCAGGTTTCCATCGCTTCAAGTTCGTCGATGAAACCGGAGATCATCGACAGACCTTTGTCCCAGAATTTTGGATCCGACGCATCAAGTCCGAATGGCGCCAGCAGTTCCCGGTGATGCTTCGAGCCGCCTGCTTCCAGCATTTCGAAATACTTTTGCTGAAATCCGGAATCGCCTTCACGGTAAACTGCGTAAAGCGCGTTCACCAGGCCATCACCGAATGCATAGGCATAGACGTAGAACGGAGCATGGATGAAATGCGGGACATATGCCCAGAACGTTTCGTAGCCTTCCATGAATTCAAAGGCTGGCCCAAGCGAGTCCGACTGGACGGACATCCAAATCGCGTTGATGTCGTCCGGGGTGAGTTCACCCTGCCTACGGGCTTCGTGAAGCCTGCATTCGAAGTCGTAGAAGGCAATCTGGCGGACGACCGTATTGATCATGTCTTCGACTTTCCCGGCAAGCAGAACCTTTCGCTCGTTTGCTGTCGCGGCGCTGTCAAGCAGCCTCTGGAAGGTCAGCATCTCTCCGAAAACCGAAGCCGTTTCCGCCAGCGTGAGCGGAGTTGAAGCCAGAAGCTCCCCTTGACCGGCGGCGAGAACCTGGTGGACGCCGTGGCCGAGTTCGTGAGCGAGCGTCATCACGTCACGAGGTTTGCCGAGGTAATTCAGCATCACGTAGGGATGCACATCGGTTACGGTCGGATGGGCGAAGGCGCCAGGAGCCTTCCCTGGCTTGACGCCTGCATCGATCCATCCTTTCTCGAAGAACGGTTTGGCGATCTCAGCCATCCTTGGATCGAATTCTCCGTAGGCCTGCATGACCAGACCGCATGCCTGCTCCCAAGGAACTGACTTTTTTTCCTCCATTGGAAGCGGTGCGTTCCTGTCCCAGATCTGCAGTGCGTCAAGCTCCATCCATTTGCGCTTGAGCTCATAATATCGGTGCGAGAGCATCGGGTAGGCGGAAACGACCGCGTTGCGAAGGGCTTCCACAACTTCGGGTTCAACATGGTTCGCCAGATGGCGCCCGCTTTGTGGGGTCGGCATCCTGCGCCATTGGTCCTCAACCTCTTTCTCTTTGGCGAGCGTGTTATGGACGCGGGAGAACAGCTTTACGTTGTCGCTGAACACCCGGGCCAGTTCCCGTGCGGTGGCCTCGCGTTTGCCGCGGTCATGATCGGTAAGGAAATTCAGCGCACCCTCAAGGTTGAAAGTCTCGCCGTCGACCGAAAATTCAAGCGCGGCGATCGTCTCGTCAAACAGGCGGCTCCATGCCGACGACCCAACGACCGAACGGTCGTGAAGGAAGCTTTCCAGTTCGTCGGAAAGCTGGTGCGGGCGCATTGCGCGCAACCGGTCAAATACCGGTTTGTAACGGGCAAGCGCGGCGTTTGAGTCAAACAGGGAATCAAGGGCGTTGTCTTCGATTCGGTTGATTTCCAGTGCGAAGAACACAAGCGGAGCGGACGACGTCGTAATCCTGTCCTGACAGTCTGACAGGAATTTGGCACGTTCAGGGTCAGTTGTGAGCTGATGATAGCGCAGGCCGGCATAGGACATGATGCGGCCTTCGACCATTTCGATCTTTTCATACCGCAGAACGCATTCCAGCAGGCCTTCCGCATCGAGATCGGCAAGCTTTCCCTTAAATTCAGACGCGAATTCCGCACAGGCATTTTCGTGCCAATCCAGATCCCGTTCAAGTTCCGGCGCATCCGGAGAGTCGTATAGATCGGTTAGGTTCCACTCCGGCAGGTCGCCGAGGTCAACACTGCCAGCGGCATTGGCATCGAATACGGGATTGGGCTGAATGCGCATGGAAACTCCTGTTTCGGGGACTTACGCACACTAAGTCGCTCTGCCGTCGGGGTTCAACCCGTCCGACGGCCAAAGCGAAACCAATTCGCCATTTCAAATTTTGATGCCCTCCGGAATTCGGCGTTTCCTGGCCACTAGGAACCTGTCACATCAACCGTTGAAAAAGACGCCTGCAAATCGTACTTGCGGGATTCGCGTCCTAGTGGACGATGGCGAGTGGTTCGGGCTAGAAGGCGCCGGTGCATGTAGGGAGGCCAATATGGTTGCAAAGGAGTTTCGCCAGAAAATGCTCGCTGGCGAGTTGCTGGCAGGGACGTTTGTCAGGACGCCGGCTTACGATGTGGTCGAGGTTCTGTCGCGGACCGAGCTTGACTTCATATGCCTTGACGGCGAGCACGCGCCCTTTGACTGGGGACGGATGGACGCCTGCCTGGCGATGGCGAATGCGCTTGGGTTTCCGGCGCTGGTCCGGGTCGCTTCCGCTACCACCGAAAACATCCTGCATGCTCTGGATTCCGGTGCTGCCGGAATCGTTGTGCCACATATCTTCGATGCTGGTGCTGCCAAGGCGGTCGCGCGTGCAGCGAGATTCGGACATCACGGGCGCGGATATGCCGGATCCACCCGATGGGCTGACTTTGCCTCCCGAACCATGCCCGAACTGCTGGAGCGATCATTAACAGACACCACGGTGATCGTTCAGATCGAGGAACCGGAGGGTGTCGAGGCTGCTGCGGACATCGCGGCTGTCGACGGGGTTGACGGTCTGTTCATCGGACCTTCCGACCTGACGGTCGCCTATGGAGCGGACGAGGCGGCGGCGGAGAAAGTGCGGGACGCGCTTTCAACGGTTGGCGCAGCGGCCCGTGCGGCGGGCAAGGCCTATATGACCTTTGTGCAAAACT
>JAJEAY010000202.1 GCA_022824145.1 Rhodobacter sp. | reverse complement strand
AGGGACACCCTCTACCGGGTTCCGTCCGATGACGGCGGCAAGGCCGGCCTCCGGGCCGAGAACCCGGCGACCACCGCCACCGAACACGATGACAACGTGGGCCGATACACTTCATGAGGTGCTATATGGAACAACATCCTTCTACGTCGTCGTCGCCTTCACCGAGTTAGGGGCCGATCTCATCCGGATGCGCACCCGCGAGGGCATGGCGATCGCGAAGGCCAAGGGAAAACTGAAGGTGTCGTCCGGGCTGCCAACCATCTGCATCATTTGGCGGCGGATTTCCTGACCCGCCATGAGTACAGAATCTCGGCGGCTCAGGTCTGCGGTGCTGAATGTGCCGTCCCAGGCATACGCTTTCCAAGGAGGACGGAGACCGAATCTGACTATGCCATACCCTAATGCGCGTTTCGCGGGACAAATCCTGTCAGTGCAGACAGTTTTCCGAACATCACGCAACTCCGAAATCCTCTGGCAGCGCCGTTGATGCCGGAACGATGTGATTCGCCGAAGCGAAAAGCGATGGTTGGCCTTGCGTTAACGCAGCTTGGCAGGTTTCAGGAAAGCCGCGCCGTTTCCCGCGATCAGGTTCCGGTGCGCTTAAACCCGCTCCAGTCCAATTGCGATGCCCTGGCCAACGCCGACGCACATCGCCGCTAGCGCATAACTGCCGGACCCGGACTCTAGATCCAGTGCCGCGGATCCGGTGATTCGGGCACCCGACATGCCGAGTGGATGACCTAGCGCAATTGCTCCGCCATTTGGATTGATTTGAGGCGATGCGGAATCGAGTTCCAGTTCACGCAGCACCGCGAGAGCTTGAGCCGCGAAGGCTTCGTTGAGTTCCACAACGCTGAAGTCAGCCGGAACAAGCTTTTGCCTGTAGCAGAGCTGCCGGATGGCGGGAACTGGTCCAATTCCCATTACACGCGGCGCCACTCCGGCCGCTGCGCCGCCAAGAACCCGCGCCATCGGCTTCAGTCCGTGGCGCTGCATCGCTTTCTCAGAAGCAACGATCAGCGCGGCTGCTCCGTCGTTGACTCCGGAGGCATTTCCGGCGGTTACGCATCCATTTTCGCGAAATGGTGCCTTTAGCGCCGCGAGCCTGTCCAGCGAGGTCGACCGCGGATGTTCGTCACGGTCCACCGAGACGGTTCCGCCCTTCCGCTGCGGGATGCTTACGGCAGAGATTTCCCTGGCGAAGCGTCCGCTGTCCTGAGCTTCCGCCGCCTTCTGTTGGGACTTCAGGGCGAAAGCGTCTTGGTCCTGACGGCTGACCTGCCATTCCTTGGCGACGTTCTCAGCCGTCTCCGGCATTGAATCGATGCCATATTGCGACTTGAGAACCGGATTCACAAAGCGCCATCCGATCGTCGTGTCAAAAATCTCAGCCTTTCGGGAAAAAGCGGTGTCGGCTTTGGGAATCACGAAAGGCGCCCGGCTCATGCTTTCCACGCCGCCGGCGATCATGAGATCCGCGTCTCCGGATGCGATCGCGCGAGCGGCATCGATCACTGCGTTCATGCCTGAGCCGCATAGCCTGTTAACGGTGATCCCGGGAACTGCAGCGGGCAGCCCCGCAAGCAGTCCGCACATGCGCGCGACGTTTCGGTTGTCTTCTCCTGCCTGGTTTGCGCAGCCATAGATCACGTCGTCGACGGCTTCCCAGTCTACATCCGGATTTCGTTCCATCAACGCTTTGATCGGAACTGCGCCAAGGTCGTCCGTGCGAACCATGGACAGGGCGCCACCGAACCGTCCGATGGGGGTGCGGACATAGTCGCAGATGAATGCGTCGGTCATTTTTTTGATCTCCGGGTCAGTCGGAAAGGATCGGCTCCGATACACTGCGTCAAGTATTGACGGGCGAATTCCGCATCGACCATCGAGTGCGTTCGTGCCATCTGGTTGAAGATCGGCAATCTGTCAATGGCAGTATGGTCACCGAAACAGGATCTGGAGAGGGCGCTTCCCGTGCGGGAGAAATGGGAACAAACGAAACGACTCCGGCCGAGCGGATGTCAGTTCTTGTCATCAGCCAATGCGGGCTGTAGGTCTACTTCTGGGAAATGAAGGATCTGGATTGATCTCCGTTCAGTCTTTCTGCGCAGACTTTGCTTATTTCGATCCGGTCATGCAGGTTCCCGTTTCCACCTGAGCGGCCGTGCACTCGGGTTTCTGTAATTGTATGGATAATCAGGTCAGAGGCGCTCTGCTTGGCCAGTCTGCGTATGCTTGATACTGGGCGAGGCGATTGAAGGAGTTCAGGAACGTGCGGGTCAAAACATCGGAAACCGTTAGCTATGAAATTGCAGACGGCGTTGGCCTGATTGAGTTGTACAATCCACCCGTTAACGCTGCTTCCCATGATCTGAGGAAAGGCATCGTCGAGGCGGTGAATGCGCTCGAATCGGAAGGCGGTGTCGACGCCATTTCGATTTTTGGTGCGGGAAGGGCGTTCATTGCCGGCGCTGACATCCGGGAATTTGGAAAACCCCTGCACGCTCCAACGCTTCCGGACGTATGTCTCGCGCTGGAGAACTGCGACAAGCCAGTGATAGCCGTTCTGCACGGCCCGACTTTGGGCGGCGGGCTGGAAGTGGCTCTATCGGCGCACGCACGTGTGGCGCTCGATAGTCTGCAGACTGGATTTCCCGAAGTAAGTCTTGGCGTCATTCCCGGTTCTGGAGGTACCCAGCGCGGTCCAAGGCTAATCGGAATTCCGGCGACGCTGGATCTGGCGACATCCGGACGCCGCATCGGTGCCCAGGAAGCGCTGTCCTTGCAGCTTATTGACCGCATTGCCTCGGGCGACCCCAGATGCGTCGCCATATCAAGCGCAAAAGAGGCCCTGGCTGGATCGCTTATCGTCCGCAGAACAGGCTCGCTTAAGACCGTGCCGGACCGGAATGCCATTGCGGATGCTTCGCGTAAGCTTGCTAAAGAACAGAGTCGGCTGTTTTCACCTCACAAGGTGGTAGATGCGGTTGCAGTCAGCACCGGACCTCTGGCCGAAGGCCTGAATACGGAGCGCGCTCTCTTCGCCGAATGCATTGCCAGCCCGCAGCGCGCGGGACTTATCCATGCCTTTTTTTCCGAACGCTCCGTTGCCAAGATTCCCGAGCGGGATGCGACTCCACGAAAAGTAAGTTCAGTAGGAGTGGTCGGCGGTGGAACCATGGGCTCAGGTATCGCCTCCGCCGCATTATTGGCGGGTTTTCCGGTGATCGTTGCGGAACGCGACGAGGGGTTGGCTCTGCGCGTTCGCACCGCGGTTGAACGCAATCTCTCGGGCGCCGTCAAACGCGGAAAGCTGGGTGAAGACAGGCGAGACGCAATTCTTGCGGACATGCTGCGAACGACAACCCAGATCGAAGAACTCGGCGAAGCCGATTTGGTGATTGAGGCGGTTTTCGAGGATATGGATGTCAAACGCGAGACGTTTGCCATGCTGGACCGAATATGCAGGCCGGGTGCGGTTCTGGCGACCAATACGTCTTACCTTGACATTAACGAAATCGCTTCGGCGACGTCCCGGCGACAGGACGTCGTCGGTCTGCATTTCTTCTCGCCCGCGCATGTGATGCGGCTTCTGGAGATCGTCGTCGCCGACAGGACTGAACCTGAAGTCGTGGCAACGGGGTTCGATTTCGGCAAGCGGTTAGGAAAAGTGGCGGTGAGGGCAGGAGTCTGTGACGGATTCATCGGCAACCGTATTCTGTCACATTGCCGCAAGGCCGCCGATTACATGGTCATGGACGGTGCTTCACCCTATGAGGTCGATCATGCGATGGTTGGGTTTGGCTTCGCTATGGGTCCGTTTGCGGTACAGGATCTCGCGGGACTCGACATTGGCTGGGCCGCTCGGCGGAGGAGGGCGCCGAACCGCAGTCAACAGGAACGCTATGTCAGTATTTCCGATCGCATTTGCGAAGCGGGCTGGTTCGGGCGCAAGTCCGGGCGCGGATACTACCTTTATGGTGACCGGACAGGTCCGAACCCAGGCGTCGAGGTCATAATTTCCCAAGAGCGCGCGAAGGCCGGGGTAGTGGCGCGGGAATTCTCCGACAGCGATATCGTTGACCGGTACATGCTCGCAATGGTTTCTGAGGCCGCCCAGGTGTTATGGGAAGGAGTTGCGCTTCGTCCGGCTGACATTGATGCTGTTCATCTCTTCGGCTACGGCTTTCCGAGATATCGTGGTGGCCCGATGCATTATGCGGATACAATCGGAGCCTTGGAGCTGGTCAAACGAATTGAGCGCTGTGCGATTGAGGACGGATTCTTCTGGCGGGTTCCACCGCTCTTGAGAAGAATGGCGGAAACCGGTCAGACCTTTGCGGGCCTGAACCAAGCCGCCTGACTGCGCCAGATCGTGAACGGGAAAGCCAGCTCTTACTGTTGGAAATTTGTGTTTCAAGACATCGCGAAGCCGGTTCGCCGAACTGTTTGGCAGATCGGTTCGGCAACGATTGCGCAATTCCGGGCAACGGGAACGGGGCCAGGATTCCCTGTGCAGAGCGGCCAGTTTCCGACGTGGCGACGCCTGCCTGTGTTTCTCCATACGAGTGCTGAATGCCTGTGATACAGAGGCTGCGCAGGTCGCAAAGAATGGCTGCAGCATAATGTTCACTTTTTGTTCTTGAATCTCCTATCCGCTGCTGTAAAGATCGGCCATCCACCCGCGAATGAAGGAGGGCGGAGCCCGACGGTGAATCAAGATGGCCGGCCGTTCCGGCTGGCGGCATGGGTTCGGACGCATCCGGTTCTTGTCGAGAGTCTTGGAGGCCGGCCGGCGGCGTCCGTCCGGATTCCGTTCCGGGTCTGTTTAGCGAAGGCGGAGACACGCATGGCCCTTCCCGCGACGCCCTACGACGCGCTGTTCCGCGTCCGCCTGCGGGACGGCCTGCGCCCGGCGAGGATATACGCCCTGCTGGAGCACAAGAGCCACGTCGATCCCGTGGCGGCGCTCCAGATCGCCCGGTACATGATCAACGTCTGGACCCGGGAGGT
>JAJEAY010000244.1 GCA_022824145.1 Rhodobacter sp. | reverse complement strand
TCCTCGCGGCAGCAGCTGCCGGGAACGAAAAAGGTGTGGCAGGGGCTCGAACGGCTGCACTGGGCGATCCAGGTCCGCGACGCCATCGGCGAGAGAAAGCGCGAATAGGATCGCCTATACATGTGTGGGACGTTGAAAGGTGCTGACCGACGCCATATGGACGCGGATAGCGTGTACGTTTGGAAGGAAGGCGACCGATCCCGACGTCACGGCGGCGGACAGCCTGCGGATTCTCAGGGAAGTCTTCTGGCGAATTCGAACGGGGTCTCCGTAGCTTGGCTTGGCGGAACGCTTCGACATCTGGAGCAGCGTTGTCATGCGCTTCCACGCCGGGCGTCTTCCAGCGTGTCACTTGCACCTTGGCGGATTAGTTCGACTTCGGGGTAAATCCCCCCTTTACGGCCATTCCGGGATCACGTTGAGGGACTCCATGCAAGTGTGAGTGCAAGCACCTGCGCCCTGTTGGCGGCGAGAATCCGTTGTGTTTCAGCCAATTGGACGGGAGAAGGGTCGGAGTGCCGGTTTGAATATCCGTATGAGGGGAGATGCCGAGCTTCGACCAAAAGCCAAGCGCTATACATGACAATAGGGAAACAGGAAATGGATGTGCTGCATGGACACTATCGATTGGTTAAGAGAATATGCCCCCGGCTTTCAGGTGTTGTCTGAGGCGGAACGCGATGCATATGCAGAATTCCTGTTCTTGTGGAGCCTGTTCGAAGCCAAGGCATTAAACGAACATGGCAGTGCAAGGGCGATTGTCGCATCTTCGGCACGATGGGCCAGGAATGGTCAGTTGACCACGGAGACGTTCGGTCACGAACTCGCCTATTTCCGCAATCGATATGTTGAGGGCGGCCAATTCAATCATCACTTTGATCATCTGCACCTTCGTGACAACGATGCGCCGCTTCTTGTACAGAGAGTGCTTCTTGGCGAAGATGGGGCGCCGGAGAACATCGCGGCCGCCGTGTTGATCATCGTTTACCGGTTTCGGAACAACCTCTTCCATGGACTAAAGTGGTCGTACGAGCTACAGGGACAGTTTGAAAACTTCATGCATTCCAACAAGGTCCTAAGGCGGGCGATCGAGCTACATGTCGAAGAGAATTCCGGAGCGTAGATGTGAACCTTCCCAGCGATGAAGATGACTTCAGAAGTCAACTTGATCCGTGGAGGGTTATTCTGGCTTGTCTCTTTGAGATCAGCAGCCATGAGATACCGGACGTGATCGATGCTTCGGGCTTAGCAGTAGATTGGTGGCTCACCGAACGAGAAGACTACTCCGACAAGTATCGAAAGGCGGCATACCGGCCTCGGATAAACGTAGCTTACGATGCCCTAAGGCGGGACGACCAGCTCCGCGTCGCATTCATCGTTTGCGACAAACTTGCTAACCGAGCGGGAGCCGATGAACTCGACGTTGGCCTGCGGCGGATTGGATGGCGCATTGACGGTGGCGCGCTTGTCCCGGCAAATGAAAACGTCCGCGAACTGTTCTTCCCTCAGGGATCGCAGCATGACGCCTACGTGCAGATCAGGGCAATCATTTGCAGCGCGCGGCGGTCTCTTCGGATCATCGACCCATATCTCGACGGAACCGTGTTCAAGATGCTCGGCAATGTTCAGGGGTCGCTGACAGTTGAACTGCTCAGTGCGAAGGTACCAAGGGATTTTGAGATTGAAACAAAACGGTTCCACCAACAGCACCCACAGATACAGGTTGAGACGCGGCGCTCGCGGGACTTTCATGACCGTTTCATAGTCATAGATGACACGACGTGCTGGCACATTGGATGTTCAATAAAGGACGTTGGCAACAGGGCATTCATGGCGAGCGTGATCGAAGACTCACGGAATGCCGCAGCGCTCCTAGAAACGCTGCGCAATACATGGGCTGCCGCGACACGATTTGCGTGATCAAATTGGTCATTCTCTGTTCCTTGCGATCGTCAATTGTTCCTATCGATCTCGACAAGCGTGTCCGGCTGTCCGTCCCACGTGCCTGGTACATAGCTACCGTGCTCTGTGATGGAGATTCTGGCCATGATCTTCTTTTCGAAGTCGGCCTGTGCCTTCCGGTCACTTGCGTCCGAGGAGCGGCGTTTTCGGTTGATCTCCTCGGCATGGCTCCGTGTCGCTTCGGCAACCGGTTCCTGTGCCTGCAACCGGTCCGTCAGACCGGACAGCAACCGCTCCTCATTGACCGAGCGGAGGATGCCACTGAAGTTGGAGCCGGTGTCTGTCATGACACGGTTGAAACAGCGGGTGGCGCGGCAAGCGCTCGATTCCGGTCCGCACCGAAAGTGATCGGGACGCCAATTCGATCTGGAAATTCGCTGCGGCTCTGTTCAGGATTGGCGAAGACCGGAACGCAAGCCTGCGCTGCTTCGTCGCGCGAATTCAGTGCGAGTTCTTGGAGCAACCCGATCTGGCCGGGCACTGCCACGGCAAAAGAGAACTTCAGGGAAGTGGCGCGGCCGAACCGGCCAGGAAACTGGAGAAGCCAGATGCAATGCAACCATGGAACTCGCATCGACTGGGTCGCCGAAAGCTGCGCCCTGCTTGCCGGACTGACCGACGAGTTCCGGAAAACGCTTCCGTTCGAGGGGTTCACCATCGGAACGGGCATCCACCTGGAGCCGAAGACCGTCGCACTGCTCATGACCCTTCGTGCAGGAGGAGCGAACGTCGTGGCCTCCGGCAACCTCGGCAGCACGCAGCCGGAGAGCGTGGCGTTCCTGAGATCCCAAGGGATCACGGTTCACGCAGCACAGACAACCGATGCCGTCCGTCACGCGAAATCGCTGAGGAAGGTACTGGCGGAAAGGCCTCAGCTGCTGCTCGACAACGGCGGCGACCTGTTCGCGCTCTACCTGGAGGATCCCTATCCGGGGCTGCTTGGCGGGACCGAGGAGACCACCTCGGGCCGGATGCGCCTGTGGCCCTTGCGGGAACGGCTGAACATGCCGATCCTCGTGGTCAATGACAGTCCGATCAAGCAGTTTGGCGAGAACCGTCATGCGGTCGGCCAGAGCATGCTTGAATCCTTCATGCGGCTGACCAACAGGTCCACGAACGGCAAGCACGTGACAATCTTCGGATACGGGCCGTGCGGCGAAGGCGTTGCCACCTGTTTCCGCAACGCGCATTCGCTGGTGTCGGTCCTCGAGATCGATCCGGTGCGTCGCCTTGAGGCGCATCTGGACGGCTTCATGACGCCTTCGCGCGATCAGGCCATCGCCTCCGCGGATGTCATCGTGACCGAAACCGGTGCGGTTGGCGTGCTGACGGCGGATGACCTTGGCCTGATCAAGGACGGCGCCATCCTTCTGAACGGCGGGCACTTCCCCACAGAGATCGACGTCCAGGGAATCATGTCCTCTCCGGACGTGGTCAGGTGCCGCGACCTCGAAGACGGCGCGCTCACGTCGCTGACACTGAGGGATGGCCGAACGGTGACGATCGCGGCAATGGGCCACATGGCCAACCTGGCTGGTCCGCGCCCTCTCGGCAACTCGATCGAGGCGATGGATTTCGGGTTCGCCTTGCAGGCCAAGTGCCTGGAGCGCGTTGCCACTGGCACGTTGAACGCGGATCATTGCATCGTGCCCGTGCCGCGCGACATCGACGAGTGGGTTGCGAACTCGTACCTGCGCCTCCGCAACCAATGACGGAACGGGATTCATTCCAGATCCTGAGGTTGAGAACGAAACGCCGGTGGAATCGCCGCCCCGCGCCCGTTGTCGGCCGTCTATCCGCGCGGCCGCGCGCTTTCCACTACTGAGCAAATGTTGAATTCATCAATTGCTCAGCTCGTCGATGCGATCGGCGATCCTCTGAGCCGGCTCGCGCAGCTGCTCCACCGTCCAGTCGGCGGCGTAGCCCTCCGTCACGTCGGAC
>JAJEAY010000025.1 GCA_022824145.1 Rhodobacter sp. | reverse complement strand
CGCGCTTTTCTTTTCGCAGAGTTTCTGCGCCAGATCGGCTATATTCCACCAAATGTCCGAAACGGTTTTTGCCTTGTTTTCAACTGTTTCGTGCTGAAATGACTGTCTGCTGGGTAGGATCAGACTTAGCGGGAATTGCTGTCCCCCAGTAATCTTTGCTTGGAATTGGCGCAGATTTCATCTATCCTAAAGGAGAAGCCATCCGGAATGATAGATTTGGTATAGATGCGGTTGGCCAAGCGATGACTACATGACGGAACTCGCCAAGTACGAAACCGACACTGCTGACAAGTCAATCAAATAGGAGGAATCAAGATGGTTGCCAAGATGTTCAATGACTTTCTTTCCCGCCGCAGACTGCTCGGTTCAGGTGCAGCTGTAGCGGGATCCGCAGCGATGGCGTCGATCCTTCCGAAAGCCGTGATCGCCGCTGACAAGGTGGTCAAGATCGGGTTTCTCGCCCCACTGACTGGACCGGTGGCGGCATGGGGCAAACCTGGACTCGACGGATGCCAGATCTGGGGAGAATGGATAAACGCGGCCGGAGGCATCAACATCGGAGGCGAGGCCCACGCCGTTGAGTTCGTTGCTTATGACAACGAGTACGACCCGGCTAAGGCACGGACCGGCGCGACCAAGCTGATCCGCGAAGACGGGGTTAAGTTCATCATGATGCTTGGCGGCGACACCTGGCCCGGTGCGCAACCTGTGGCCGACAGGACCGGCATGCTGTTTTCGACCCTGCTGCCATCGGATCTCTCGCCCGACGCGACGACCCTGATCGCACCGTGCGAGGTGCACCCGATCTACAACGTAACCGGCGTCGAGTGGCTGGCGGACAACATGCCGGAACTGAAGACCGCGGTCATGTGCGCCCAGGACGACGCCCTCGGGCTGCCCTCGGTTGCAACCTACCTCGCTGCGTTCGAGGCCGCCGGCATTGAGATGCAGGACGCCCCCCTGCTCTTCGACCCGGCGACCACCGACTTCGCACCGGTGGTGACGCGCCTGATATCCGGCAATCCGGACATCGTTTGCCTCGACACCTGTTACGCGGACTACGTCCACCCGATCTGTGAGCAACTCTTCCAGCAGGGCTACGGGGGACAGGTCATCTCCTGCACCGCCGACTTCTACCAGCAGATCGTTGCCAAGACCTCCGAGGAGTTCATGGAAGGTTTCATCTTCCAGTTCCCGGATTTCGACGATCCGGCGCTGAATGACGAGAGCATCAATTTCCAGATGCCGAACGAGTTCTACGCGGAGTACGCGTCCCGCTACGGAGCCGACCAGTGGGGAGCCGTGAGCTGGGAGTACGCTTCGATCATGGATCTCTGGAAGGCAGGTGCGGAAAAGGCTGGCTCGGCCGAACCGGACGCGGTCCTCGCAGCCATGAAAGAGGGAGGCACCGGTCTCCACGCCTTCGGCAAAGCGGATTGGTGGGGCAAGGATCTTTTCGGGATCGACAACGCCCTTGTCGGCAACTGGCCCATCGTGGTCATTGAGGGTGGTAAGGCCACGATCAAGGAATTCCGCTCCATTCCCGAATGGTACGCAAAGCACGGTGAGCTCCTGAAGAAGCATATGTCCGCCTATGGGCAGATGTGGGATCAGCGAACTTAAGGCGGAATTCACGCAGTATCGCTCGGCGACCGCCTACCACGGGCGGTGCGCCTCTTTTTGCGCACCGCCCGATACTCCGGACTGAACCTGCTCCAGGACGATGGTTGAACTTCTCGCGCAGACCGGACTGAACGCTCTTTACGCCGCCAGCTACACTGCGCTCGTAGCCGTCGGACTCGTCCTTATATTTGGCGTTATGGGGGTGATCAACTTCGCCCATGGTGAGCTCTTCATGCTGGGCGCATACGCGATCGTCGCGGTTTACGCTGACTGGAATCTGCCGTACCTGGTTGCAGTGGCGGTCGGGATGGCATTCGTCGGAATCGTGGGTCTCGGTATGGAACGGGCGTTCTTTCGACCGCTCCGTGACAATCCGCTTGGTGGGCTCGTTGCCTCGATCGGTTTCCTTATGATCCTCCAGGCGCTGGTGTCCATGGGGTTTGGCGTGCGCATGGAGCATGTGCCGCCCGTGACGCAGGACGTCATTGTGATCACCGAAAAGGTCAGGCTTCCCGTCTTAAGGCTGGCAGTGATCCTCGCCGCCGTGGTTCTCCTCGCAAGCCTCTGGGCATTTCTCAGGAAGACCCGCTTCGGTTGGGCGCTTCGCGCCAGCGCCCAGGATACAGAAGCGGCGGCACTACAGGGAATCTCGATCAACCAGACCGCGCGTATCGCGATGTTTATCGGTGCGGCCCTCGCAGGCACTGCGGGCGCCCTGACCGCGCCCCTGATTTCGGTCAATCCGCACATGGGTCATTCGGTGATCGTCACCGCCTTCATCGTGATCATCGTCGGGGGCATCGGATCGCTCGAGGGCGCCGTCATCGTGGCCGTCGCCTACGCCTTCGTCCACACCTTCGTCACCACTTTCTTCGATGGAGTCATCGCGGACATAGTTGGTCTGCTGCTGCTGTTGGTCGTGCTGATCGTCAAGCCTACCGGGCTGTTCGGGTCAACGGATCGTGCATAGTCCGTTGACAAAACTCGCAACACTTCTCGGGTTCGGGGCAATCCTGCTTGCGCTGCCCCATGCGCTGACCTTCTCGCAGCAGGAAATCTTGGTTTTCCTGACCATCAACGTCCTGCTCGTCGCATCCTACAGGCTCCTAACCCTTACTGGCGAATGGTCGCTCGGCCATGTGGTGATCATGGGAATCGGAGCCTATGCCTCGGCGCTGCTGTCCAAGCGGCTCGGCATCTACGTGCCGGCCGCGATGCTCCTCGGAGCCGTCACGGCGGCGGCGATCGCGCTAGCCCTCAGTTTCCCGCTGCTCCGAATGAAAGGCTTCTATTTCCTGATCGGGAGCTTCGCCGCCGGCGAGATCATACGGTTGCTCTGGAAGCGCTTCCGGGATCCTTTCGGAGGTCCCAAGGGCATAAAGAATATCGACCCGATGCCGGATTTCGACATCGGCATATATGCCTTCGATTTCTTCGAACCGATCAGCTATTACTACTTTGCCGTGGCCGTGGTCGGGGTGTCGCTCTGGGTCATGTGGAGGATCGAGCGTTCACCCGTCGGACTCACCTTCCATGCGGTCCACTGGCAGGACAGGCTAGCGGAGGCGTCCGGCGTCAACGTACGGGCCTACCGCAGGCTCGCCTTTGTTCTCGCCTCGGGTTTTGCAGGGTTGTCCGGTGCGCTCCACGCTCATTACATCGGCACAATCAACCCAAACAGCTTTGACGTGGAGCAGATGGTGTTCGTGTTGACCTGGACGATCGTTGGCGGAACCGCAACCATCTACGGGCCGATCCTCGGCTGCGTGGTTCTCACGATTCTCAACGAGATCGTGCTGCGTGAGGCGGGATTCGAGCAGATGCGGCCGCTTATATACGGACTCATCCTGATCCTTTCGGTGCTGTTCATGCCCAAGGGTCTCGAGAGTCTTGTCCGGGGCGCGTTTTTCAGGCGAAACGTGAGGAAGAAGAAGTCTGGCGAAACCGAGGTAACGGAGTAGCGAGATAGATGGCCGATACCGTTCTCGATATCGACAACCTGACCATGCGCTTCGGCGGCCTGACGGCGATCGATCACCTCTCGTTCCAGATTGAGCGCGGCGCGATTCATGGGTTGATTGGCCCGAACGGCGCAGGCAAGACGACCACCTTCAACGTCGTATCGGGTTTCTACAAGCCGACCGGCGGCGAGGTCCGGCTGCGCGGCGAAACGATTTCCGGGCTTAAGATGTACGAAGTGGCCCGGCGCGGTGTCGTTCGGACCTTCCAGCATTCGACGCTCTTTGCCGAGCTCACGGTTTTGGAGAACGTGCTTATCGGCACCCATATGCGTTTTCCGCCGAACATCTTCGCCGCGATGGCAGGGGTGGACAAGACGAACCGTCGCGCCGCCCGCGCCTGTGCGGAGGAAGCGCTTGATTTCTTCGGCCTTTCCGGACTGGCCGACGAGCTGGCGGGCGATCTTCCTCACGGCCATCAGAGAGCGCTAGGCATGGCGGTTGCAGTGGCCGCGCGCCCGGACGTGGTGCTTCTTGATGAACCCTTCACGGGAATGAACCCGGAAGAGACCCGCCGGATGATGGATCTGATGGTCAAGCTCAGGAACACCGGGGTCACGATTCTACTCGTCGAGCACGACATGCACGCGATTATGGGGCTCTGTGACCGAATTACCTGTATGAGTTTCGGACGGCTTCTTGCCGAAGGCAACCCGCAGGAAATCCGTCACCACCCGAAAGTCATCGAGGCCTACCTCGGGAGTGCGCGCCATGTTGCTTGAGCTGAGATCTGTGGCCGTTTCCTACGGCAAGGTGTCTGCGATCCGCGACATCTCGCTCAAGGTTCCGGACGGTCGGATCGTTACCATCATTGGAAGCAACGGTGCGGGGAAGACGACGACCCTGCGGGCGATCTCAGGCCTGACAAGGCTCCGCGAAGGCGAGATCCATTTCGCCGGAGAACGGATCGACCACCTGGATCCCGACCGGATCGTCGCCCGAGGCATCGCCCATGTGCCAGAGGGACGGCGCATATTCCCGTATCTGACCGTCGAGGAAAATCTCAGGACCGGAGCATTCCTGCGCCGGGAGCGGGAATGGGTCAATCGGGATCTCGATGCGGTCTACGACCGGTTCCCGCTGCTTCTCGAACGGCGAGCGCAGCTGGCCAACACCATGTCGGGAGGCGAACAGCAGATGCTGGTGATCGGCCGCGCTCTCATGACCAGACCGAAGCTTCTCTTGATGGACGAACCGTCCATGGGTCTCGCTCCGAAGATCGTCGAAGAGATCGCGAAGATCATTGGCGAAATCAACGCTCAGGGCGTGCCGGTCATCCTCGTCGAACAGAACGCGGAACTGGCACTCGAGATCGCGGACTACGCGTACGTCCTCGAATCCGGGTCACTGGCCTTGGAAGGCCCGGCAGACGAACTGCACGACAACGAACATGTTCGCACGGCGTACCTTGGGATCTGAGACAGGCAGTGCCGAATGGCAGGCAGCACTTGCCGCCGGCTGGCGGCGTTCGGACATCCTGTGGGAGCGTTGGCAGGAACGCGGTAATGCCGCTTGGGCGAGTGGCGATGTTTCGCTCGCGCGCAGGCGATTCTTCTTCGCATGGTATCTCGCGCGTCTGTTCTTCAATCGTGGCGATCCGCGTACGGCGACTAGCATCGCCAACGTTGGGTTCATTGCGATGGAGGCAGGCCAATTCGGCCGTGCTTCCAGGCACTACGCGCTCGCACGCAGGCTCTGGGCCGATGTCCCGGACATCCTCGATGATCTCGAATTTCGGCCGCGCGTGCGCAGCTCGCTCTTCCACCTGAAGATGGAATCCCGGCACAGGGAGACGTACGAGGCCAACATGCGGGCGCGAATCGCCAACTTCGTCAACGAAGCGGGACAGGTGCTTGAAGCGGCCGAGGAAGGAGCCCCTTCTCCACACCGACTCTACGACCGCTGGCGCGGCGAACGTCCGGCAGTCTTCGATGATTCCCGGAAACTGCTGGGCGCCGCGTTGCTCATTTGCGCCCGGAAACGGGAAAATCCGGATCGCAAGTCCGGGGACTGATTGCGCGAAGGCTGGTTCGGATGCATATCGACCGAAGCCGTCGGTGATGGCACGCTGCCGATCGCCTCGAAGGCGACGATTTGGCAACGCAGGACGTTTTTCAGGCGTTACCCGGAACAGAACCGGCTCCGGAGGGAGCGGCTGCAAGTCAACACGGGGGTGAATAGCCAGATATTGTACATCTTCGGGCTCGGCGGTGAAGGCGGCCTTGAACTCAGTTAAGTCGACTTGGCGGCGCTGAACTTACGCGATTCACGCCATTGCGCATGAGTGAACTGGTTTCCGTGACAGCGGCGGCCGCCTTCTCGAAGAGGCGATGACCTGAAGCGGTTCTGATCCTTGGCGGCTACCCTTGATGCATTGCCATGCGCACCGGGATCGTGTCTTGGCTTTGGGAACAGACGAGCGAAAGCAGGCGGAAAGGGCCGTGCGTATGCCCG
>JAJEAY010000057.1 GCA_022824145.1 Rhodobacter sp. | reverse complement strand
GTTCCGGGTTCCTGAGAGTCTTCACCGCAGAACATCCTATCTTGAGCACCCGGTGTTCCACATGAACCGGGCCGAAACTGAAATGATGCGGTACATGCGGCGCCTGGCTGACCGCGATCTGGCGCTTGACCGGGCGATGATCCCACTTGGGTCCTGCACGATGAAGCTCAACGCTGCCGTTGAAATGGCCGCGGTCACCTGGCCGGAATTCTGCAACATTCACCCGTTCGCCCCCACCGAACAGGTCACGGGCTACCACGAAATGCTGGAAGATCTTTCCGGCAGACTCTGCAGAATCACCGGATATGACGCCATTTCCATGCAACCGAATTCCGGCGCTCAGGGTGAGTATGCCGGCCTGCTGACCATAGCGGCCTATCACCGGGCGAACGGCGACGGGCATCGCCGCATCTGCCTCATTCCAATGAGTGCTCACGGCACCAATCCCGCGAGCGCCCAAATGGCGGGGATGGACGTTGTTGTTGTAAAGTCCGCAGACAACGGTGACATTGACGTCGAGGATTTCCGCGCCAAGGCGGAGGCCGCTGGCGGCGAACTGGCCGCCTGCATGATCACCTACCCCTCCACACATGGCGTGTTCGAGGAAACGATAGGCGAGGTGTGCGCGATCACCCATGAATTCGGCGGGCAGGTCTATCTTGACGGCGCAAACCTGAACGCGCTGGTGGGACTGGCCAAGCCCGGCGAACTGGGAAGTGACGTGGGTCACCTGAATCTACACAAGACCTTCTGCATCCCGCACGGTGGCGGTGGCCCCGGAATGGGGCCGATCGGAGTGAAATCGCACCTTGCGCCGTTCCTTCCGGGCCATCCGGAAACCGGGGGAGACGAGGGCCCGGTCAGTGGGGCGCCATTTGGGTCAGCGTCCATTCTTCCAATCAGCTGGGCTTATGTGCTCTTGATGGGAGGTGAAGGCCTGACACAGGCAACGAAGGTGGCGATCCTAAACTCGAACTACATCGCCAAACGGCTTGAGAGTGCCTACGATATCCTCTTTGCAGGAAGGAACGGGCGTGTCGCGCATGAGTGCATTCTTGACATGCGCCCCTTTGCCGAGAATGCAGGCGTCACCGTTGACGATGTCGCAAAGAGATTGATGGACAACGGCTTTCATGCTCCGACCATGAGCTGGCCTGTTCCAGGGACTCTGATGATTGAGCCCACGGAATCCGAGACCAAGGCCGAACTGGACAGATTCTGCGATGCGATGCTTGATATACGCGCGGAAATTCACTCGGTGGAAACCGGCGATGTCGACGCTGAAAACAATCCGCTGAAGCGCGCCCCGCATACGGTCGAGGACCTGATTGGAGAATGGAACCGGCCGTACAGCCGGGAGCAGGGCTGCTATCCGGCCGGCGCGTTCCGGGTGGACAAGTACTGGCCACCCGTTAACCGGGTGGACAACACCCATGGTGACAGGAATCTGATCTGCACCTGTCCGCCCCTTGAGGATTACCTTGAAGCAGCGGAATAGAGCCGGAAACCTGCTATTGCCACCTACCGGCGGCTGTTCTGAGGAATCGCTGATGCGGAGAGGACTGGTTATGGTGGCCTGAACTGCGAATTCGCGCAGAAACGCCTGAAAGGCCGACTCTCTAAGCGTAAGCGAACCCGACGGAAGTGACGTATCGGTTCGGGTTCGCAATTCCGCCTTCACCAAAACGCAACCGACTCGTGCTGCTGGAAAGCCTGTTTCCGTCGGCCCAAGGAACTCCCGGTTAGAAGTCTTTCAAGTCCGCGCGCGGAAAGTGGCATAGGGCAGATCCGCAGCCGGAACGCCCGAACAGGCATTCCACGTTTCCCGAGCAAACAAAACCTGACTTCGGAAATTCTCCGGCACGGGCCCGCATCGAACCGCAAATTTTTGAGTCCGAACTTGACTGGATCCGCAAAGACCCTCACATAGTGAGTGGATGTGGGGCCGTAGCTCAGTTGGGAGAGCGCGTCGTTCGCAATGACGAGGTCGTCGGTTCGATCCCGATCGGCTCCACCAAATTGACTGCACTGAGTTCTGGCTTTCAGATTCGCAGCGGCCAGCCGACCGCGGTGCGGACGGCGCCGTTCAAATCGCAGTGCGTGCCTGGTGCGCCGCTCTGACTGGCTTTTCCGCTATTCAGACCGGTGGGGCGTATACTGCGGCGGTCTCTGCAGCAGGGCCATCACCTCAGCCATTTCAGGCCCTCGCTCCCGCCCGGAGACAGCCTTGCGCAGCGGCATGAACAGATTCCTGCCCTTTCGGCCCGTACCCTCTTTTACCGCTGCGGTCCAAGCACTCCACGTTCCGCTGTCAAATGGAAATTCCGGCAACAGCGCAAACGCTTCCGCTACAAAATCCCGGTCGGCGTCGTCCACCATCGGTTCGGCCCCATCGCGAAACAGCGCCCACCACTCATTCATTCCCTCGCGCGTGGTTATGTTTTTCCGGACAGCCTCCCAGAACTGCCGGGCGATTCGATCCGGTACGCCGAGTGCCTCGACATCCTTTGCCACGGCGTCAAATGAAAGTCCTCCAAGGTACCGGGCAGTCAGCGGACGAAGGCCCTCCACGTCAAACTTGGTTGGCGCAGTGCCAAATCTCGCGATGTCAAATCCCTCTATCAGTTCCTCGACCGACCCGCGGATTTCAACTGGATCCGATGATCCGAGGCGAGCCATGAGCGAAAGCAGTGCCATAGGCTCGATGCCTTGGTCGCGCAAAGCTAGATTGCCAAGACGTTTTGACAGCTTTTCTCCCTTGGGCCCGGTCAGTAGCGAATGATGCGAAAAAGACGGTACGGCGCCACCAATCGCCTCCATGATCTGAACCTGTGTCGCCGTATTGGTCACATGGTCGGAGCCGCGCACCACATGCGTTACGCCCATCTCAATGTCGTCAACTGCCGACGCCAGCGTATAGAGCACCAGCCCGTCCTGCCGAATCAATACTGGATCCGAAACGCTGGAAACATCTATAGACACGTCTCCGAGGATGCCGTCCGTCCACTCAACCCGCCCGTGTTCCAGCAGGAAGCGCCAGACTCCCTGCCCCCGTTCGGTGCGCAGCCTGTCCCTTGCACTGTCAGAAAGACTGAGCGCCGCACGGTCATAGACGGGAGGTTTACCCATGTTCAGCTGCTTCCGGCGCTTCAGGTCCAGCTCGGTCGGCGTCTCGAACGCTTCATAGAAGCGCTCCTGATTCCGCAGTTCGTCTGCCGCCTTTTGATAACGCCCCAGCCGTTCGGACTGGCGTTCGAGCCGATCCCAGTTCAGGCCCAGCCACTCCAGATCCCTTTGAATCGCATCGGCGAATTCCGGCCGCGACCGCTCCGGATCCGTATCGTCGAGCCTAAGGATAAAAGTTCCGCCGGATTTACGCGCAATCAGAAAGTTGAACAGCGCAGTCCGCAGGTTACCGACGTGCAGAAATCCCGTGGGTGACGGAGCGAAGCGGGTAATGGCCATGTGAATGATCCCTGTCCTCTGGTTCGATCCATTTCACGCCAGACATTCGATGTCCACCGGACCTCGGGAGGTATTCCGGAGGGAGGGGATGTCTGGCGCGTCGTTCCGCCATTCCAATTCGCATGTGCGCGGGAACGCGTTTCAGCTTGGCAATACGGGCCAGCGGGTTCCAAGGTCGCTCAGACCGGCCGCGATAAGTTCACGCAATACATCCTCATCTACATCCGAGAGCCTGTTGACGTACAGACACGACCGCCCTGTCCGGTGCTTGCCGAGACGTTGAAGCATGTCGCTGAAACTGGCGTAGCCGGGCATGATGTAGACCGTCAGGCTGGTCTTGCGCGGGCTGAAGCCGGTGGCGAGAAAATCACCTTCCCGACCTGACTGATAGACGTAGTGATAGGATCCGTAGCCGACAATGCTGGTGCCCCACATGACCGGTTTGAAGCCGGTGACCTCCTGGAAAATGCCGTTTAGCCGCAATCCATCAAGTCGGCGACGTTCGGGTTCAACTGCATTCAGGAACGCCATCACATCCGCATTGGTGGCTGTTGTCTTGTTTTCGGACATTCCAGCACCCGTTCGTCCATTCATTCTTCGCGGTGACCCCAAGACTATCGCGGTAATCCTCACACCGCACAAGTGTTTCTCCGTGCGCTTTCGGACTGAGTGCATTCGTGATTGGCATCCAGTCCCGGCGGGCTGAACGAATGAAGCCGCTGTCCACATGCAGCATTGAGGCGGAACTAAACATCGATCGGGGTGTTTGGCACCTGCCCGGTGCGCTTCCCCTCCGGTGGCCACCGCGTTATTCCGGTTCTATGGATCACCCAAACGCCGATTGGATCGCACCGGGTCTCGACGCGTTCGAAGCAATGGCGTTCGAAGCGCTCGCTTCGATTCCGGAACCTTTCCGAGCCGCGGCTCAAGAAGTCGCTCTGCGAGTCGAGGACCATGCTTCAGAAGACATCCTTGATGAGATGCAGATGGATCCGTTCGAGTTGAC
The DNA here is from genome assembly GCA_022824145.1 of Rhodobacter sp. GTDB lineage: Bacteria > Pseudomonadota > Alphaproteobacteria > Rhodobacterales > Rhodobacteraceae > JAPOUP01. The sequence goes on along the minus strand of JAJEAY010000057.1, from coordinate 8,899 downwards.
GGGCCTGTACGACGGCGTCCCCCTGACTGAGAAATCAAGCAGTGACCAGCCAACCAGCCCCGATACCGTCTGGCTGTTTCGCCGCCCGATTCTCGATGAATGGGCGGAACGCGGCAACGAACCCCTTGGACGCCTGATCACCCATGTGCTTGTCCACGAGCTCGCGCATCATTTCGGATGGTCCGACGACGACATTTCCGCCATTGACGAGTGGTGGACATGAGCGCGTTTATGTCTGCACCTCATAGACCCTTGCCCGATTCCCATTGCGCTGCGAAACTGATTTGACGGTATTCTCTGTCATTCAAGTCTTGAGAAATAAGAAAAAACAAGAGCCTGCAATCACTCTCCCTGCAGACCATGGCAACCCGGTCGGAACGCGTTTCAGTGGGATTCCAAGCCATTCCGTGTTTTCTGACTGACCGAAGAACGGCCGATGACCGGGCTGTAGGGAGCGCTACACCGCAAGTACTTGGGATTAAAGCGCAAAAGACCTATGCTCTAAACCAGTATTACATCTAACGCGTCTGGCGAATCCGAGGCGTCCATTCGGGAGGAGACTGACTGCAGCCTAGCCGAATCTGGCGATAGACAAGGTTGTTGCCGGAATTCCGATTTTGGATGGCATACGTGACGACGTCCCTGTTCAATACGGCTTTTCGGCTAGGTTCCGGTAGATGAACCTGTTTCATCGCGAACGCGCTGGTCAGATCGAGATGTGATACAAATTTAAAACAACGAGTAATGCTCGCCGTTTTGCCCTCCCGGCTCTTCAATTCAATTTCGTGCCTGCGGACACTATTGCAGAGATTCATTCCGCAAAGCGTGTCCAAGTGAATTGGGTGAATTGTGCCATGAGTCCGGAACGACCACCCGGCGGCCGAGACGCAGGTTGCCGGGAACTCCGGCACTTGTCATCCCGCCTTGACACTGACGCCGAAGCTGAAAGATTGCGCCAATGTCAGATGCCCGCCTGTCCGTGCCGGCCCGAATAGCGGCCGGCCTTGTCGCCTTTGCCGCTCTCGTATCCATAGGAATCGAGTTTGCGATCAAGCTGGAGGACTCCGGCGTCGCCTCCGCGCTTTGGTCAATGGCGCGGTATTTCACTTACCTTACAAATGCGGCTGTGGTTTTGGTTCTAGGCGCAGCAGCAATGCGCGGACGCTGGACGGGCACCTCCCTGCCCGCCGCATTGAGCGTTTGGATCGTTGCTACTGGCATCGTCTACCATGTCCTGCTCGCTAAGGCAGACGACCAGCAAGGCATTCAGGCATTGTCAGATTTGGGGCTTCACACCGCCGTCCCGATTGGCTGTTTCGCTGTCTGGGCTGTCTATTGCCCCAAACATGGCCTGACCTATCTCAGTCCATTGATCTGGGCAGCCTGGCCGCTCGTATATGCCGTTTACGCCCTGCTGCGTGGGTTGGCGGACGGCAAGTATCCTTACTTCTTCCTTGATCCAGCGGGTTCTGGCCTGACGGCGGTCATCGCTTACATAGTCGGCCTCGGCCTGTTTTTTATCCTTTCCGGCAGTCTTCTCGTCATTTCGACGCAGCTTCTGGAAAAACACACGGTACCAAAAGCATGAGACACGGCATTCTGACCATCACGCTGAATCCAACAGTCGACTTCGCCACCACCGCGCCGCACGTAATCCCCGAACGGAAACTGCGGTGCTCCAACCCGAAGGTCGACCCCGGTGGTGGCGGGATCAACGTTGCAAGGGCGATCCGGCAACTCGGCGGGCAGGCCACCGCGCTTGTCGCCATTGGCGGCGCAACCGGCGCTCACCTTCTTCAGCTGCTGGCGCTTGAAGGTGTGCCTACAGTGGCATTCCAGGGTCCGGGCGAGACCCGCCAGAGCTTTTCGGTAACCGACGAACTGAACCAAGAACAGTTCAGGTTTGTCATGCCGGGGCCAAGCTGGGAAGAGGCCGATGTCACCCGCGGACTCGTCTCGATCGACCAAGCCACCGGCAGCGGAACGCTGGTTGTGCTTTCCGGAAGCCAGCCGCCGGGAGTTGCCAAAGAGTTCCCTACAATCCTTGCAGACCACATCTCCGGACGGGGCGCACGGCTGTTCGTCGACACATCAGGGCCAGCCCTGATGAATCTGGTGCAGGCGCCGCATGAGTCGATACATGTCCTGCGAATGGACGGCCCTGAAGCCGAGGAGCTCGCAGACCGTCCGCTTCCCTTGATCTCCGACACGGCGGCCTTCGCGCGAGACCTGGTGGAGCGCGGGGTTGCAATGAATGTGGTCGTGGCGTGCGGCGCCGACGGATCGGTGCTCTCGAATGCCGAGGGAAGCTGGCACTGCGTCGGACCGAAGGTCAAGGTTGTAAGCAAGGTCGGTGCAGGTGACAGCTTCGTCGGCGCCTTCACGCTGTCAGTGGCGTTGGGCGAATCGCTGAAGAGATGCCTTGTCCGTGGCGTTGCCGCTGCAAGTGCGGCCGTAAATTCCGAAGCCACTCGACTCTGCGACCGCGAACTTGTCGATCGCCTGGCTGGAGACTGTCAGATCACCGCGCTGTGATCCCATGGCGGCCGCCACCGAATAACGGCGCGGTTCACGTTTGATTCCGGGTGATGGAACGCAGGAAGCGCCGTCCGGATTGAATCCGTTCTGCAGCAGCTCCTTGCAGCTCCTCTCGATTGCGGATACGCAGCCGGACCTTGCTACGGTCCCGGTGCTCGCGCTCCGCCGGTTCCTCCCCGACGCCAGTTCGCGCTCCGATGTCGCAGTCTCAGAGCAGGCAAAGCCGGGCAGCGGAAATCCACCACTTGGTCTCTGCACCGCCAGTCCAATGCCTTTGATCATCTGGAATCGGACTGAAATTCAGCTGCTGTCGCGCCAGCGGTTGACGATGGGATAGCGACGGTCAAGCCATAGACTGCGTATGGTCAGACGGGCGCCAGGCGCCGCCTGAAATCTCTTGTATTCGCTGTTATAGATAAGGTTCTCCACCATCTTCACCGTATCCCGGTCATAGCCCAAGTCGACAACCTCGGCGACTGAAGCATCGTTGTCGATGAGTTCGGCCAGGATTGAGTCCAGAACCTCATAAGGGGGAAGGCTGTCCTCGTCTTTCTGGTCATCGCGCAACTCGGCTGAAGGTGGCTTGGCGATCACACGAGGTGGAACCACCTGTCCGGCTGGTCCCTTCATCCAGCACCTGTGATTAGCGTTGCGCCATCGGCAGGTTTCAAAAACGCGGGTCTTGTAGAGGTCCTTGATAGGATTGTACCCACCGGCCATATCGCCATAGATTGTGGAATATCCAACGGCAACTTCGGATTTGTTGCCTGTTGTGAGAAGCATCTCCCCAAACTTGTTCGAAAGCGCCATCAGCAGAAGTCCACGCAGTCGCGACTGAATGTTTTCCTCTGCAAGATCCTGCCGGGTTCCTTCGAACAGGCCGGAAAGCGCCTGCGTGACCGCCGTGCGCGGACCGGATATCGGCACCGAATCCAGACGGCAGCCAAGCGCCTTGGCCACAGCAGACGCGTCCTCCAGAGAATGTTCGGAAGTGTATTCGGACGGAAGCATCACGCAGCGAACGTTCTCGGCGCCAAGCGCATCCGTAGCGACCGCCGCCACCAGCGCACTGTCGACCCCGCCCGAAAGCCCCAGAAGGGCTTTGCTGAACCCGGTCTTTCCAAGGTAATCGCGCACGCACTCGACCATGACCCGGTAATCCTGCTCCCACGCGTCGGGATGCTCCGCAAGCTCACCTGGCTGGATCCGCCATCCGAAATCTCCGCACACGAGGTCCACGTGAACGATCGCTTCTTCAAACAACGGCATCTGAAGCGCCAGCTCGCCACCTGGATTGAGCGCGAAGGTGCCGCCATCGAACATCTGGTCATCCTGAGCGCCAACCATATTCAGGTAAATCAGGGGAAGGCCCGTTTCGACAACGCGGGACACCATGTGATTCAACCGCGTATCAAACTTGTCACGAAAGTATGGCGATCCATTGGGAACCAGCAGGAACTCCGCTCCGGTTTCCGCAAGTGTCTCGCAGACATCCATGCGCCAAGCATCTTCACAGACGGGCGAACCGACCCTGACACCGGCCACCGAATAAGGGCCGCTCGGGGGAGCCGCTTCGAATACACGCATTTCGTCAAAGACTTCCGTGTTCGGCAGATGCTGCTTCAGAACCCGCCGAACCACATGGCCACCCAAACAGATGTAGTAGGCGTTGAACAGCCGCCCGTCCCCGTCGGCGTAAGGACCTCCCACCGCAAGCGCGGGACCGCCGCTGCAACGCTCAGCCAGCGCCTTGATCTCCGCCATCGCCGCATTGTGGAACGCTGGCCTCAACACCAGATCCTGAGGGTTGTAACCAGTTATGAACATCTCGGTCAAAGCGACCATATCCGACCCGGCTTCCAGACCTTCCTTCCAGGCGGCATAGGCCTTGTCGGCATTGGGCTTCAGGGCGCCAACGGTGGGGTTGAGCTGCGCAAGCGTCAATCGGAAGCGGTCCGGCATGGCATTCACCTCTTGTTTGCAGCGTCTTACCAGAAGACGGAATCGGTAACAGCAGGCTGTTTCCAAAATAAGTTGTCAGCGCCGCCGCGCTCACCTACGATTTGGTCAAGGCTGGAACAAACGGCGTAGATGGCCGCGGATACAAGGGGATGGTCGTGCGAAATTCATATAGAGCGCTGTCGGTATTGGGTGCCCTGGTCATTGCAGGCGGTGCGTGGGCACAGTCGGACGGGGGCACACTGCTGAAGCAGTATGAAGACGGCGGCCTGTACGAAGGCGAGTTCAGGGACGGAAGACAGCACGGCACCGGAACATACCGCCTGCCAAACGGATATGAATACACAGGCGACTGGGTCGATGGAGAAATCCGGGGCCGTGGCGTGGCGCGCTTTCCGAACGGTTCCGTTTACGAAGGCGAGTTCGTCAAGGGAAAACCGGAAGGCAGGGGCAGGATCACCTTTGCCGACGGCTCCGTCTACGAGGGCGACTGGACCGACGGCAGGATAGAAGGAAGCGGGCGGGCGGAATATGCCGACGGAAACGTCTATGAAGGCGGGTTCCGTGACGCCATGCATCATGGCCAGGGTCGGCTCGAGCGTCCTGACGGCTATGTCTACGAAGGTCAGTGGGCTGACGGCGCCCGGCACGGAACCGGGCGAATCACATACGAAGACGGCGCTGTCTACGAAGGCAGTGTCGTGAGCGGCCGGCGCGAAGGAACAGGCAGGCTGACAATGCCTGACGGCCTGGCATACAGCGGTGAATGGGCTGAAGGGCAGATCAACGGCAGGGGCACGCTGACCCAGCCGAACGGCGACATCTACGAAGGCGGGTTCGTCAACGGCGAGCGCCACGGAACCGGCAGGGAGATCTACGCCAACGGCGACACGTATGAGGGCGGATTCCGGAATGACCGCCGTCAGGGAACCGGCTCCTTCACCAGCTCCAATGGTCTGGCCTACGCCGGCGAGTGGAACGCAGGCAGTTTCGAGGGCCAGGGCAAGCTGAGCTACCCCGACGGCTCGGTCTACGAAGGCGTGTTCCGGAACCATCGCCCGGAAGGTCAGGGGAAGCTCACCTACTCGGACGGCGCCGTTTATGAGGGCGCGTTCATTGACGGCACGCCCAACGGCAAAGGAAGGATCACCTATCCGAACGGCTCGGTCTACGAAGGCGGATGGGCCAGCGGACAGTTCACGGACATCGGAACGCTGACTGACCCGAACGGATATTCCTATACCGGCGAATGGCGGAACGGCCGTCGAAACGGCACGGGAAAGGCAACCTACCCGGACGGCACTGCCTACGAAGGCCATTTTCTGGACAACATTCGGCAGGGCATGGGCATTCTGACCTATCCGGACGGTTCCAAATATGACGGAGAATTCCGGGGCGGCAAGTCTCATGGTAAAGGCAGCATCCGGTATTCCAACGGCGCATTCTACGAAGGGGAATGGTCCGAAGGCAGATTCGATGGCACCGGGAGGCTGAGACAAACTGACGGCGGGACTTATTTCGGCGGCTGGAAACAGGGCGAACGATCCGGCCAGGGAATGGCCTCTTACGCCAATGGCTCCGTCTACGAAGGGGAATTCCGAAACGACAGTCGCCACGGACAGGGTACGCTAACCATGGCAGATGGAGTGTCCTATGCCGGATCGTGGGAAAACGGGGAACTGCATGGCCAGGGCCGCGTGATCTTTGCCAACGGCGATATCTACGAAGGCAGCTTCGCCAATGGAAAACCTGAGGGCGAGGGCACAATGATCTACGCAGAGCATGGGAGCACCGGGGAAGCCAAGGCCGGTGCCGGATCCGGGCAGTAGGATGACGACACAGCTAAGCAGGATTCCAACTGAATGAACCTGCGGCGAATTTTAGGGTTCCATTCCCTGTCCACATCCTTATTGTGGCCCGAATGATGATCAAGGGACATATCGCCAGCCAGACCGTGCGCCGTGCGCACCTCTCCCTTGCTCCGCTGCTCCTTAGCCGCCTCTGAGCGCATGCCCGTCCGGCGCGACCGCTCAGAGGCAGCATAGACCGCGCCAGATAACGCCAAGGACCAGCCGAAGAGAAATCAAGATGACCAGACACGACAGCGACCGTGTGTTTATTTTCGACACGACCCTGCGCGACGGAGAGCAGAGTCCCGGCGCGACCATGAGCCATGCCGAGAAACTGGAGATCGCCGAGCTTCTTGACGAGATGGGCGTGGATACAATCGAAGCGGGTTTCCCTATTGCCTCGGAAGGCGACTTTTCTGCCGTCAGCGAAATCGCCAAGCGAACAAAAAACGCGACCGTCTGCGGGCTGGCGCGCGCGAATTTCGCGGACATCGACCGATGCTGGGAGGCAGTCAAACACGCCAAGAGCCCGAGGATACACACGTTCATCGGAACGTCGCCGTTGCACCGAGACATCCCTAGACTGACGATGGACGAGTTGGCAAACCGGGTTCATGACACGGTAAGCCATGCGCACAACCTCTGCGACAACGTGCAGTGGTCGCCTATGGACGCAACTAGAACCGAGTGGGAGTACCTCTGCCGGGTCGTTCGTATCGCCATTGAGGCTGGCGCTACCACGATCAACATTCCCGACACGGTCGGCTATACCGCACCTGTCGAGTCCGCTGACCTGATCCGCAGGCTGATCAAGACGGTTCCGGGCGCGGATGAGGTGGTATTCGCAACACATTGCCACAACGATTTGGGCATGGCGACGGCCAATGCCCTGGCCGCCGTCGCCGGCGGCGCCCGACAGATCGAATGCACGATCAACGGACTTGGAGAACGCGCTGGCAATACTGCTCTGGAAGAGGTCGTGATGGCCATGAAAGTGCGAGGCGACATCATTCCCTACCATACAGGAGTCGACACGACCAAGATCATGAATATTTCCCGCCGGGTGGCGGCTGTTTCTGGCTTCAGCGTGCAGTTCAACAAGGCCATCGTCGGCAAGAACGCCTTCGCACATGAATCCGGCATCCATCAGGATGGGGTGCTGAAGAACGCCGAAACGTTCGAGATCATGCGTCCGGAGGACATTGGTCTTGCTGCGACAAGCATCGTGATGGGCAAGCACTCGGGCCGCGCGGCGCTGCGTTCCAAGCTGGAAGAGCTGGGTTACAGTTTGGCAGGCAACCAGCTCAACGATGTCTTCGTTCGCTTCAAGGCGCTCGCCGACCGAAAGAAAGAAGTCTTCGACGATGACCTGGTCGCTCTGATGCGCGATTCCGCAGCAACGGACGAGAGTGACAGGCTCCAGATCAAGTTCCTGAGAGTGATATGCGGAACGGAGGCCCCGCAATCGGCCGATCTCACCATGAGCGTCGACGGCGTGGACAGGCAGGTAACGGCAACAGGTGATGGCCCGGTGGATGCTGTATTCAGGGCAGTCCGGAAGATATTCCCGCATGAAATCGATCTGCAGCTCTATCAGGTACATGCGGTGACCCAAGGATCGGACGCGCAGGCCACGGTCAGTGTCAGGATTGAGGAAGATGGAAGGATCGCAACCGGCGAGGCCGCCGACACTGACACGGTTGTTGCCAGTGCGAAGGCATATGTCACCGCGCTTAACCGACTGTTGGTCCGGCGCGAAAAGACGGCGCCGGATGCGGACAGAAAATCAATCCGGCAAACTGACAGCGCAGTATAGAAAAATGGCGGTCGGCAGCCCGGCAGAGCTTGCTGCGACGTCCAAGTGACTACCCTGAGCGATGCAGGTCATTGGTTTCGCGAATGTGCACGATTCTGCTTGTCGGACTGGATTCCTGAACTTCGTCAATTCTGCTGTCTTGAAGTCAGTTCTGCATCATCAGCCATGGCCAAAGCGCTTCAACTGACGCATCTTGATCAGTATACTGCTGGTTCCTTCGCAGGCTGCGTCGACTTTCGCGGAATCAACGTGACGATATGTCGGACCACCAGTCCACGTTGAGTGGGCGCTAAGCCGGAGAACCCGAATGCGGAACCGACTAGCGACCAATCGCTTAGAGGCTGAATCATAACTCATTGATTTAATTATTTTATTTGTTTTCATGGCGTTGCCTCCCGCGCCACACGTCGCATCAGGAACCGGCAGGCGGCCAGCTGGACCCAGGCCAGGGAGCTTTCCAGGGTTCTCTCCACATCCTTCGCAAGGCGCCGGCACCTCGACAGCCAGGCGAATGTCCGCTCCACCACCCACCGGCGATAGAGGACGGTGAAGCCTTTGGTTTCCTTGGGTTTCTGGACGATCTCGAGGACCGGTCCGAGGCCGCGCTCCGCCAGCTCGGCCTCCAGCTTCGGTCCCGCATAGCCGCCGTCCGCCCACAGCTTCCTTACCTCCGGCGCCTTCTCCAGCATCGCCAGGATGACGTCCGGCGCGCCGTCCCGGTCCTGCACGTCGGCCG
>JAJEAY010000199.1 GCA_022824145.1 Rhodobacter sp. | reverse complement strand
GTTAAGCGGAAGAGTGCTTGCGTCACTGGCGGATGCCGGCGCATTCCGGCTTCGGGCCGTAGTCGTCGGTTCCCTCGCTTTCCAATGCTACGGGCCGATGCTCGGCTTCAGGACGCCCGGCGATCTTGGTCGCACCGGCGATGTCGACATTAGCCAGTTTCCTGCCATTTCCCTAGCTGTGGAAGACAGGATTGACGCGGAATTCCTCTCGGTTCTGCAGGCTGCGGATCCGAGGTTCGAGGCCGTTCCTTCCCCGTTCGACACCCGCCGCGTCCTACGCTACGCAATTCGGGCCGGAACCCAGGAATCGTTTTCCGTCGATGTCTTGGCGCCCTTGCGCGGCCCTGACACGGACGGCCCGGCAGGTCTGAAGGCTCTGAGAAGCGATGCGCGGCCCCTCCGGTTTCTCGACTTCCTGATATACCAAGAAGTCGAGGCTGTAGCGGTGCATGGACTTGGTGTGCCGGTTAAGGTGCCTGCGCCGGAGCGGTTTGCCCTTCATAAGCTCATTGTGTCCCGTCGACGCCTCAGCTCAGTCGCTGGACAGGCAAAGTCCGGAAAGGATCTCGCACAGGCTGGCATTCTGCTGCAGGTTCTGGCGAGCGACAGGCCTGGCGAACTGGACGCAGCCTGGGAGGAGCTTCTGAATCGGGGGCCGGTGTGGCGGCAGGTCGCAGAACAGGGGCGGCAGGCACTTCCCAAGGGAATTCGAGGCATTCTGCAAGAGCCGAAAGGTCGCTGACGGAAACCGCAGGAGCCGTTTCCGTTCGACAGATCAGATGGTCCGTTCGGGACAAAGTCCGTTCCTTGGAAGAAAGTTATTTCGCCCTGGTCTCGGCCAATACCGCGCAGCCTGTTTCCGAAAATGGAAAATCGGCCGATGCGGACAAGTTGATCGGGCTGACAAAGGAAGACTGCTGACGCTGTGACCGACAGCCCTTGGGAGTCGGTCGGTGGCCCTGTTTGACCAAGCGCGTGGCGACCTCCTGCGCAAGCTTTTGCAACGGCTGGCAGACGTTTCGATCGCGATCCTCTGACCGAAGAAGATTTGTTTCCGATTCGCGTGGCATACAGATTGAAGCAACTAACGATATATGGTAACGAATTGGCCGATATGGTGATTTCGCAAAAGTTCCGATCCCGATCTGGGCGCACTGGCTTTCGAATGGGACCGCATCGACACGACGGGTGTAATCTCTCCTGCGCCTGTGGTTCAAGATCCGTCCTTCTGAATTGCCCGGAAACGCAATCCGTTAGCGGCTGTTCATGAGCGCCCGCACCGAACTGACCTACGCTGCGGCTGGAGTCGATATCGACGCCGGCAAGGATTTGGTTAGCCGAATCGGATCCGCAGCCGGGTCCACCGCACGGCCGGGTGTCATTGACGGTTTGGGGGGATTTGCAGGTTTCTTCGACCTGAAGGCGGCGGGTTATTCAGATCCGGTGCTTGTTGCCGCCACCGACGGAGTTGGCACCAAACTCCGCATCGCCATCGATACCGGTCGGGTCGACACCATCGGCGTCGACTTGGTCGCGATGTGCGTTAACGACTTGATCTGTCAGGGCGCTGAACCACTGTTTTTCCTTGATTATTTTGCGGCAGGGAAACTTGACGTTGAGATTGCGGAGCGCGTCGTCAAAGGCATCGCCGATGGATGCAGAACCAGCGGCTGCGCCCTCCTTGGCGGTGAAACGGCGGAAATGCCTGGTATGTACAGCAAGGCGGATTTCGATCTTGCCGGTTTCGCGGTCGGGGCTGTGGAGCGCGGCGAGGAGCTTCCCGCAGGCGTTTGCGCAGGCGACGTTCTTCTGGGGCTGCAGTCCAGTGGCGTGCATTCCAATGGATATTCGCTTGCGCGCGCGGTCGTGCAGCGTTCCGGGCTGACCTGGGAAGATCGTGCGCCCTTCGCCGATGTTTCGATTGGCCAGGCGCTGCTCGCGCCGACACGGATCTATGCCCGAGCTGCGATTGCCGCCATTGGATTAGGGGGCGTTCACGGAATAGCCCATATTACCGGCGGCGGGCTGGTGGAAAACTTGCCTCGGATGCTGCATGCAGGCTTAGGCGCGACAGTTGATCTGAATTCCTGGCCGCTACCGCCAGTGCTCGGATGGTTGCGGGATGCCGGAGAATTGTCCGAGGCGGAACTTCTGAGGACTTTCAATGCCGGAATAGGAATGGTCATGGCCGTCGCGCCGGATATCCAGAACAGCGTTGTGTCGGAACTCGAAAGCGCTGGCGAAAGGGTTCACCGCATCGGAGTGGTTGAGCCAGGGCAGAACGTACGGTTCTCAGGACACCTTTCATGAGCAAACGCGTCGCGGTTCTGATTTCGGGTAGAGGCACCAATATGGCCGTTCTCGCGGACAGCATGGCAGAGGGTGACGTAGCAACCCCCGTTCTGGTGCTGTCGAACGAAGAGGAAGCCGACGGACTTCGGAAGGCTGCCATTCGAAACATACCCCATACAGTCGTTTGCCATCGTGACTTTCCCGACCGTGCCTCCTTTGAAGCGGCAATGATAGCCAAACTCGATGCTGTGCGGCCCGACATAATTTGCCTTGCGGGTTTCATGAGGATCCTTACCTCTGAATTCATTGATCGGTATGAAGACCGTATCCTGAACATTCATCCCTCGCTGCTGCCTCGCCATAAGGGTCTGAATACCCATGCCCGTGTATTGGAAGCCGGCGACGTTGAACACGGCTGCACAGTCCATCTCGTGACGAACAGGCTTGATGACGGTCCCGTGCTTGGGCAGGCCCGGATTACGGTCGAGCCGGATGACACCCCAAAGAGTCTTTCGTCCCGGGTGCAGAGGCAGGAGCATAGGCTCTATCCGGCGGTGCTGGATCGTTTCGCCCGCGGCGGTCGAGAGCCCACGTATATTTCAATGCCTTCCGACTCGCTGCTGTGTTGAATATGAGAAGTGCGGTCAGAAGGACGAATCGCATTGAGGCAGGGTACCGCGGATGAAGATGTTAACAACTACCAAGGAATTGGCCGCCTTCTGCGAACGCGCTGCCACTGGTCCATATGTAACGGCAGACACTGAGTTCATCCGCGACCGAACCTATTATTCCCAACTCTGTCTGGTTCAGCTTGCGGTTCCGGGAAAGACACAAGATAGCGCAGTTCTTGTCGACCCGCTGGCCAAGGGACTCTCGCTGGAACCGCTCTATGGCCTCTTTCGCAATACAGATGTCGTCAAGGTGTTTCACGCGGCACGTCAGGACATTGAGATTTTCTTTACCGACGGCGGCGTGATTCCCGCTCCGCTGTTTGATACCCAGGTCGCTGCCATGGTTTGCGGCTTCAGTGATCAGGTCGGCTACGAGACTCTTGTCCGGAAGATCGTCAGGAAGTCGCTCGACAAGCGGTCTCGCTTTACGGATTGGGCGATGCGGCCGCTTTCCGACGCACAGAAAAAATACGCGCTCGCTGACGTGACGCATCTCCGGGTTATCTACGAACATCTGAGAGACGAGCTTGAACAGTCGGGCCGTGCACATTGGCTGGATGAGGATCTTCGGGTTCTGACGTCAAGCGAAACCTATGTAGTTAAACCCGAAGAAGCATGGCGGCGCATTAAGGTTCGTGACAGATCTGATCGCAGCCTTGCTGTTGTGCGCGAACTGGCACGTTACCGCGAGAGCCTTGCCCAGTCCCGCAATGTCCCGAGAAACCGGATTTTCAGCGACGCCGCGCTTCTTGAACTGGCGTCGTCCCACCCGCGGACGGTGAATGAGCTTTCGAAATCCCGTCTGCTCCTGCGTGAAGCAAGAAAACCGGATGTTGCGAACGGCATTCTTGCCGCAATTAAGCAGGGGCTGGAAGTGCCTCCGGCTGACCGTCCGAAGGCCGAATCACGCAAAGATGCGCAGCAGGTCAATTCTGCGGTTGCAGACCTTCTGCGAGTGTTGCTGAAGGCAAAATCCGAGACGTCGGGGGTGGCCCAGAAACTCATCGCCACCGCATCTGAACTGGACGCCATCGCTGCTGGCGAGCGTGACCTGCCTTCGCTCAAGGGCTGGCGGCGCGAGGTATTCGGCTTTGATGCGCTAAAGCTCTGCGAAGGAAAGCTGGCGCTCGCGGCACATGGCCGAAAGATCAAAATTATGGAAGTATGACACTTTAGGCCTGATGCCCCGCCGGTTGATGGATGCCGCGATTTCCACACCCAACGCACCGCCGGTGCACTTGAGAGCCCTATCAGCCTTTGCCGGGACCCCAAAATCACTCCCGATCAACAGGCTAAGGGGCTCTCACCAGCCGTTTCAGCCTTCAACCCGTTTCTTAATTCCGATCGCTGGACACATCTCAAATCACTTTGACGCCGGTTCCTCCGACAATTTAGCCGTCCAGCCACCGCCACAACATCTTGCGGCACCTGACTAAAGGCAATAAGCCTTTTGGCAAATTTTCTGGCGAATCGATGACAAGTGCAATGATTGGGGCATGAGACATGACAATACCAGCAACACGCCAAGAACTTCTCGACGCTATCGAGATTAATTTTGAACGTCTTGCTAAGGACCTTAGAACGGTGCCTGCACCAAAAACCAGAGAAGAGACTCTTGATGGACATGCCAAGGGAACGGAGATGAGTGTCCATAATCTAGTTAGCTATCTTCTGGCTTGGAATAACCTTGTGCTAAAGTGGGTTGAAAGGGATGGGAGAGGAGAGTTGATCGATTTTCCGGAGACCGGCTTCAATTGGAATCAGCTCGGCGAGCTTGCACAGAAATTCTACGCCGATTTTGACCCCGTGCCTTTCGATCAATTGTTGAAAGATCTCGAAATTGCAAAACAGAAAATTGTCAATTTCATTTCCCGTCAATCCGACGAGAAGCTATACGGCGCACCTTGGTACGGAAAACATGCCATGGGCCGAATGATCCAATTAAACACGTCTTCGCCATATGCCAATGCACGCACGCGGTTGCGAAAATGGAAGCGGCAGAATGAAATCGCGTAGTGGAAACTTCCAGCAAAGGGCTTACTGCGAAAATTTTCGCACACCAGTTAGTGACATCCAATTGTCGAGTTTCTCTGAATATTCGAATGACTCTCTTTTAGTCCATCGATTCGTCATCGTGTGGTGTCCGTGCTGACCCAGTTCGACTGGTATGCGGTATTGGAACGTAAAATGGTGAAAGCGCAACGCGGCGTGGGCGCGGGATTCATCCCACAACAAGTGTATCAGGCCAAATCGTCAGGCCAAATCGGTCGTATTTCGCTTTGCACCGGACTGCGTTTCGCTTTTCCGAAGCGGGCGAATTTAATCAGGTGGGAAACTGCCTTATCGGCAGCGACGGTGCAAAGCTCGATCACGTGTGCAGTTTTCCCGAACGCCTTTTTTTTGCGACGCGCCTGTGCGAGATCGTAGCTCGCCTGCATCCGCATCCAGTGCTCGGCGGTGCCCCAACCGATTTCCTCAAGCGCCAGCGCTGTGTTCGCCGACACGCCCACCTTGCCGTTCAGCAGGCGCGACAGCGTTCTGCGCTCGCGGTCGAGCCGCGCCGCCGTCTCGGTCACGTTCCCGCCCACATCGTCCATGATCTCACGGATGAGTACGCCCAAGTGCGGCGGGTTCAGCATCGGCCCGACGCGATCGTCTGCAACATCGTTCATGTTCATCGCTCCCATTCTGTCAGTGATAGTCTACCAGGTCCACGACCTCGCCGTTCTCGAAGCGGAACACCACGCGCCAGTTGCCCGAAGCACGGAAACTCTACTGGCCCGTGCGGTCGCCCTTGACGGAATGCAGCCGTAAGCCCGGAGCATCGGCTTCGCGCGGATTACCCCGCCTCTCGCAGGCGGAACAGGATACGTCGAAGCTTTGGAGTGAGACCGGCGGCAAAATTGCGGCCCGAGCGAATGACGCAGGCAGTGAACAAGTCTTCGCGCATTGATCCGTTACCTCCTGCTTCCTATAGTGCCACTCGAAAGCCGCACGGCGGATTTGGAGCTGTCTCCGAAAGTGCGCAGCGGGCGCTCTTGCTCAAGCGCCGCTCAGGCTAAACGCAGATTGCAAAACAATCTTCATCGCTCGACGGCTTGAGTGGTCAGGAAGCGCGATTGGGAAGCCCTTTGGCGCGAACTGGATTCATGGGCGCACAGACAGTGCATTTGAGGCGGAAATTACTCGAATCCTCGTCACTTCATCCAATGTCCGCTTCGAAATGAACCTCGCCGCAATGACTTCCCGTGATTTCCGGGTGCCCTCCGGGGTCCTCTCAGAGGGGGAAGTGATCCTGAATTCATAGTTCAGCACGCCATCTTCGACGGTTTCTTCTCCGACTGGAACAAGCTCGCCGCCATGGTATCCCTGTTTAAGGGGCAGGCCGGTGACATGTACTATCGCTCCACTTGCCGTTGGCTCTAACGTCAACGCCTCAATCCGAGGTACAAGGCTGCGTACAGCAATGACCTGAACCTCGGGAATTTCGGGTTCTTTCTCTCGCTTGGCGCCTGCGCAGCCCGCAGCTGCCACTGCCAAAAACAGCGCCAAAATGATCCTGCCTTTCATGTCCGCCCTCACGCTGGTCCGAACCCGGGTTAGCCGAAGACTGTGGATTTTGAAACCTGTTTGCACAGATGTCCGGGTCTTCGTGCAGTTCGGACTTATCAAACCGGTTTGCAGCGGTCTACATGCAAAGCCCAGACCGGTTGCCCGCATGAGTCATGGGTATCCGCATTTGACCAAACGGCTTCGAATGATGTGACTTCAGGAATTGAATCGACGCGCCCCTCCATTGAGCGGTGAACGACCACAGTCTTTGTACGTTCCTGTCGGGGAAGCCCATCCTGTTTCGGTTTCCGTGGCAGCGTTTGATCGGGAACGACGGCATCTGTCAAGGATGCACTTCAGAACCGCTCCGTCCAAACGGGATGTCTGTGACGACGGATCGTAACGGCGCCAAAATGTGCAGGTACGTCTTGGCCCGAATCCGAGGATCGGATGGGTGAGGCGGGCCGGAAACCTGTGACACCTTGATGCGAACATGTGATCGCTTGCAGGATGCAAGCCATGTCGGACACGGATATGCGACTGGTTCATTCTTCCCGAACTTTGTCTTACGCTGGCGTTCGGTCTGTTTTCTTTTGTTCAGTGTTCGACGTGCGCAGTCTGCGCTCAATTAGGCACAGTGTTTGGAAACGCTTTGTCGGTTAAGTTTGTGGATGCCTTGGTGCCTCCATCGATAGCTGCGGCGAGCAGATCTGGTAACATTTTGGTGGTGAGGCCCGGTGCGGATGGTGAAGAGGTGCGCTTCGTCTGTTAGGATGTCTTTGAATGGCTGGCTGATCTCTTCGTCTTGATCACCATAGCTGCGTATTCCTTCGTGATAAAGGGTCCATCATGGCAATTTCGAGACGAATGCTTCTTGCCGCTGGCGCTGCAGCCGGGCTGATGCCCAGAACTGGCCTGGCCGCCACAACCGTGCTTCGGGGAGAACCGGTGATGGCGGAGATTCTGCCCGAACTGCTGACACCAATGCTTGGATTCAACGGCACGACACCCGGACCTGAAATCCGGGTGCGCCAGGGTGAGGCACTCGATGTCCGTTTCGAAAACCGGACGGGGGAGCCTTCGGCGATTCACTGGCATGGAATCAGGCTGGAAAACGCGATGGACGGAGTGCCTGGACTGACTCAGGACGCGGTCGCCCACGGAGACTCATTTGAGTACAGCTTTGTTGCTCCAGATGCAGGAACCTTCTGGTACCATTCGCATCACCGTTCCTGGGAGCAGGTGGCCAAGGGACTCTATGGTCCGCTAATCGTGGAGGAAACGAACCCGCCGATCGTCGACCATGACATCACGGTAATGATCGACGACTGGAGGGTTGAGCAGGACGGCTCGCTGGCGGGTGGATTCGGGAACATGCACGACTTCGCCCATGCCGGGCGACTTGGAAATCAGGGAGAGGCGCTGGCATCGCGGTCTGAAGTCAGATTGGGCGACAGGGTGCGCCTGCGCATGATTAACGCGGCAACCGCCAGAACGTTTCCGATGGAAATAGCTGGCATCGAGGGCCGAATCGTGGCGCTCGACGGGATGCCCCTGCGTGATCCAGAAGAAATCGCTGACATTGTTCTCGCTTCGGCCCAGCGCGTTGACGTAATCGCGGATGTCACCGGTGATGTGATGTTCAATTTCCCGACCGCAGACGGACCTCTTGAACTGAGCAGGATAAAGGCTGTCGTAGAAAATGCGTTTCCGTTGGGCGGCGAGATTGGCCCGTTGCCGCCGCCGGTTCTCGCACGTCCTTCCGATGTGTCGGATCGGGAACTGTCATTGCGGATGCAAGGAGGTGCCATGGGCGGTCGCCACGCGGGCGAGGACATCTGGTCGTTCAATGGGGTTTCCGGCATGCAGCAGGAGCCTTGGGCCACATTCCGCTCCGGTGAAACCGTCCGGATAGCGCTTGTGAACGAGACGGCATTTGCTCACAACATCCACCTGCACGGGCACCATTTTTATGAGATCTCCGCCGACGGCTCCCTTGGAGCCTTGAGAGATACCACCTTGATCAATGCCGGAGAATCCCGCGCAATTGTCTGTGTCTTTGATAATCCGGGAAATTGGCTTTTGCATTGCCACACACTGGGCCATCAGGCTTCAGGTATGAAAACCTGGGTGGAGGTAAAACCGCCACCCGTATGACTTTCCGATTCAGTTGAGCGGGCGGAGTGAGTAAGACATGTGCCCGAACGTTGCGCAACATTGCGGAGAGCGCCGGTCGGCAAGACTTTGATTCAAATTGGGTGCATGTTCTCCAGCCTTATTTTCCACCGTGGTGGCAGGGAGCCGGACTTTACCAACCACTGCTCCGTCGCCGGGTGGAAGCCGGATATCATCTCTTGATGCTGCCGCTGCGGCTTCGACAAAGCCGCCAAGCCTTCCGGCGCCCGTTCCGGCAGCAAGGCTGCGCCCGCGGCGCCATTCTGGACCGTATTCACTGGTAGCGCACGGATCTTGTGGAAGCTGACCTATGAATCTCCTCGAAGTTCAATTTCTGTCATCAATGCCTGCCGCTCCGCTGTGCCTGAAACCTCCGGTTGAGTCGTCAACGGCTACCGCTGACACCCCGCTGCAATTTCGAAGCTCAACAACTGCCTTGCGTGTCCCCGCCCGTGATCTGAAAAAGCGTCGACCTCTTCGATCAACGGATTGCGCCTCAGCAACCATTTGAAAATAAATCGATATTATGCATCACTTCGGCTTACTTGGACGAAGCCGCATGGTCCCAGACGAGTTTCCCACCAACTCGACGGCCACGTCTATTCTCCAAGAAGCCGGTCAATCTTGCCTTCAAGGCGAGCTTGGTTCGCTTGGAGGTCGGCGATGCTCTCCTCGATTCGCTTCTGGTTCGCCTTAACTTCTCTGATTTCTCCGCTCAGGTTGGTGATGCTTCCTTGGATCCCGACCTGGTTCGCCTGCAGGTCAGCGACGTTAATGGCCAGCCAGCCCATGAAAGCCAGAAAGGCCCCAACCACGACAACCGCCATTGTATGGCGGAGCAGGTCGCCCCAGCCAGTTCCAGTCGTTTCCTGCCTTGCCGCCTTTCCTTCCGCCATCCGAAGCTCGTGTTCTGTGATGTCCTTCAACCATTATAGAGTCGCGATTTGCCTGCTGCAAGTCTACACACCTAAATTGCGCCAGTTCCCGCTAATCCAGTCATCGGCACTCCGGCTTCAAATCAAGGCAAAAGGGACGATCTGTCTGTTTCGTTCGAGTCCTTTGCATTCACACGTAAACGCGCATGACCTATTCCGATTATTTCCCCTCGATCACTTCGCGCGTCGGTATCGACCAGATTGGCCTTTAGAGCCTGACCTAAAAGTTGAGTGGCCTCCCCAGAGGTGGAATTTCCCCGCTGACTTCGACACCAGACAGGGAGGACCGCATGTCCTGGGACGAGACCACCCGCGAGGAGCATGAACGCTGTAACGGCAGATATGAAACCGATTTGACGGACGCCGAACGGGCGGTGCTGGAACCATTGATTCCGCTTCAGGGAAAGACGGGCCGTCCCCGGGAGCTGGACATGCGCGATGTGGTGGACGCGGTCCAGTACATGCTGGGGACGGGCTGCCAGTGGCGGGCGGTTCCCAGGTGTTTTCCGCCGTTGCGTCGATCCGGAACTGTTTTTACGCCTGGCGGGACACGGGCGTTCCGGACCGGATGCTGGATGCCCTGCGCACCCTTGCGCGCGGGCTTGCCGTCCGCTCGGAGGAGCCGACGGCGGCCGCGACCGGCAGCCAGTCGGTGAAGACGACGGAGAGCGGCGGCCCGTCGGGATACGACGCGGGAAAGAAGGGCAGGGGCAGGAAACGGCACATCACCGTGGACGTCGAGGG
>JAJEAY010000141.1 GCA_022824145.1 Rhodobacter sp. | reverse complement strand
GGACGCCGGAATGTTCCTCGCCGCGTTGACGTCGGCGCTGGCCGCATGGCCGCAGGCCGCGCAGATGAACTCCGCCTGAGATCCGCGGCTCGCGGCGTCCGCCGCCCGGCACTCATGGCATGTCTGCGATGTACAGGCCGCAGGAACGTGGATGACGTTCGCGGCCCTGTATTCCAGCGTCGCGGCGAAGGCCGTCCAGCCCGTCCCGGCTATCGCCCGGTTCAGGCCGGCTTTCGCCGCAACGTTCCTTCCCGGGCTTTCCGCGATCCCTTTCGCCGAACGGGTCATGCCCCTGACGTCCAGCCTCTCCAGAACGACCGTTCCGGCCCTGTCGGCTATCCTGCGGCTGACCTGATGCTGCCAGTCGCGGCGGCGGTTCGCGGCTTTCCGCCGCGCCTTCGCAAGCCGGCGCCTCGCCCGCTCCCTCCGCCTGCTGCCCTTCCTGCGGCGGGAGACCCTCCTTGCCAGCCGCCTGCATTTCGCCTCAAGGCACGCCATGTCCGGAATGGCGGCGTGTCCCGTGGCCGTGCAGCGCGGCACACTTAAGCGGCTGGACGAGGCGTTCAGCGGGTTCTTCCGGCGGGTGAAGGCAGGCGGCGCGCCGGGCTTCCCGAAATTCCGGGGCAGGCGCTCCTTCGACAGCTTCAGCGCCGTGTCCGGCGTCAGGGTCCGCGGCGGCAGGATCCATATCCCCGGGCTGGGCGGAATGGCAGTCCGCAGGAAGGGCGGAAATCCCTATCCGGACGGAAAGCCGCTGTCGGCGGTGCTGAAACGCAGGAACGACGGGAAACGGTTCGTCACCGTCTGCTACGCCGTGCAGGCCATGCACGCCGACGAGCCGGCGGATAACGGCCATGCCGTCGGGGTCGACCGCAACGCCGGGCAGGTGGCTGACAAGGAGGGTCTCCCGCCGCAGGAAGGGCAGCAGGCGGAGGGAGCGGGCGAGGCGCCGGCTTGCGAAGGCGCGGCGGAAAGCCGCGAACCGCCGCCGCAACTGGCATCACCAGGTGAGCCGCAGTATCGCGGAGAGGGCCGGAACGGTCGTTCTGGAGAGGCTGGACGTCAGGGCCATGACCCGTTCGGCGAAGGGAACGGCTGATGAGCCGGGAAGGAACGTTGCGGCGAAGGCCGGCCTGAACCGGGCGATGGCCGGGACGGGCTGGACGGCCTTCGCCGCGACGCTGGAATACAGGGCCGCGAACGTCATCCACCTTCCCGCGGCCTGTACCTCACAGACATGCCATGAGTGCGGGGCCGCGGACGCCGCGAGCCGCGGATCTCAGGCGGAGTTCATCTGCGTGGCCTGCGGCCATGCGGCCATGCGGCCAATGCCGACGTCAACGCGGCGAGGAACATTCTGGCGTCCGGGACTGGCGCGTCTGCACGGCGAGGGGCGTTGGCATCGGCCACCCCTGTGACCCGTGAAATCAATCGGAAGGCCGAAGCGCAGGCGTTTCAGTCAACGATATAATTCCAATGCCAATGGTGCTGCCGGAGAGATTTGAACTCTCGACCTCTCCCTTACCAAGGGAGTGCTCTACCCCTGAGCTACGGCAGCGCGCAGCGGATTGGTTAGATGCAATCACGTCTGACCGCAAGCGCAATCTGGACGCTGCCGCATCACTGGGATACAGAGCGGCACATGGCAGAGAAGCGCGGCAGGAAGAATGGGAAACGTGCCTCCATCAACCGCACGGAACGGCTGAAGGCAGCGCTGAAGGCCAATATGGCGAAGCGCAAATCCCAGGCGCGCGCTCGGGCCGAATCCGAACAGCGCAAGGAATAGGCACACAGGCGCGATCGCACAGGGACAGGAGCAGAGGCAGGAATGGACTCAATCATCGTCAAGGGCGGAAACCGGCTCACGGGCGAAATCCCCGTCGCTGGAGCCAAAAACACCTGCCTGAAGCTGATGTGTGCGGCTCTCTTGACCGATGAGCCGCTGACACTGACCAACGTGCCATTGCTCTCCGACGTGGCAACCCTTGCATTGCTGCTCGAATCCCTTGGCTGCGAGATCGCGCGTCTGCAGGGAGGGCGTGCGGTTGTTCTCAACGCCGCGGATATCGTGGACCAAAAAGCGCATTATGACATCGTTCGGAAACTGCGTGCCTCGTTCAACGTTTTAGGGCCATTGGTCGGCCGCTGCGGCGAGGCGGTAGTGTCTCTGCCCGGTGGCTGCGCGATCGGCGCGCGCAAGGTCGACCTGCATCTGGCAGCGCTTGAAGAGATGGGCGCAACGATCAGCCTTAGCGACGGATACGTACATGCCAGCGCCCCGAATGGCCTCAGAGGAACGGAGATTGAATTTCCGACCGTCTCGGTGGGAGCGACGGAGAACGCTATGTGCGCCGCCACACTGGCCAAAGGTACGACTGTGCTGCGCAACGCCGCGCGCGAGCCTGACACCAAGGCATTGGCGGATTGTCTGACCGGGATGGGTGCGCGGATCAGCGGCGCGGGCACTTCAACGATAACCATAGATGGCGTCGAAAGGCTGCACGGCACGACTCATCGAGTCATTCCTGACCGGATAGAGCTAGGCACCTATATGATCGCCACCGGCGTAGCGGGCGGAGAAGTCGAACTCATCGATGGGCGGCGCGAGCTGGTGGGCGCACTTTCAGACGCAATGGAAAGAGCGGGTATCGAAATCAGCGAAACGGAAAAGGGCCTGAAGGTGCGGCGCGACGGAGGCCGGATCCTGCCCGTCGATGTCAGGACCGAGCCTTTTCCCGGGTTCCCGACTGACCTTCAGGCGCAGATGATGGCGCTGATGTGCATCGCCGATGGCACCAGCATGCTGGAAGAAACAATCTTCGAAAACCGTTTCATGCACGCCCCGGAGCTCATCCGCATGGGCGCGAACATAGATGTTCACGGCGGACAGGCCAAAGTGACCGGCGTCGAGAGACTGAAGGGCGCACCGGTTATGGCGACCGACCTGCGCGCCTCTGTGTCTCTTATCCTGGCCGGGCTCGCAGCCGAAGGAGAGACCGTCGTCAGTCGTGTCTACCACCTTGACCGCGGCTATGAGCATGTTGAGGACAAACTCGGCTCTCTAGGGGCAACGATAGAGCGGGTCAGCGCGACATGACCGAAGACGCCCGGTTCCTGGACGGACGCGAGGCGCCACTTCGACTGCGGGCGCTCGGAACGGACGACCTCCAGGTGATCTCGGCACTGGCTCAGGACGCGGTGTTTCCAGCTTCAGACATCGCGTGGCGCACCAAAGAGCGGCGCTTCGCGGTTCTGTTGAACAGGTTCCGCTGGGAAGACGGAGACCGAAACGAGCCGGAACGGGTGCGATCCCTTCTGGTCATCGACGAAGTCGTCGGTGTGCGCAGCCGAGGCGTGAAACCAGGCGACGAGACACTTGTCCTTTCGCTGCTGTCGCTTGGTTTCGAATCTGGAGAGGACGGCACGGGAACGGTCCTGCTGACGCTCGCGGGCGATGGCGCGGTCTCGGTCGATGTCGAGGTGCTGGACGTCACATTGAAGGACGTTACAAAGCCTTATTTTGCGCCGTCCCGATCAGTTCCAAGCCACCCGGAGCAATGAACAGTGCCACAGTTTCTGTCGATCATCGACCCGGATTTCGAGTCCCGTTTCACAGCGCTCCTTTCCATGAAACGGGAGGACAGTCCCGATGTGGACGCCGAAGTGGCGGCAATCATTGCGGACGTTCGGAAAAGGGGCGACGCGGCCTTGGTCGAACTGACCGCAAAGTTCGATCGGCTGGAGCTGAAACCGGAATCGATCGCCTTTCAGGAGTCTGAAATCGATACCGAATGCGCCCGTGTTCCTCCCGATGAACGCGAGGCTCTGGAAACGGCCGCCAGTCGCATCCGCGCATACCACCTTCGCCAGGTTCCCGAAGACGCGAGTTGGACCGACGCGGAAGGCGCCACGTTGGGCTGGCGCTGGACTCCGGTCGAATCAGCCGGACTGTATGTTCCGGGAGGGCTGGCGAGCTATCCTTCTTCTGTCCTGATGAATGCCATTCCTGCAAGCGTAGCGGGCGTTGACAGGGTATCGATCACAGTGCCGACACCGGATGGGGAGACCAATCCTCTGGTTTTTCTTGCAGCACGGCTGTCGGGCGTCGATACAATCTACAGACTCGGTGGCGCTCAGGCGATCGCAGCGCTGGCCTTCGGCACCGAATCCGTCCGTCCCGTCGACAAGATCACCGGCCCCGGCAACGCTTATGTCGCAGCGGCAAAGCGGCAGGTCTTCGGAAAGGTCGGAATTGACATGATTGCGGGGCCATCCGAGATTCTGGTGATCGCCGATCGACAAAATGACCCCGACTGGATTGCCATCGATCTGCTATCCCAGGCCGAGCATGACGCAAGCGCGCAGCCCATACTGATCACGGATGACAGATTGTTCGGCCAACAGGTGGCCAAGGCGGTTGAATCCAGGCTTGCGACGCTCGAGCGGCGCGACATCGCCGGAGCGAGCTGGCATGATTTTGGTGCCGTGATCACTGTTGAAACGCTGGAACAGGGCGTGAGCCTTTCGAACCGACTGGCGCCGGAGCATCTGGAGATCTGCACTCAGGATCCCGAGACTCTTGCGCGAAGCGTCCGCAACGCGGGCGCGGTATTCCTGGGAGCGTTCACGCCGGAAGCGGTCGGCGACTACGTAGGTGGACCAAACCACGTCCTTCCGACAGCGCGCTCGGCGCGTTTCTCGTCCGGCCTCGGCGTACTCGACTTTCTCAAGCGCACAACGATTGCGCGAATGACGCCGGAAGCACTGGCGGCGATAGGTCCCGCTGCCGAGACACTCGCCGCTTCGGAGTCGCTTCAGGCGCATGGCCTCAGCATCCGCGCCCGTCTTGACCGACTGAACCGGAGACCCTTCTGATGTCGCCACGCAGGCCGGATCTGAGAAGCGTAACCATTGATGACAGCGGTCTTCCGCCGCCGACACCGGAGGTTGAACAGGAACGCCGAGTCGCGATCTTCGACCTGTTGGAAGACAACTCCTTCACGATCCCCGAGCGAAACGGCAGGAAGGTTCCAGGAGGACCGTACGATCTTGACCTTTCCATTCGCGACAGACGGCTTGTATTCACGATCCGAACCGCCGACGATTCGGATCTCGCCGAATTTCACCTGTCGCTCGGACCCTTCCGGCAGACGGTCAAGGACTATTTCCAGATCTGCGAGAGCTATTTCGATGCTGTCAAGAAGCTGCCTCCGAGCCGGATCGAAGCAATCGACATGGCGCGGCGCGGAATCCACAATGAAGGGGCGCGCCTGCTGCAGGAACGCCTGGAAGGAAAGGCGGTCATCGACGTCGACACGGCCAGACGGCTGTTCACGCTGATCTGCGTCCTGCACTGGGGAGGCTAGGCCGCATGCCTAGCCATCTTCCCTCATCGGTGCTGTTCTGCTGCGACCACAATGCCGTAAGGAGCCCGATGGCGGAAGGCCTGATGAAAAAGCTCTACGGGCAGGACGTCTACGTTCAGTCCGCAGGCGTGCGCAACGATCTGGACATTGACGGATTTGCGATATCGGTCTGCAAGGAACTCGGAGTGGAGCTTTCCCGCCACCGCGCCCGGTCATTCGACGAAATGCAGGCCTGGGGCGATGACCTTTCCGGATTCGATCTGGTCGTGGCGCTTTCGCCTGCCAGCCAGCGCCGGGCGCTTGAGCTGACCCGGGTGTTCCATCTTGAGGTGGAGTACTGGCAGGTGCTTGATCCAACCGGACTGGGAAGCCGGCGGGAGGACAGGCTGAGCGCATACCGCCAGACGCGAGATCAGATCCTTCAGCGGATGCTCCAGCGATTCGGACCGGCAACCAGCGAGGCAAAGTGAACGGCTTGCGCCCACCTTCTTGCCTGACTGACCTAAGGCGTCATCCAGCGCCCGGTGTCAGATGCCGACTCCGTGAGCAAGATATTGAATTTCTTTGGTTTTGGCTCGATCGAGGCATGGAAGGCGCATCAAGGGAAAACTGACGTAGCCTATCGGCATTCTCCAAGCTTCATGAGCGATCGCTACGCTTTGGCGACCTGGCTTAGGTTAGGCACGATTGAGGCTGAAAGCCAGGAATGCAGCGAATTCCGCAAATCGTCGTTCAAGCGGAAATTACCCGAGATCCGCAGTCTGACCAAAATGCCAATTGGAGAAGCATTGGCGACCACGAAACGGCTCTGCAATCAATCAGGTGTCGCTCTGGCATTGATAAAACCGTTTCCAAAGACCGCGCTGAGCGGCGCGGCATGGTGGCTTACCCCGAGGAAGGCCGTGATTCAATTAAGCGCACGGCACAAATCGGACGACCATCTCTGGTTCAGCTTCTTTCACGAAGCCGCGCATCTGCTGCTCCACAGCAAAAAAGGTATCTTCATTGATGAAATCAAAGGGGCGAAAACCGGCGCCGAAGAAGTGGAAGCCAATGAATGGGCCGCGAACGCCTTGGTCCCTGACTCCGACCTTGAAGAGCTGGTCAGTGAGTTTTCCTGCAGTGAGCAGTGCGTCCGTGACTTCGCCGACCGTCAAGGCATCGCCCCTGGAATTGTTGTCGGCATGCTCCAGCACCGGGGCGCAGTACCTTGGTCGCGGCTGAACCGGTTAAAGATCCGCCTGGAATGGAGCGAACAGTAACGGACCAATGCCTTCGAACATGCCGCAACCAAGACAGCCGCAAGCTCTGGGGAGAGTCCGGACGAAGACGAACCATCTCCCGACGGAGAGATTCAGGGCGATGGCCGCATTGCAGGGCCAAGGCTCGACACGACCCCACCGTCAAGCTGACTGGGCCATAGCCCCGGTGCGACGGCCGCCATGTGCAGAATCGCGCTTTCTACCGCGATATATGGGTAATGCGCCTTTCGACACAGACATATATTGACTCCTGCAGCGCAGGCGCCGGCAAGCCAACCATCGCACTTGAACATTCATTGAGAATCCGTAAGTTTACGCTCGCCCGCATTGCCGCGGGTAATGTCAAGGAGTGACCATGGCCAAGGAAGAGCTGCTCGAATTTCCCGGCGTCGTAAGGGAACTCCTGCCAAATGCGACGTTTAGGGTCGAGTTGGAAAACGGCCATGAAATCATCGCGCATACGGCGGGAAAGATGAGAAAGAACCGGATCCGTGTGCTGGCAGGCGACCGGGTCCAGGTTGAAATGACGCCCTATGACCTGACCAAAGGTCGGATAAATTACCGTTTCAAGTAAATCGGGCCGATGCGCCTGATTCTCGGCTCAGCAAGCCCGAGACGCCTTGAGCTTCTTGCGCAGCTTGGTCTGCGGCCCGATGATGTGCGCCCGCCTGATGTGGACGAGACGCCGTTGGCTGGCGAGACTCCCCTCGCCTATTGCCAACGCATCGCCCGGAGCAAGGCGGAAGCCGTCCCGGCGGGCGACGATGAGGTGGTCCTCTGCGCAGACACGACGGTCGCGCTTGGGCGCCGCATTCTGGGCAAGCCGCTTGATGAGAAAGATGCGGAGCGCATGCTTGCGCTTCTGTCCGGACGTCGGCACAGGGTCATCACCGCCGTAGCCGTCAGAACTGGTGAACGCATTCTGGAACGGGCGGTTGCAACGGCGGTCAAGGTCAAACGGCTTTCACACGAAGAAGTGAGCGCATATCTTGCAGGGGGAGACTGGCGGGGAAAGGCAGGAGCCTATGCGATCCAAGGTCCGGCGGGCGCGTTCATTCCCTGGATCCAGGGGTCTTTCAGCGCAGTCATGGGGCTGCCTGTTTATGAAACCGCCCAGCTTCTGCGCGCAGCGGGCTATCGGGCCACTCCCGCGTAGCGGCGGCAGCCATTTCCCAAGACTCGCTAGGTCGGTAGATGTGCGACGCTTGCATCGGCGAACAAAAGCAAAGGCAGGACACGCATGGCCGCACGTTCAATTCTGATCACCGGATGTTCGTCGGGAATAGGCTATGACGCGGCCCATGTTCTCAAGGCGCGGGGATGGAACGTATTCGCCTCATGCCGGTCGGAATCCGACTGCGAACGCCTTCGCACGGAAGGCTTCAGCAGTCCACGACTGGATTACTGTGACGGCCGGAGCATCAAGGCTGCGCTTGACAAAGTCCTCAGCGAAACGGGAGGATCGCTGGACGCGCTGTTCAACAACGGCGCGTACGGACTGCCCGGCGCGACGGAAGATCTTCCAACCGACGCACTTCGCGCCATTTTCGAAGCGAACTTTTTCGGCTGGCATGAGCTGACCCGTGCCGTGATTCCGGTCATGCGCAGACAGGGGCATGGCCGCATTGTCCAATGTTCCTCCGTCCTTGGATTCATCCCAATGCGGTGGCGCGCTGCATACGTTGCCACGAAATACGCGCTTGAGGGCTATACCGATACATTGCGAATCGAAATGAAAGGCACGTCAATCCACGTGTCCCTGATCGAACCAGGCCCGATCACCACGAAATTCCGCGTGAATTCCGTCCCTCATTTCGACCGCTGGATTGACTGGAGAGGTTCCGCTCATGCCGCCGACTACGAGGCGCGGCTTATCGAGCGTCTCTATGCCACCGAAGCCACTCCCGACCCCTTTGAGCTTCCGCCTGCGGCTGTCTCGAAGAAACTGGTGCATGCGCTTGAAGCGCGCCGACCCCGGCCTCGGTACTACGTCACCAAGGTCACCCACTTCGCTGGCGCGATGCGTCGCCTGCTACCGACCCGTGCACTGGACCGGCTTATCGCGAACCACTGACAGTCGCGTCGACCGGCCTTTCGTTTTCCGGGAAGAATCCGCTACAACAGGACAGCGAGAAACGCGAAGGACAGTCGAATGTGGCAGGATCCTTTCTTCATTGTAGTTGCCGCCTCGGTACTGGTCGTTTTGGTCATTCTTATGATCGGCATCGGCGGATTCGCGCGCGGCGGCGAATTCAACCGCAAACACGCCAACCGGATCATGCGTTACCGAATCGCCGCTCAGGCGATCGCCGTTCTGATCATTCTGGCGTTTGTCTTTTTCCGCCAATTGGGGAGTGGCTGATGGTTGTCCTGAACCGGATTTACACCAAGACCGGCGATTCTGGCGAGACTGCGCTCGGCAACGGAAAGCGGGTCTCAAAGACATCGGTACGCGTCCAGGCGTACGGCACTGTCGATGAAACCAATGCGACAATTGGAATGGCACGGCTTTTCGCCGAGGGCGACCTGAATTCAAGGCTGTCCAGCATCCAGAACGACCTCTTCGATCTGGGCGCTGATCTCTGCCGCCCTGACATGGAGAGGGACGTGGACGCCGAGCACCCGCCGCTTCGCGTCTCGGACAGCCAAGTGTCGCGGCTGGAGTCCGAAATCGATGAAATGAACGCCGTTCTGAAACCGCTTCGAAGCTTTGTCCTGCCGGGCGGGACTCCTTTGGCCGCCCACCTGCACCTTTGCCGGACGGTTTCGCGGCGGGCGGAAAGGTTTGCCGTTGAACTCGCTGCCCGAGAGAGCGTGAACCCTGCCGCGACGAAGTATCTCAACCGCCTCAGCGACTGGCTGTTCGTTGCGGCCCGAATCGCCAATGACGGCGGTGCCGGCGACGTGCTGTGGGTGCCGGGCGCCAACCGCTGAAGGAGTATTCTCCAAAGCATGGACTTCGCGGGTTTGCCATCAGGCAGAATCGATTGGGAATACAAAGCCCGAAATGGCTGCGGCGAACTGCTGCACAGCCTTGCGATGCTATTGCCCGATGCCCTTTACACAGCCAGACGTCGCCGGGAGCGGATGGAATAACGTTTTCATGCGTCGACGCGGCGATTTTGCTCTGTTTTCCCGCTGTCCAAGCCGGTAACAGGGCGACGGACTTACTGGCGGCCGGCCAAAGGAACGGCGATTTTCTGGTGGAGAGACACGCATGAAAGTATTGGTGCCTGTCAAACGTGTGATTGACTACAACGTGAAGGTCCGTGTGAAGACAGACGGATCGGGGGTCGATCTGGCAAATGTGAAGATGTCGATGAACCCGTTCGACGAGATTGCCGTGGAAGAGGCAATTCGCCTCAGAGAGGCCGGAAAGGCCGAGGAGATCGTCGCAGTCTCAGTGGGCGTAAGGCAGAATCAGGAAACCCTGCGCACTGCGCTGGCTATGGGCGCTGACCGCGCGATTCTCGTCGTCGCCACGGAAGACGTCCATACGGATATCGAGCCCCTCGCCGTGGCAAAGATCCTCAACGCAATAGTTGCGGAAGAGCAGCCAGGCCTGGTGCTCTGCGGAAAGCAGGCAATCGACAACGACATGAACGCAACCGGTCAGATGCTGGCGGCGCTTGCCAACTGGTCTCAGGCGACGTTCGCCTCGGAAGTTGATGTCGAAGGCGATCACGCAATCGTCACGCGTGAAGTCGATGGCGGGCTGCAGACGATCCGCGTCGCAATGCCAGCCGTCATCACTGTGGACCTTCGACTGAACGAGCCCCGCTACGCTTCGCTTCCGAACATAATGAAAGCAAAGCGGAAGCCGCTGGATATTAAGGAACCCGCTGATTTCGGAGTCGACGCCAGCCCCAGACTGGAAATTCTCAGGACTGACGAACCGGAGTCGCGGAAAGCAGGGGTCATCCTCGGTTCGGTTGACGAACTGGTGACGAAACTCAGGGATGAAGCGGGGGTAATCTAATGGCTGTTCTTCTGCTTGGAGAAGTCAACAACGGCGAGCTTTCGATTGACGCAACCGCAAAGACAGTGGCCGCAGCAGCAGCATTGGGCGATGTCACGGTACTTTGTGCCGGCGCGTCGGCAATGGCCGCCTCCAATGCCGCGGCTGGGATCGATGGAGTGTCAAAGGTGCTCTGCGCCGAAGATCCGGCTCTTGGCCACAGGCTTGCGGAAGCTACCGCGGATCTGATCGTTTCGCTTGCGGACGGCTACAGCCACATCCTTGCCCCGGCAACGACAGACGCCAAGAACGTGATGCCCCGCGTAGCGGCGCTGCTCGATGTGATGGTGATCTCCGACGTATCGGGGGTCGTGGACGGCGACACCTTCGAACGTCCGATCTATGCAGGAAACGCGATCCAGACAGTCAAGTCCGGCGACCCCACCAAGGTAGTGACGATACGGACCTCAACGTTTGACGCCGTCGGCGAAGGCGGACCGGCACCGGTGGAGAGCGTTGCGTTCGGCGGCTCGTCCGGCCTGTCGGAATGGGTCGAGGACAAGGTGGCCGACAGCGGACGGCCGGAACTGACCAGCGCTGGAATCGTTGTTTCCGGCGGCCGCGGTGTGGGCTCCGAGGACGATTTCGCGCTTATCGAGAAGCTCGCGGACAAACTTGGTGCGGCGGTCGGCGCCAGCCGCGCGGCGGTCGATTCCGGTTACGCGCCGAACGACTGGCAGGTCGGGCAGACCGGAAAGGTAGTCGCGCCGGATCTATATGTGGCTGTCGGGATCTCAGGCGCCATCCAGCATCTGGCAGGCATGAAGGACTCGAAGGTGATCGTCGCCATCAACAAGGACGAGGAAGCCCCGATCTTCCAGGTGGCGGATTACGGATTGGTTGACGACCTGTTCCGGGCCGTACCGGAGTTGATCGAAAAGCTCTAAGATCGGAATTGCCCCACCCTAAACAGACGCTGCCGGTCGCTGGCTGCCGATGGGAGCTCCGCGGCTGTATCCGTGCCTGCTGCGGAGCGGATGTTCTTTTGCGTCCAAGCCGCAACTGTCCTTGTTCGCAAGCCGGGAATCTGGCTCCGGCGCAGGCCTGCAGGATGTACGCCTCCGAATCCGCGACGCGGCCACGCTGGCTGTTCTGACCGAAGTTTCCTGCCGCATAACACGAGGATAAAATGACGCGACTTACGATGCTCACTCTTGTTCTGACCGGGCTGGCCTTCCCCGCTCAGGCTGACAGCCACCTGTCCGAAAACGCCGCGATGGGTGCGGCTGCGTTCAAGCTGTGCCAGGCATGCCATGTCGTCGTTGACGGTGAAGGAAACACGATTGCAGGACGAAAGGCGAAGACCGGTCCCAATCTATATGGAATCATCGGTCGCAATGCAGGATCTGTGGAAGGATTTCGTTACGGCCGGGCGATTGTTTCAGCCGGCGAATCCGGGCTGGTCTGGGACGAAGAACACCTTGTCGAGTACCTTCTCGATCCCAAGAAGTTCCTCCAAACCTATCTCGACGACAGAGCCGCACGCAGCAAAATGACATACAAGGTGCGCCCTGACCGCAAAAACGATCTGACGGCTGAGGATGTGGCGCGCAACTTCTATCAGTTCCTTTATGAGGTCGGCCCTGCCATCGCCACAGACACTGACCAGGTCGACTCCGGGATATCGGCCGATGATGGCTAGCAGATAGCCCGAAACACAAGATTCCATTTGTTTCAGAAAAAATGTGATTCTGCCCTCTCGCGCCGTCAGCGAACATGATGGAGGAAGCAGGACCGAAGCGCCAGTCCGCCTGTCAATGCAGAGCAGCCGATCTGTCGAGACGCGAGGTCCATTCGGGATCGGGAAGACT
>JAJEAY010000145.1 GCA_022824145.1 Rhodobacter sp. | reverse complement strand
CTGGACCTTGCTGTCGCTGCGGGTGTATCGGTTGCGACCCATTCCAGAGTCACTTCAATCGAAAAGTCCGGGCAGGGATTTGTGCTGTGGACCAGTCGCGGAAAAGTTCGTGCACGGGATGTCGTGATAGCCACAAACGGCTACACGTCGAACCTGACCCCTTGGTTCCGGCGGCGCGTCATTCCAATCGGCAGCTACGTGATCGCGACGGAACCGATTGAACGGAATTTGATGGACCGGCTCATGCCCACGAACCGGGTCATCTGCGACAGCCGCAGGGTCATATATTACTATCGCCCGTCACCGGACCGTCAGAGGATTGTCTTTGGGGGGCGCGTCTCGAGCACTGAAACGAATACGAGAAAAAGCGCGATCTTACTCAAGCGCGAGCTTAACAGACTCTTCCCGGAACTACGTGACGTCAGGATCAGCCACAGTTGGATGGGGTTCGTCGCCTTTACCTTTGACACGTTGGCCAATACCGGCAAACGCGACGGCATGCATTATGCCATGGGATATTGCGGGTCCGGCATTTCGGTGGCGAGCTATCTGGGAATGCGGGTCGGGCAGCAGGTCTTGGGCCTAAGGGAAGGCCGAACCGCATTCGATGACATTCCCATGACAACAAGGCCGCTGTACTTCGGCAGACCTTGGTTCCTGCCCGCATCGGTCGCATGGTTCCGGTTCATTGATCGTCTGAACATCTAGCTTGCGTGCCCTTCCATATCCAGTGTGCGATCAACCACCAAGTCGAACTGAACTTCAAGGCACGGGACTGGATCGAGGGAAACGATGAAGGCCCAGACTATTCCGTCGTCGTCACCGACGCTGGCCGTTTCCTGCTCTTTACTCGCAGTTTTCGCGAATCGTTGCGGAATTTCGGCCTGTTTCCGTTTGAAGCAGACCGCGTTCCGATTGCCTGAAGCCAAGTGAAGTATGCTCTCCGGACTTTTTTGAGACTCGCAGCTTCTGCATCCGAGGGAGTTCACGCACTGTTCGGGACGGGAAGTTCAGTTTGCTAACGCTGAAACTTCGACTGTTTGAATTCCGGCAGGGAGCGGACTCCATTCCGACCCATCATGAGTTCACGCGAAAGAGGCCGCAGTCACCCATCATTCCGATCAGTTTGCGACATCCCGCACCTCTCTCCAGACAGTACCCGGCTCCTGGATAGTTCAGGAAGGCGGTCCTGAGCGCTTTCCGACGGAATTCCTACAGCAGGCTTGGGGAACCTTGCTGGAACAAGCTCAGAGCGCATGGGGTAAACCCCGCGTGATCAACTATGGCAATGGCTTGCGGCAGCGCTTTGCTTGGGTGATCACAGCAGCGACTTGGGTGATCACAGCAGCGAAACGAGGAGCAATTCCATGTCGACTACGATCAAATCAATGAACTGGGCACTTGCGGCCGCGGCGGCTTTGGTGGCCGCTATGACGCTGACTCCGCACGCTGGCTTCGCTGAAACCCGGTCCGCGGTGTTTGCAGGCGGCTGTTTCTGGTGCGTTGAAGCGGACTTCGAGAAAGTACCTGGGGTCATCGAAGCTGTGTCGGGTTACACCGGCGGATCCGTCGAAAATCCAACCTACAAGCAGGTTGTCAGGGGCGGCACAGGCCATCTGGAAGCCGTCCGCATTGACTACGATCCGGAAAAAGTCAGCTTTGATCGGCTCCTTCACCTGTTCTTCCGTTCGGTGGACCCAACTGACGACGGTGGCCAGTTCTGTGACCGCGGTTATAGCTACACAACAGCGGTATTCGTCGCGGACGACACGGAGAAATCCGCCGCCGAATCCGCGAAGGCAACCGCGGAAGCCGAACTCGAAATGACTGTAGTTACTCCGATTCTAGACGCTGGACCCTTCTATCTGGCAGAGGACTACCA
This sequence comes from Rhodobacter sp., assembly GCA_022824145.1. Taxonomy (GTDB): domain Bacteria; phylum Pseudomonadota; class Alphaproteobacteria; order Rhodobacterales; family Rhodobacteraceae; genus JAPOUP01. Next base: position 56,306 of record JAJEAY010000145.1, on the reverse strand, counting down.
TCAGGACTACTACCGTCAAAAGGACTTGATCATATCGCGGTTCGGACCGATTTCGAAGGAAAAAGCCTACAAACGCTATCGTCAGGCCTGCGGGCGCGACCAAAGGATCAAGGATCTCTGGGGTGATGCGGCACCTTTCGCGTCAAGCTGAGTCCGGGTTGACAGTTGCTGCCTGACCAGCGTTGGCAAGGATCATTTCGGGGGGTTCCTTGACCACTGCCAATCCCGCGCTGTCGCCGATGATGGCGCAGTATATGGACCTGAAGGCGAAGCATTCCGATGCCCTCCTGTTTTTTAGGATGGGCGACTTCTACGAGATGTTCTTCGACGACGCTTCCGCTGCGGCTGAGGCTCTGGATATCGCGCTTACCAAGCGAGGAAAGCACCTCGGCAAGGATGTCCCGATGTGCGGCGTCCCTGTCCACGCGGCCGAAGGCTATCTGCAGGCACTGATCCGCAAAGGATTCCGGGTCGCCGTTTGTGAGCAGTTCGAGGATCCGGTCGACGCAAAACAGCGGAGGGGTCCGAAGTCGGTTCTTCGGCGTGAAGTGGTGCGGCTCGTGACGCCCGGAACAATTACCGAAGATGGTCTACTCGAAGCGCGGCGGCACAACTTCCTGGCATCATACTGTGAGGTGCGCGACAAGGGCGCACTGGCATGGGCTGACATATCGACTGGATCGCTCCGCGTTATGGGCTGCTCAAGAACGCGGCTTTCGCCGCAGCTGGCCCGGATCGCTCCCAAAGAGGTGCTGGTACCGGAATCAGCCGAGGCTGATCTGCTGGAAATAGTATCCCATCTTGGCGCATCCGCGACCCCGTTGTCCGGCGCAAGCTTCGACAGCAACTCGGCTGAACGGCGGCTGACCTCACTGTTCAAGGTAGACTCGCTGGACTCTTTCGGCACCTTCTCAAGGCCGGAAACCGGCGCCATGGGTGCGATCGTCGATTATCTGGATCTCACACAGCGGGGTCGGCTTCCCCTGCTCCGCCCGCCCGTTAAGGAACGGCTTTCGTCGATCATGCAGATAGATGTGGCGACAAGGCGGAACCTGGAGCTGACCCAAGCGCTTGATGGCGGAAAGGAAGGCTCTCTTCTGGCTGCGGTCGACCGTACGGTCACTGCAGGAGGCGGGCGGCTGCTGGAGCGTCGGCTGTCCTGCCCTTCACTTGATCTTGAAGCGATCGGCAAGCGCCTGGACGCCGTCGAATACTTCATCGCGGAACGTGCGCTGTCAGACAGCCTGCGCAGCCATCTACGCCGGATACCGGACATTGACCGTGCGCTTTCGCGTCTTTCACTGGATCGTGGCGGCCCCCGGGACCTAGCCGCCATCCGCAGGACCCTCGAACATGCGGCAGCAATCGCAGCGGAGCTCGAAGAGCGCGCCCTGCCCGACCTGATTTCGGAATCAGCGGCGGAACTGACCGGACAGTCCGAACTGCTTGAAACCCTTGAAACAGCACTTGAGACTGAACCGCCGCTTCTTGTCCGCGACGGAGGTTTCATTGCCGCGGGCTATGATCGGGAATTGGACGAAGCCCGAAAACTTCGTGACGAAGGTCGCAGCGTAATTGCCGAAATGCAAAGCGAGTATGCGGATGAAACTGGCATTTCCTCATTAAAGATAAAACATAACAACATGTTAGGGTATTTTGTCGAGGTCAAAGCCAACCGTGCCGGCACCATTATGGAGCCGCCGCTCAACAAACTGTTCATTCACCGCCAAACGATTTCCAGCGCCATGAGATTCTCAACCGTCCAGCTGGCTGAAACGGAAACCAGGATTCTGAATGCTGGCAACCATGCTCAGGAAATCGAGTCCCGCCTCTTCGGCGATCTGAAAGACCGGGTTCTCGACTGTGCTGCGGAACTTGGGTCACTGGCGTCTGCGCTTAACGAAATTGATCTCGCAACCGCATTGGCCGACCTTGCGGTTGAATGGAACTGGTGTCGGCCCGCTATGGATGACAGTCGGCGCTTCCAGGTAAAGGCCGGCCGCCATCCCGTCGTGGAACGCGCCCTGCGGGCGCAGGACGGTACCATGTTCATCGCCAATGACTGCGAATTCGCAAACGAGACTGAAGGCGCGAATATCTGGCTGATCACCGGTCCGAACATGGCGGGAAAATCAACGTTTCTGCGGCAGAACGCGCTGATCGCGATACTTGCGCAGATGGGCAGCTACGTTCCGGCTTCGTCGGCCAGTGTCGGGCTGGTAAGCCAGCTGTTCAGCCGGGTCGGTGCATCGGATAACCTGGCACAGGGCCGATCGACCTTCATGGTGGAAATGGTCGAAACCGCTGCCATATTGAATCAGGCCGATGATCGGGCGTTTGTCATTCTTGACGAGATCGGACGCGGCACATCGACTTACGACGGGCTTTCGATCGCTTGGGCCACTCTCGAACATCTGCATGACGTCAACCGATGCAGAGCTCTGTTCGCGACTCATTACCATGAATTGACCCAGCTGGCCAGCCGTCTCGACGGCGTCGAGAACGCCACGGTCGCCGTCAAGGAATGGGAAGGGGAGGTGATCTTCCTCCACGAGGTCCGTATGGGCGCTGCGGATCGGTCCTACGGCGTCCAGGTCGCAAGGCTTGCAGGGATACCGCAGTCCGTCATCGACCGTGCGCGTGAAATCCTGGCGCTGCTGGAATCCGGCAACAGGGAAGGAAAGCACGGCAACAGCGTTCTCCTTGATGACCTTCCCCTGTTCACAGCCACACTCTCAACGCCAATGCAGGTTGTCTCCGGCCCGTCGAAGGCGGACAGGCGAATCGCCGAAGTGCTTCCTGATGAACTCACTCCCCTTGAAGCGCTGAGGTTGGTGTATGAATTGAAAGACCTGGCCGAGTCGGAACGCAAGTGATGCCCGTTCGGATTCGTTACCGAGATCCGGTTTCCGGAAGCAGGCTTTCAAATTTGCCCGTGCCTGACCGAAGTCCTGGACGTCTCCCGCGCTGAAACCGCCCACCGGTCACCATCCAGTTCTCATCCGGACTGCGCAGTCCGTCATGATCCATTCAGGGCCACCGGTGCATTGGACACATCATCGAGATCGAATGATCCACCCCTTGGCATCCATGTTCTCCGGTCGGGCAATCAGCGGAAATGCGCCGTCTCAGTCTCATCCACCTTCTGGAGGGCAATTGCATCAAGCGACCGGAAGAGCAGGCTCTGCAGCCAAACGTCCCGATAGGACGGGTGCGCCACCTTTTGTGCTTGGTTTCCCGACTGGCCGGCATCCTGACAATACAGTCCCGGAGCAGCGGTCTCAGTTGGACACAAGACTCGGGAGCTTGAGCAACAGTTCCGGAATGAAGGTCTCTGAAAGGAGCCGAGCTGCCCTTGACAATCCCTTATGACTAAAAAATTTTCGGATAACCTAATGAAATGGGATTCATCGCATGCATTCAGTCGGAAGCCTGCTCCTCAAACCGGCATGCAAAATTATGGATTCACCGATACGATCACCGTTTCCGCCAATCTATCGAGAGACACCGCACGGATGGGCCGCGTAGGCGTTTCCAGGAACTTCGCCGATCAATTACGGCACATACCTGCTATAGCGCTGGAGAGGGTCCGACGGGTTGCGAGCGCAGCAGGAGCTGAAGAATGACGAGAAGGCTGCCAGGCCTCGAGCATGTCGAGGGAAACAGATACCGGGAAGATCCCGGTCTAGCCTATGAGGATTTTCGGGTGGGCGACGTCTACGAGCACTGGCCGGGCCGAACCGTTACCGAGACGGACAACATCTGGTTCACGAACCTAACGATGAACACCCACCCGTTGCATTTCGACCACAACTACGCCGCGAACACCGAATTCGGCCAACCGTTGGTCAACTCGACCCTGACACTTGCTCTGGTCGTCGGCATGTGCGTTCGCTCCACCAGCCAGCGGGCGATCGCAAATCTTGGATTCGACAAGATCACGATTCCGCACCCGGTTTTCGCCGGCGACACACTCTATGCCGAAACAGAGGTGATCGGGAAGCGTCCGAGCAAATCCCGTCCCGAAACAGGCTTCGTGAAGGTTACGCATACCGGACGGAACCAGAATGGCCAGCCGGTGATGCTCATCACCCGCAGCTTTCTTGCAACGCGGCGTGGACGCTCGGTCGCGGCCGCCATGCGCGACAGGAAGCCCTGACGTGGACCGCCCGCTGAAATCCCTGAAAGTACTCGCCGTGGAACAGTACGGCGCCGGACCTTTCGGCACCCAGCACCTTGCCGATCTCGGATGCGAAGTCATCAAGGTGGAAAACCGGAGCCAAGGCGGCGACTACGCCCGTTCGCTCGGGCCGCATGTAGCCCCAGGGGCGGAGCCAGGAAACGATGGTCTCTTCTTTCAGGCACTCAACCGCAACAAGAAGAGCCTGTCCCTTGATCTTGGCTGTCCTGAAGGCCAGGAAACGCTGCATAGACTGGTTGGCGGCGTCGATGCAGTCGCAAACAATCTCAGAGGCGACGTACCGGAAAAACTCGGCCTGACATTTGCGGCTCTGTCGCCACACAATCCGGCGATCGTCTGTGCCCACTGCACCGCCTACGGGCGCGAAGGAAACCGCCGCAACTGGCCAGGTTACGACTATCTGATGCAGGCCGAGGCCGGGTATTTCCACATGTCGGGCGAGCCTGATTCGCCACCAACCAGAATGGGTCTTTCCGTGGTTGATTTCATGACCGGCACATATCTTGCGCTCGGTCTTGTTGCGGGCGTCCTCGGTGCCCGTGAAACCGGTCACGGGCGGGATATCGATGTCAATCTGTTCGACACCGCTCTGTTCAATCTCAGCTATCTCGCCACCTGGGCCTTCAACTGCGGCTATCGCCCTGTGCGCCTTTCCCGCTCTGCCCATGCATCGCTGGTTCCCTGTCAGCTCTATCGTACGGGCGACGGCTGGATCTACATTATGTGCAACAAGGCAAAGTTCTGGCCGACACTCTGTCGCATGATCGGACATGGGGAGCTTGCTGAGGATCCACGCTTCGCGACATTCGACGATCGCAGGAAGCGACGTGACGAGCTTACGGAAATCCTCGATCAAGCTCTCCAGCGGGACACGACCTCTAACTGGCTCGAACGTTTTGCCGGTCAGGTTCCGGCTGCGCAAGTAAGGACGCCGGAGGACGTCCTCGCCGACCCCGCGCTCGCCGCCTCGGGAAAGGTTCAGAAGCTAAAGTTCGAATCGGGCGGCGAATTCAGTACACTATTCTCCCCGATCGCGGCGGGTGGAGAGGACGTCGACCGCCCGTGTTCCCCGCTTGGCGCCGACACTGACGAGGTGCTTGAAACCGCCGGATTCTCGCATGACGACATCGCTGAGCTTCGCCGTCGCGGCGTAATCTAGAGACGCCAACCTAGGCCGTTTCCAGGCGGAGGGCGCAGAAGTTGCGCTCGTTGCGGATCATGCAAAGAGATGACTGTCCATATCTTAACTTTCTGGAATCGTTATAATATTTTTGAAGCCCCGGTCAGTTCATGCGGCGTGGCAATACTACTGCAGCACGGCGCATCGGCGGCAAAGGCAAGCATTCCGGCGAACCGGTCGCTCGCATGAAGCTTCCTCGCCATCAGGACGGTGTGGCTTTCGCATTGCGGATCTTCGGACACGAACGCAATGAGCCCGAGCCCGTGCTCTTCGAGCAGGGAGGCGTATTCAGCCGGCGAAAGCGAGGCCTGCAGCACGGGTTCTCCAGCCACTTGCCCCACTGACTCACCTGCCATTGGACCGACAGTCACCAACAGCAGGCCACCAGGTTCGAGGTGTGAGGCCAGACGAGGGAACGCGTCGCGTTGTTCCTGCTGCGTCAAATGAAAGAAACTGTCCCAGGCGACAATGCCATGAAACGTCTCGTTCAGGTCAAGCGAGCGAATGTCGGAAAGGCGCCAGTCTTCGCTTGGCCAGCGTCGCCGGGCAATGTCAAGCATCGCTTCGGAGTAGTCCACTCCGGTAAACCTGAACCCCTCCGCGATCAGCCAGGCGGCAACCGGCTGCCCCCCGCCGCAGCCGAGATCGAGCACCTTGCTGCCGCGCGGGAGCGGATCACCGAATCGGGCCAGCCATCGCGCCTCGAAGAACGTTCTCGAACGCTGCCGATCATACGCTTCGGCGTGAGCCTGGTAAGTCTCTTTCGTTTTGTCCGGACCCGCTCCCTTCACCTTGCATCCTCCCCGTCACCAGTCCCAACAACGTGGAACATGGCAACATCACCAGTCATGGAAGGCACTGCGGAACGGGTGATCCCGTCAGTCACGCTCATCGTGTCGCCTAGCGCGACATACACATCGCCTTCGTCCCGCGTCGCCCTCCCTTTACCCTTTGACAGGCAAAGGAACCGACGGCAACGCATGGTTGTTTCCTGCGTCACTTTCGTTCGTCGCGTGTGATGAAATTCAGTTCGAAACCTCTTGGACAGCTGTTGAGGCCGATAGCCGTGTTTCTCGGAATCAAGGAATGACCAGACAATCTGCATATGTGTTGAGCAAAGGCTTGTTCCTCGGGCGCTTATTTCGATTCTGGTTCGGTTTCGGAAATCGACGGCGTAGCTGGCGTGGAACTCACTCCAACCTTTGCTGGCCGCAGTAGCCGATCGTGCAGTGTAAAACCAACCTCGGTGATCTCAATGATGTCTCCGGCCTTCGTTTCGGGAAGGGGCGCCTCGAAAATCGCTTGGTGAAGCTGGGGATCAAACCGGTCACCGCGTTCCGGGGCGACGCGCTCGATTCCATGTTTCTTGAACACACTCAGAAGCTCGCGCATTGTCAGTTCGACACCTTCGATCAGGCCGGAAGGCACCTCACGCTGCTCCTGTGACGCAGCGGAAAGCGCACGGGCAAGGTTGTCGTGAACCGGAAGAACATCACGGGCAAGCCTGGAACCGCCGTACCGCTCGGCTTCCCGTCTATCCCGATCTCCGCGCTTACGGACATTCTCCGCTTCGGCAAGCGCGCGCATGACGCGATCCTTCAATTCATCCCGCTCAGCGCGAAGCTGCTCCAGCTCCTCCCGCAGCACGTCATCGGCTTCCGTGCCGTCTTCATGCTCGGCTTCCAGAATATCGATCTGCTCTTCACCTGGTTCCGGTGGTTCAGGCAGTTCCACCTCTGGCATCGTTGGTTTCATCTGTACTTCCGTCATCTATTTCCTCATTGCCTTCGGTCACCGATCATCCGTCCGACGAGCTGCGCCGTGTAATCGACAATCGGCACTATCCGACCATAGTTCAGCCGTGTCGGGCCAATCACGCCAACCGCCCCCACGATCTTCCGGTCGGCATTCATATATGGCGACACAACCAAAGATGAACCGGAAAGCGAAAAAAGCTTGTTTTCGGATCCAATGAAAATCCTCACGCCTTCGCCCTCGTCTGCGAGCTCCAGGAACTCAGCAATATCCCGCTTTCGCTCGAGGTCGTCGAACAGCGTTCGAATACGTTCCAGATTTTCCCTTTGGCCGTCAGCTGCAAGCAGGTTTGACCTTCCGTGTACAATCAGGCGTTCAGGCACTTCGCCTTCGTTCTCCCAGATTGCAAGACCCTGTTCGACCAACCCTCGGGCGAGCCGGTCCAGATCGAGTCTGCGCTGCTCGATTTCCAGGTCGAAACTGCTTCGCAACTCGCTGAGCGTCTTTCCTGCGGCAAGAGAGTTCAGGAAGTTCGCGGCCTCCCGCATCGAAGATGGCGTCTGACCGACAGGAGGCATGAACACACGGTTCTCCACATGCCCATCGGCGAAAACAAGCACGACAAGCGCTCGATCAGAGGCAAGAGAAACGAATTCTATATGCTTGATCGGGGCTTCATGTTTCGGTGCCAAGACGAGACTGGCGCCACTGGTAAGCGCTGACAGCGCGGACCCAATCCGATCAAGCATCGCTCCGACATCACTTTCGTTTGAAGTGATTGTTGCGTCAATCTTATGGCGGTCGCTGTCGTCGAGATCCTCAACTTCCAAGAGCCCGTCTACAAACATCCTCAGACCATGTTCCGTCGGCACGCGGCCAGCGGACACATGCGGAGAATCAAGCAGACCAAGGAACTCGAGATCCTGCATCACATTCCTGATTGTGGTTGCTGAGATATTTTCGGACATCGAGCGTGTCAGAGTACGGGAACCGACCGGCTCTCCCCGATCCAGGTAACTTTCGACCACACGGCGAAAAACCTCGATACTGCGTTCATTCAGTTCGGCGAGAATGCGCGACGTGTCAGCCATGCCAGTCTCCGAATGCAGTCCCTTAACGGCATCATTTGGGGTTGCTTTCCAAACCTGCCCACAGTTAAGGCAACCGAAACCTGAATGGAAGGGATGAGATGCGACCGTCTGGCAGAAATCTGGACGAAATGCGTCCGATCGTGATCGAGCCGGAGATGGTGCGACACGCCGAAGGATCATGCATGATCAGTGTCGGCGACACCCGGGTTATCTGTACCGCGTCACTGGATGAACGGGTACCGCCGTTCCGCAGAAATACCGGGCTCGGCTGGGTGACAGCAGAATACGGAATGCTGCCTCGGGCAACGAACTCCCGGACCCGACGGGAGGCAAAGGCCGGGCAAAGCGGTCGTACGCAGGAGATTCAGCGGCTGATCGGACGCTCGCTGCGCGCGAGCGTCGACTTCGCGGCGCTCGGAGAGCGCCAGATCACTCTGGACTGCGACGTGATCCAGGCGGACGGCGGAACCAGATGCGCATCGATCACCGGAGGTTGGGTGGCGCTGCGGCTTGCAGTGAACAGGCTGATCAAAGCGGGTAATGTCACTACGGATCCACTGACCGACTATGTTGCCGCCGTAAGCGTCGGGCTCTACGGAGGCCAGCAGATCCTGGATCTCGACTACCCGGAAGACAGTGAAGCCGGTGTCGACGGAAATTTCGTGATGACCGGAAGTGGACAGCTCATCGAGATCCAGATGTCAGCGGAAAGGTCGACCTTTTCTCCCAGCGAAATGTCGTCGCTCGCGCGTCTCGCCGAAAAAGGAGTCGCAGAGCTTGTCTCCGCCCAGAAAGGCGCCCTGTCCTGACATGCGTCGACTCAATGGCGGCACACTGGTCATTGCCTCGCATAACGAGGGAAAACTCCGCGAGTTCCAGGCCCTGCTTGAACCGTTCGGTATCGCAATCCGCTCAGTTGGCGAATTCGGTCTGGCCGAGCCTGTCGAGACCGAATCCACCTTTGTAGGCAACGCCCGAATCAAGGCGCATTTCGCAGCCCGCGAAAGCCATCTGCCAGCACTGTCAGACGACAGTGGCATTACGGTTGATGCGCTGGACGGCGCGCCGGGCGTCCATACCGCCGACTGGGCCGCAACCCGCAGCGGTCGGGACTTCAGGCAGGCGATGGAACGGGTCCAGCGTCTTCTTGAGGACTGCAACGCGCAGCAGCCAAGAACGGCGCAATTCCGGTGTACTCTCTGTCTCGCCTGGCCCGATGGCCACGATGAGATATTTGAAGGCGTTGTCGAAGGTCAGGTTGTTTGGCCAATGCGCGGTGATCTTGGATTCGGATTTGATCCGGTATTTCTTCCTGAAGGTGAATCTGAAACCTTCGGCGAGATGGATCCGCGCAGAAAGCACAGCATGAGCCACCGTGCCAGAGCCTTCGCCATGCTGGTCACCGGCTGCATTGCCTGAGAACTGGCAGACGGCCGGTTTCGGCCTGTACGTTCATTGGCCATTCTGCGCGGCGAAGTGTCCATATTGCGACTTTAATTCCCACGTCTCGGCCAAAATCGACCAGGTTCGCTGGAGACAGGCATACCTGGCCGAGATCAATCGCATTGGATCAAAGTGCGGTGACCGGACTCTCAGCTCGTTGTACTTTGGCGGAGGCACCCCTAGCCTCATGGACGTCTCCCATGTCGAAGCCATTCTGGATGCAGTCAGCTCGACTTGGACAATGGCAAGCGATCTGGAAGTGACCCTGGAAGCGAATCCAACATCTACAGAAGCCCGCCGATTCGCTGGTTACCGAAACGCGGGCGTCAACCGCGTTTCAATTGGGGTTCAGGCTTTGGTCGATGAAGACCTCAGAGCGCTCGGACGCCTCCACAGCGCAGAAGATGCACTGGCTGCGGTATCCGTGGCTCGAGACACTTTTGAGCGTGTGAGCTTTGACCTGATCTATGGACGTCAGCACCAAGCGCTGAAGGATTGGAAGGTCGAGCTTCGGCAAGCTTTGGCGTTGGAGCCTGACCATCTTTCACTCTACCAGCTCACAATCGAGTCGGGGACGGCGTTCGGTGACCGGTTGGCACGCGGAGTTCTTCCTGGACTGCCAAGTGAAGACATGTCTGCGGATTTCTTTATCGAAACGCAGGAGTTATGCGACACTGCCGGGCTTCCGCCCTATGAGATTTCAAACCACGCCAAGCCAAACGCCGAATCGCGCCACAACATGATCTACTGGAGATCGGGAGATTACGCAGGCATAGGGCCCGGCGCCCATGGCCGACTCACACACCAAGGCACGAGATACGCCACGGCCACACCGCTTTCGCCAGCTGCCTGGCTGGATCAGGTTGAAAGCGGAAAAAGCGGAGAGTCGGAGTTCAATTCGCTGACCGACAGGGAAACAGATGCCGAAGCACTGATGATGGGGCTTCGCCTTACGGAAGGCATTGATTTGGACAGGTTAAGGAGAAAGACGGATTATTCTCTTAATATCAACATGTTGATAGATTCCGGGTTGTTAATGCTTGGCGGTGGAAGACTGCATGCGACCAAGACTGGCCGACGGGTTCTCGACTCCGTCATTGCAGAGCTATTGAAGGAACAAGCCTGAACATCTCTACCGTACCGACGAAAGCAGGGAGCACAGACGGTCAAGGTCTTCCAGAGTACGGTAGGCAACCGTGATCTGGCCAGAGTCACTGCCTGCCTTGTGTGTGATCGTAACCTTCATGCTCAAAGCCGCCGAAAGGTCACCTTCCAGTCCAATCGTGTCAGAATCCTTTGTAGCTGGTTTACGTGAGACCGCAGTCCGTCCGCTTGCAGCGCGTTTAACAAGTCTCTCGGTGTCACGAACCGACAACTCTTTGCGCAGGACAGTTCTGGCCATAGCCTCAGGGTCGTTTGCGGTCAGCAACGCACGGGCGTGACCAGCAGACAGATCACCCTTCCGCACCAGTTCCTTTACGAACTTGGGCAGGTTGAGCAACCGTAGCATGTTGGCGACATGGCTGCGGCTGCGGCTAAGGGCTGCAGCTGCCATTTCCTGAGTAAATCCATATTCATCAATGAGTTGCTGGTATCCAGCCGCTTCCTCAATCGGGTTCAGCACCGAGCGGTGGACATTCTCGATCATTCCGATTTCCAGCGTTTCCACGTCACTGTAGTCACGCACAAGCACAGGAACCCTGTGCAGCTGCGCAGCCTGCGCGGCGCGCCATCGGCGTTCGCCAGCGACAATCTGGAATAATTCCGCATTTTCTGGATCGGGCCGTACAATCAGCGGCTGAATGATTCCTTTCTCCCGAACCGAGCTGGCAAGCTCTTCCAATTCAGCTTGATCGAAGCTCTTTCGAGGCTGATTCGGATTGGGCACCAACCTGTCAATGGGAACTTCCTGGCCTGCTGAGGTCTGCCGAAGCGGTTCGCGCGAACCTGTATCAGCGATAAGCGCTTTGAGTCCGCGGTTCGGGTTGAGTCCCCTTCGTCCAGTTCTGTTTTCAGCCATGGCTTCTTCCCCGCACAAATCTTCGGTTCCGTGTCGCTAGCTCCCGTGCCAGCGCTCTATACGCTTCGCTGCCTTTCGAGCCTGTATCGTATTCCAAAACCGGAATGGCGTGTGAAGGCGCTTCACTGAGACGAACGTTTCTGGGAATGACCGTCTGAAACACGATTTCGCCAAGATTTTCGCGGGCATCGGCTTCAACCTGCCGTGACAGCCTGTTTCGCCTGTCTACCATCGTCATCAGCACCCCCTCAATCCTTAGATCCGGGTTGGCGGAACTGCGGATCTCCCGAACGGTAAGAAGCAGCTGGGAAAGACCTTCCAGCGCGTAGAATTCCGACTGCAGGGGAACAAGCACTGAATCCGCAGCAACAAGCCCGTTCACCGTCAACAGACCCAATGATGGCGGGCAGTCAATCAAAATGAAGTCGAATCCAGCATCATTCATATCGTTTCGCCTCAGCGCTTGACGGAGCAGGACACTTCGTTGGCTGTTTGAGCTAAGGTCAAGGTCGGCCGAGCTTAAGTCAGCCGTAGACGGAATGATGGAGAGGCCGCTGACCTCCGTACCGTAAATGACATCTTGAACCGGCAGGCTTTCCAGTAACAGTTCATAACTCGTGAGATGGCGGTCCTGGGTATAAAGTCCCAGGCCAGTAGAGGCGTTTCCCTGTGGATCGATGTCGACAAGAAGAACCCTGTATCCTGCCTCGGCCAACGCTGCGCCAAGATTGATCGCAGTCGTCGTCTTTCCGACTCCGCCTTTTTGATTGGCGAGAGCAATGATCTTTGGTGGTGCGGAGGGCTGGTCAACCAATTGCGAGACCTCCTATCCGAAGTATGAAGGAATCCGGGTTCGAGAGACTTGGGTGTTTCTCGACCTTGAATCGCCAAAGTTCAAGCGCCGTTTCGATCTCCTTATCGGCACCGGTACCCTTGTGGAGTACCGCTATACCTGACTCCGAAAGATGACGATGGACAAAGCCAAGAAGCTTCGGGAGAGGCGCCACTGCCCGCGCAGATACAAAATCAGCATTCTGTGACGGGACATCCTCTATTCTCTGCGAACGCACCGAAATCGGAACTCCAAGGCTACGGGAAGCGGTGCGGATGAATTCACACTTCCGGAGGTCACTGTCTATGCAGGACACCGATGTCCGGGGCGAGAACTCAGAAGCGAGAATGGCAGCCACCGCTCCCGGAAAGCCGCCGCCGGAGCCAAGATCGATCCAGCGACCGGACTCTGGCGATGCAATGAAATACGCCTGCGCGGAATCTGCGAAGTGACGGCTCCATATGGCAGGCAGAGTCGAGGCGGAGACCAGGTTTATCGCTGGATTCCACCTCCTCAGAAGATCCTCGTAGAGCCGAAGCCGATCCATTGTTTCACGTGAAACATTGAAACGCTGCCGGAAATCCTCGGGCCCAGCGGAGTCCCTCAAGCCGATTTCCGTCGACTGTCCTGGCGGATTCTGGCCAGCAGGAGTGTCAGCGCCGCCGGTGTCATTCCTTCGATTCGGGAAGCCTGTCCAAGAGAAACCGGTCGGATGCGGCACAGTTTTTCCTTTATCTCGTTCGAAATGCCCGAGATGCCATCAAAGTTGAATCCGGAAGGAATTTCCAAGGCTTCGTCCCGTGAAAGCGATGCAATCTCCTTACTCTGCCTGTCTATATAGCTGGAATAGAGCGCATCCCGTTCAACCTGCTGCCGAGTGGATCGGTCGAATCGCTCAAGAGCCGGGTCAAGTGCGACCAGATCTCCATAGCTTACGTCCGGAAACGAAAGCAGATCCATTCCCGTTCTCCGTTTTCCGTCTTCCCTTACCTTGAATCCGGCACTGGCAAGCTCCTTTGGCGAGTAAGCATGCGCGGAAAGAGCTTCCCTGCAGCGTTCGATTTGATCCATTTTCTTTCCAAATGCATCCAGTCGTCTGTCGCTGACGCAACCGATGGTTCCTCCAACCGGCGTGAGCCGCTGGTCCGCGTTATCCGCACGAAGCGACAGGCGATACTCCGCCCGGGACGTGAACATCCGATACGGTTCGCTGACCCCGTGTGTAATGAGGTCGTCAATCAGAACCCCGATATACGAGGTCGTCCGCGAAAACAGGACTGGCTCCAGGTCCCAGGCCGCCCGCGCTGCGTTCAGGCCCGCAACAAGTCCCTGGGCCGCCGCCTCTTCATAACCTGTGGTGCCATTCACCTGGCCTGCGAGAAAAAATCCCGGTACATCCCTCAGTTCAAGCGTCGGCTTCAGGGATCTTGGATCCATGTAGTCGTATTCAATAGCGTAGCCAGGCTGAAGGATACGGGCCCCCTCAAGCCCCTGAATCGAAGCGACATAATCCTCCTGAACTTCCACTGGCAGTGAGGTTGAGATCCCGTTCGGGTAAATGACTTCGCTGTCCAGCCCTTCCGGTTCCAGAAATATCTGATGTGATCCCTTGTCCGGAAACCGCACCACCTTGTCTTCGACAGAAGGACAGTATCTTGGACCAGTCCCTCCAATTCGACCGCTGTACATTGCTGATCGGCCGATATTCTTCCGGATGATCGCATGGGTGGCGCTGTTAGTGTGCGTGATGCCGCAGGAAACCTGTTGGGCTGCTGGGCACCGGGACATAAACGAGAACAGCGAAGGTTCGTCATCGCCCGGCTGCATGTCGACCCGGGACCAGTCAATGGTTTGGCGGTCCAGCCGTGGCGGTGTCCCGGTTTTCAGGCGTCCCATATTCAGTCCAAAAGACTCCAGCCGCTGTCCCAACCGCGCGGAGGGCCGGTCACCCCAGCGCCCGCCCTCGCGGCGAACCTCACCGATATGGATTACGCCACGCAGGAACGTTCCAGCCGACAGCACAACGGCACCAGCGCGAAGCTCCGATCCGTCATCGAGAATGACGCCCTGGACACGTTCGCCGCTGACAGCGAGATCGACCACTTCACCGAGAACAATCTGAATGTTCGGCGCAGATTCAACAGCTTCCGAAACCGCTGCTCTGTAAAGGTCTCGGTCCTCCTGGGCTCTCGGTCCTTGGACCGCAGGCCCTTTGCGCCGGTTGAGCAGCCTGAACTGAATGCCAGCCCTGTCAGCAGCAATTCCCATTACGCCGTCAAGAGCGTCGATCTCGCGGACCAGGTGTCCCTTGCCCAGACCTCCAATTGCGGGATTGCATGACATCACGCCGAGGTTTTCGCGGTTGATCGTGACCAAGGCGGTCCGAGCGCCAAGTCTATGCGCGGCGTGGGCGGCCTCCACACCGGCATGGCCACCACCGACCACGATTACATCGAACTGACGGTGTTTCACGTGAAACATTCCTTCACTTGCCAATACAGAACCGCGAGAAGATTTCATCCAGTATATCCTCAATGCCGGTTCTGCCAACAACTGAATCGAGCGCATGCATCGCGTTTCGGATTTCCTCTGCCGCAATTTCCACGCGGTTCTGGCCTGAGGCCATCTCCGCATGCGCCACCCCTAGCGAAACTACTGCGTTTTCCAGGGAAATCCGGTGCCGCTCCCGTATCGCATTCCCGATCCCCGCAACTCTGCATTCAAGGATTTTGGCAATTCTGCCGATGAGTTCCTCGACGCCCTTGCCGGTCAGGCCGGAAACACCGTTCGGCTGCGCATGCGTGTCAGCCTTGCCAATAACAGTTATGTCTTCATCCGACACCAGGGACCGGTCCGTCCTTCCATCCAACGTCAGAAAAACCCGAAGGTCCGCCTGCGTCGCTCGTGACTTGGTACGCTCAATTCCGATGCGCTCGATCCTATCGCCGCTTTCCCTAAGGCCAGCCGTATCCAAAAACGTTACGGGCAACCCGTCTATATCCATATGGACCTCGATCACATCCCGCGTTGTCCCGGCCAATTCAGAGGTAATTGCCGCCTCGCGCCCTGCCAGCCAGTTAAGGAGGGTGGACTTCCCGACATTGGGCGGGCCGATGATCGCTACTTCAAACCCGCTCCGCAGCCGCTCGGCGACCGAAGCGCCCGCAATTTCGTCTTTCAGGTCTTTCCGCAGCGACTCAAGAACATGCATTGCTTCCCGGGATACGCTATCAGGTACATCTTCATCGGCGAAGTCGATTGCCGCGGTCAGAAGGGCAGCTGCGCGGACCAGCTGGTCTCGCCATTCCCTGATCTTCGCACCCAACCGACCCGAATAGACATTCATTGCCTGCCGTCGCTGCGCCTCCGTTTCCGCTTCGATCAGATCTCCGAGTCCTTCCACCTGCGACAGATCCAGGCAGTCGTTTTCCAGTGCCCGTCGGCTAAATTCGCCTGGCTCCGCAGGCCGGAGACCGTTCAGTTCACCGAGCGCCCTTAGGACGGCCGCCGAAACTGCAGCTCCACCATGTATATGGAATTCCACGACTTTCTCGCCGGTGAAGCTGGCGCCTTTTTCAAAGGCAAGCACCAAGGCTTCGTCCAGCGCGTCTCCTTGGGAGGTTCGCAGAATACGAACCCCTGCCCTGCGCCAGTCAGGCAGCGAGCCCGCAAGACACCTGCCCGCGTCATGTGCATGCGAACCTGAAACCCTGATGACCGCCACGCCTGCTTTGCCTCGGGCGGAAGCCAGCGCATAGATTGTGTCCATGGCGTCAGTCCGGTGGCATGCCCTCAAGCATTCATCGAGTCGAAGAAATCGGAGTTCGTTTTGGTCTGTTTCAGCTTCGACAGGAGAAACTCGATTGCGTCGGTGGTTCCCATTGGATTCAGGATGCGGCGAAGAACGAATGTCTTCTGCAGGTCGATCCGGTCGACGAGCAGATCCTCTTTCCTGGTTCCGGATTTGAGGATGTCTATCGACGGATAGACCCGTTTGTCAGCAACCTTACGGTCAAGCACGATTTCGCTGTTGCCGGTGCCTTTGAATTCCTCAAAAATTACTTCGTCCATCCGGCTTCCTGTATCAATCAGGGCCGTTGCGATGATTGTCAGGGAGCCACCTTCCTCAATGTTCCGGGCGGCGCCAAAGAACCGTTTTGGCCGCTGCAGGGCGTTCGCGTCGACTCCGCCTGTAAGGACTTTCCCAGACGACGGAACCACGGTGTTGAAGGCCCTTCCCAACCGGGTGATCGAATCCAGCAGGATCACCACGTCCCGCTTGTGTTCTATGAGACGTTTGGCCTTCTCGATAACCATGTCGCTTACCGCCACATGCCGCGTCGCTGGCTCATCGAAGGTTGAAGAAATCACCTCGCCTTTGACTGACCGCTGCATGTCCGTGACTTCCTCGGGGCGTTCATCAATCAGAAGTACGATCAGATAGCACTCCGGATGATTGGCCTCAATTGAGTGGGCGATGTTCTGCAGCAGCACGGTCTTGCCCGTCCGCGGAGGCGCAACTATCAGACAACGCTGGCCTTTTCCAATTGGCGCAACCAGATCTATCACACGGGCCGAACGATCCTTGATGGTCGGATCCTCGATTTCCATCTTCAGGCGCTGATCTGGATAAAGCGGTGTCAGATTGTCAAACGCAACCTTGTGGCGCGCCCGGTCCGGCTCCTCAAAGTTGATTTCCTCCGCTTTGGTCAGGCCAAAATAACGCTCGTTCTCCTCTGGTGCCCGGATCATTCCCGCTACGGTATCTCCGGTTCGCAGGCTGTGCTGCCGAATCATATCAGGCGACACATAGATATCGTCGGGCCCAGGGAGGTAATTGGCCTCCGGAGATCTCAGAAAACCGAATCCGTCCTGCAGAACTTCAAGGACACCATCGCCGCCGATCTCCCAGCCATCTTCGGCCTGTTCCTTGAGTATCTGGAACATCATATCGCCTTTGCGCATGGTCGACGCGTTTTCGATTTCGAGTTCTTCGGCCATGGCCAGAAGATCTTTCGGGCTCTTGGCCTTGAGGTCGGCGAGGTTCAGTCGTTCTTTGCTCATGACAAAATCCATTGGTTCGGGCGCAATGGCCCTAGGTCGCTGCCTAATCTGGGAAAGTTCCCGGCCGGACGGCCGGACGGCGGTTCATTACCGGCCTGCGCACCCATTGTCAATTCAAGAAAAGCAATCTTTCAGAACGAGGAGTCCCAAGTCGCAGATTACTGGGCCGGAACAGGTTTCCCAACCATCTGAGCACCGGCAACTGCGAGATTTCAACCAGTCCATCGGGAAGACTCAGATACTGCCTTTAACGGATGGAATCCTTCAGAACGGCCTTACAATGACAGAAACAACTATCAGGATAAGCAAAACCGTTGGAATCTCATTCATAAACCGAAACTGCCGTTCTGTGCACTTGTTCATTCCGGCAGCGAAATCTTTCCTTCTTAAGGCAAGCCAGTGATGGAACCAGGTCATCGCGAGGATACCAGCTGCCTTTGTCCAAGGCCATATCGTTGACCAGTCCACGACGCCGGGAGTAATCGCCAACAGAACTCCGAACATCCAAGCCGCAATCATCGCAGGATTCATAATGACCCGTAACAGACGCAGTTCCATTACGGCAAACAGCCGGTCGGTGTCGCTGTCTTTAGCGACCGTCCCTGCGTGATAGACAAACAGCCTTGGCAGGTAGAACAATCCTGCCATCCAAGCCATGACCGAAATTATGTGCAGAGCTTTCACCCATGGGTAGATCAGAGCTAACGTGGCGTTCATGGCAAACCCTTTCGTTCGTGTTCCAATCTATAATAAATGAATTGAAAAGGATGATGAATCTGTTGAGGCTGTTCATAACTCCAATTAATTGGTTTTCCACATAATTGTCCCCATCATCCAATTCATTTGATCAACATGACGACATGTAAAATTTTCTTTTATTTTCAAAATGATAAATACACATACTTTGATCTGTCGATTCTCCTCATTGGCTGAATCCCAGAAATCAGGCTTCTGTGGGATTTTCTTTCCACAGTGGATAGGCAGTCCCGGAATCAGGGTGATTTCCCTCCGAAGCCGATGACAGCATCGGAGTCATCTGTTATTCAGAATCTGTCCAAGGTATCGTTCATGATTTTTCCACGGGGTTATCAAGTGCCGCAACGCCTGGTTTTAGCGTCGGGATCATCCGCGCGTCAGTCGCTACTGCGCTGCGCCGATGTGCACTTCGATACACTGCCGGTTGGCGTTGATGAGGACAGGATTAGGACCGCACTCGAAAAAAACGGCTCTGATCCGGATGAAGTTGCGATGGAACTCGCGAAACGCAAGGCCTTTGCTGCGGCTGAGATCGATCCAGAAGCGATCGTACTCGGCTGCGATCAGGTTCTGGAATTCGAAGGGAAGGTGCTTGCGAAACCGAAAGACAGGTTGGACGCAAGAAAACAGCTTGGTTTTCTGAACGGGCGAAAACACCGGCTGTATTCGGCCGTTTCTGTCTGCGAAGCCGGTCAGTCTGTATGGCAGTTCACCGGCAAGGCTGAGCTTCAGATGCGCAGGTCGTCCAGTGAATTCCTGGACGCGTATATCGTTCGAAACTGGCCCGGAATTTCCGACACTGTCGGGTGCTACAAAATCGAAGAGGAAGGAATCAGATTGTTCCGTCGCATTGACGGCGATCATTTCACCATAGTTGGCTTGCCGCTTCTGGAGGTTATGACGTATCTCGTGGACAGGGGGTTGATTCCAGGATGAGCGACGAAAACCGCATTCCACTCGCTGGCGTGATCGGATTTCCTATCGGGCACAGCAGGTCGCCACAGCTTCACAATCACTGGCTACGGAAATATGGACTTCGTGGTCAGTACGTACCGATGAACATAAAGCACTCTGATCTGGAAGATGCGATCGGAGCGCTGCCAAAGCTCGGTTTTGTCGGGGTGAACGTGACCATTCCGCACAAAGAGGCCGTTCTTTGGCTGGCTGACCTGGTAACGGATCGGGCGGCGCTGATAGGAGCGGCGAATACTCTCATATTCAGAGATGATGGCAAGCTTCATGCCGACAATACCGATGGTTACGGATTCGTTGAAAACCTCCGGCAGAACGCGCCGGAATGGGATCCTAAGTCTGGGCACGCCGCAGTGATCGGAAGCGGTGGCGCAGCACGGGCAGTTGTTGCATCGCTGATCGAAGTCGGAGTTCCGGAGATCTACATCAGCAATCGCACCAGGGCACGCGCCGAGGCGCTGAGATCCGAGTTCGGGGCGAGAGTGACCGTATTTGAATGGGTACAGGCAGGACGCATGATGAAAGGCGCCAAGCTTGTCGTAAACGCGACCTCACTTGGAATGGAGAGCAACCCGGAATTCCCGGTTCCCCTCGACGCGCTGTCATCCGATGCAGTTGTCAATGATCTTGTCTATACTCCTCTCGAAACACCGCTCCTAAGGCACGCGGCCGGAATTGGCTGCAAAACTGTCGACGGACTCGGAATGTTACTGCATCAAGCCGTGCCTGCGTTCGAGAGATGGTTCAACACACGGCCTGAAATTGATGATGAGACGCGCCAGATTGTGTTGCAATGAGTCAGCGCCCGTTCCTGTTAGGGCTAACTGGCTCGATTGCCATGGGAAAGACAACGACTGCGGGTATGTTTGCTGACGAAGGAGTCCCTGTTTGGGATGCGGATGCAACCGTCCACAAGCTGTACTCCATGGGCGGTGCCGCAGTTGAGCCAATTCGAAGGCTATGTCCCAGTGCCATAATCAACGATGCGGTTTTCCGGCCAGCCCTGAAGTGCTGGATTTCCCAAGATCATGCAGCTTTGGGAAAGATCGAAGGCGTCGTACATCCGCTTGTTGCCGCTGACCGCGAGGCGTTCATTCAAGCGGCAATTGGGGACATGGCTGTCCTTGACATTCCACTTCTGTTCGAGACCGGCGGCGAGAACGATGTGGATGCCATTGCTGTGGTTTCGGCGCCGCCCGGGGTCCAGCGCGAGCGTTTTCTCGAACGAAGCGGCGTTACCGAAGCGGAGTTTGAAACTATGCTGGCACGACAGATGCCCGATTCTGAAAAGCGGAAGCGCGCCGATTATCTCATTGAGACGGTGACTCCTGAAGGTGCGCTTGCGGCAGTACGATCCTGTCTTGAAGATATAAAGATGAGGCTGGCGAATGCGTGAGGTGGTTCTCGACACAGAAACGACTGGCTTGGAACCGGAGGCTGGCCATAGGCTTGTAGAAATCGGCGCGGTCGAGCTCATTAACCATATCCCCACTGGCCGCACATATCATGAATATGTCAATCCGGAACGTGCGATGCCCAAGGAAGCTTTTGATATCCATGGCTTGGACGACTCGTTTCTCTCAAACAAACCAAAATTCGCCGAATTGGCGGAAGGATTCCTTGAGTTCCTGAGCGACAGCAAACTGGTGATTCACAACGCGGCTTTCGACGTGAAATTTATCAACGCCGAGCTTCACAGAACAGGTCGACCACAGCTGCGTCGGGATTTGGTAATCGATACGCTCGACATCGCAAGAAAGAAATTTCCAGGCTCGCCTGCCTCACTTGATGCTCTTTGCCGTCGATTTGGAATCGACAATTCCGCCCGAGTCCAGCACGGGGCGCTTCTGGACAGCGAGATTCTGGCAGCGGTCTATCTGGAACTGATTGGAGGACGGCAGCCTGATTTAGCATTCACGGCCAGTCTGGCACGAGGGCGGGAGTCGTCGAGCGACGAATGGCGCCCTGAGCCAAGGGGACGGCAACTTCCGTCCCGAATCACCGATGCTGAAGCTGCCGCGCACGCTGCCTTCGTCGACAGTCTGGGCGAGAAAGCTCTTTGGCGGAAATTCAGTCCTTAAGCGGCCGGAGTCGCCTCTTCGCCTTTTCTTGTTGCTGCTTGGCGATATAACGCGGCGAAATCAATGAGTTCCAGGCTAAGTGGCGGAAAACCGCCTTCTCGTGTGATGTCGGCTACGATTCGTCGAACAAAAGGAAACAGCAATCTTGGGCATTCGACCAAAAGGAACGGCCGCAGCTGCTGTTCCGGCAGGTTCTCGATCTGGAAAAACCCTCCATATTCCAGTTCGAGGAGAAACATCGTTTCATTACTGGCTTTGTTTTTTGACGAAATCGAGTATTTGCAGATCACGTCAAACTGAGGACCGCTTGGACGTTTCTTTGCGTCAAGCGAGACCTGAACCGAGATATCAGGAGTGACCTCGCCAGAAATTCCTTTCTGGGCCATAATGTTCTCGAACGAGAAATCCCTGATGTATTGTCCCAGAATCTGGATGTTAGCTGACTTGTCGGATCCGTTTGGTGTTTCAGATCTGTCGCTTCCGTTCTTCACCATCCTGAATTTCCCTGTTTATAGCTGCGCCGCTTCCCTATCAGACGGTCAGGCGGCACTCAATGTACAGGCTGTCCTGGCCCATTTGGCTTGCTATCCGACGGTGGCAGATCGGTGAATTCCGCATCGATGACATCATCGGCAGCAGGATCCCTCTGATGGCGTTCGGAACTGGTATTTCTGTAGTGAAGCTCTGCTCGAATGCGCTGGCCGAGATAGCGGAAGACGGCCGCCCTCACAGGAGGGACCAGCAAAGCGAAACCGATCCCGTCGGTGAAAAATCCTGGCGTCAGAAGCAGGATGCCGGCAACCAGAACCATAGCGCCATGTGCCAGGGGCTCCGACGGATCACGGAATTCGGAAAGCGAGTCCCGTAGCTGTTGCAGGGCGGCCAGTCCCTGTGCGCGAACGAGCCACGTTCCAGCCGCGGCGGTGAGAATCACGGTTCCAAGTGTTGGCCAAAGCCCAATGGCTCCGCCGATGAGAATGAACAACGCAATCTCAATTAACGGGATTCCGGCAAAAATCGCGAACAGCCACATGTTAACCTCATTGATGACGTACGGCTTGCGGTGGACTTGTCCTTTGGTAATGCCTAAATATGTGCGACACTCGCAGAATGCCACCTGACCGGGAAAGGGATCCGCATGGGTAACGCCGTCGTTCAGCTACTGGTTCTTGCCGGAATTGCCGTCTTCCTGATTCTGCGTCTACGCAGTGTTCTTGGCACCCGGGAAGGATATGAAAGACCACCGGTTTCCGCCACCTCCCGGGACAGGCAGCCAGCGGCACCGGAGGTGATTGAGATCGAGGATGGCGCTGATGACGACATAACGGACCATGTCGGCGAATACTCTGATGCGGCGCAGGCATTGACAGCGATGAAATTCAACGAGCCGGAATTTTCTGTCGGTGAATTCCTTGAGGGTGCGAAGGGCGCATATGAGATGATTCTGATGTCATTCGAGCGGGGAGACATTGACAGCATCGCACCGTTTCTTGGGGATGAAGTTTACCAGACATTCATCGATGTGGTCGGTGAACGCGAGGACCAAGGCCTTTCGATTGACGCAAAATTTGTCGGAGTCCGTGAAATGTCGCTGTTGGAGGCGACATATGACGGGGGAACCAAGGAAGCTGAAATCACGATACGGTTTATTGGCGAACTGACCAGTGCGGTTCGGAACTCGGCCGGAGAAATCGTTGAAGGCAACCCAAACGAGATCAGGCGGCAGAAAGACACTTGGACCTTTATGCGTTGCATGGGCGCGAAGGATCCCAACTGGAAGCTAGTCGCGACAGGCGAATGACTTCGTACACAATCGGCAGGTTCCCGGTTGGACTGCGACTTTCACGCAAGCGCGGCAGCGCGTTCCGACAGAGCTCACCGGCGCGAACCCGGCCGTCAGTAGCATGTTAGACTGGAATGCGGCGCAAAGGTCCACGTCTGCTGACTCCGGAAGAAGCGAGTCTTTGGAAAAAGGTAACACGGCGGACCACGTCGCTCCACCCTGACCGGCCGGAACCGACGTCAACGACGAACTCCCGTCCCGAACCGGAGCGGAACGTTTCGGCAAAGCCTGTCCGCAGCCCTATCCAGGAGTTTCGGATTGGCGAGAAAGGCGGGAGCGGCAGCCCGTCATATGACCTTGCTCCCAGCGTATCGCAGTATCTGCAAAGCCGCCCTCTGCGGATGGACAAGCGGACGCATGACAGGCTCAAGCGGGGGAAGATTGTGCCTGAGGCACGGATCGACCTTCATGGCATGACGGCCGCGGAGGCGCTTCCGGAACTAAATCGCTTCATATTGAAGGCTAATGCCGCTGGGCTCCGACTGGTCCTGGTGATCACCGGCAAGGGCAGGAACAGCACCGGTGATGGGCTAGCTCCGGCGCGTGAAGGTGTTCTGAAACGTCAGGTGCCACGCTGGCTTGTTTCTCCGCCGCTGTCTCAGCTGGTATTGGACATATCTGAGGCACATCCCAGACATGGTGGATCGGGTGCATACTACGTTTACCTGCGACGCCGGACATAGCCGCGACGAATGAAGCGCGGCGATTTGGCTGCGCTTCCTTTAGGAAACGCCGTTTCCTGGCCGATTTGCTACATCATGCGTACAAAAACGCATGACTCAACTGCATCTGGTATTGCGTTTCCTAGTGGAACCGGGCGGCCAATATGGCAATTGACCAGAAAACCGCGCTCCTTCACGCAGCTAGCTTTCGCGCCGCTTGGGCTTGAAGCCGTAGCTCTTTCTCTTCGATCCAGTCCTTGAATCCAAGATCGGTCTGTCCGGATGCCACAGCCACCTGCCAGTCGTGGCGGGGATCCGGGCCTACCTTCTCAAGGTCGGGAAGAATCACTCCGTTTACCATCCACGGCTCTAACGGCAGACCGCGAAGCCAGTCCGACACCGACGGAATCCTGCGGCAGTCCTCGCGGACATGCTGTTCGCCTATGAACCGAACAGGTATGCGGCGACCTTCGGAATTGACGATCTCATGTCCGAAAACCGACTGTGCTTCGAATATTCCGAGACTGTGGTGCCGAAGCGCTCGGTGTGAAGGGAGCGCCTCGTGAGCTTTCGATGCGTCAAACCAGTCATGAATCGATTGGTAATCCTGGGGATTTCCGCCGAATTTTCTTGCGGAACTCTCCGCGTGATGGACCGGATGGGCCATTTCAGATGTCCTCGTGAAGTTCAGGGATGCGCTCCATCAGGAAGTCAGCGTGATCCAGGTCGATCCGGTCTTTGGTCACATCCCAGGTGAGGGTGCCCTCTCCACCATCGTCGATCTCGAATCCCGGATGCAGCATGGACGCGATGTCCCAGACAAAGTCCCTAAGGCGTTCGTCGACTTCGCTGATTGAGGTGCCTCCGGGAGTCGCAGAGACTTCGGAGACATTCCCGCTGTCGCCGTATCCGTCATAATGGGCCTCAACTCCGGTAACATTAGCGTTCCGGAGAAGAACAAGAAGTTCAGCCCGCGCGTCACGGACGCGGTCCTCTTTCTTGCGGCGCTGCTCCGCTTCCCATGCCCGAAACGCATCCCAATCGATCTGGGCCGTGCTGGTTTTTTCCGCAGTCATCGAATTTTCTCCTCTGATTGCCGTCATCCGAGGTGCATTCCTGCTCATTGCGAAACGGAGAGTGCCCCGGACTCCGCGATTCGAATCCATATGACCGTTCAATCTTTGTTCACGTCATTTTCGGTCGCATATTTTTGCGCTTTGCGCTCTTTGCCGATTGTAGTATTTTGGCAACATCCTATATATACGTTGATATCCACATATGGTTACAATATATTGTGTAATTCGCGAATTTTACCTCGGCGTCAAATTCGGCGAATGTCATCAGGTGGCTCTGTGTTTTGGAATTTCCCGATCAAGGACACTTTCACGAATTTCAGCGAAACCGATACAGCTTACATAGACGATCAATATGCTGCCCAAGGCCATCGCGTGGTCATAGAATTCCGAGGAGGCGCCTCAATGCAATTCGTGAGGTGACTTCGATACATCCGCGCAGCGCCTTTGGTGACTCCGTGCGAACGCGCCATTCCATCAACTGACCGAATTCACTGAACCGGACCTCAGTAAAGGATCAGGTTAGGGTCTCACAGCCGTAGGTACTCCAAATTGAGGTGTGAAGATCGATCCGACCGCTACCGTCTGTCGTTGGCGATCAATCGGCGAATGTCCGCATCCGTTTCGCCCCGGTCCTGGAGATGGAATGCCCAGTCACGACCTGGATGCAATGTATCCCATTGTGATCGGCGTTGGTTCATGCGTCCTTTGCCAGGATCGTTGTTGCCGAACCCGTCAACTACAACATTCCATAGCGGTCGGTATTCTGAGATCAGAACCTGCTCGGTCAGTCCGATCCAGACGGGGTCGAGCACTAGCCAGCGACAGCGAAAGTCCAGCGGATCCAGGTTCTTCACAGCATTTATGGACCGTGCATGATGAATGAGTCGACTATA
The DNA here is from genome assembly GCA_022824145.1 of Rhodobacter sp. Classification (GTDB taxonomy): domain Bacteria; phylum Pseudomonadota; class Alphaproteobacteria; order Rhodobacterales; family Rhodobacteraceae; genus JAPOUP01. The sequence continues at coordinate 30,437 of JAJEAY010000145.1, read as the reverse complement.
ATGAGTCGACTATATAGTGCTGAGGATGGCCGTGATACCGCCGTCCGTCCTTGCCTTCGTCCGGGAGGATCCGCTTTTCCGACATATATCGGCCATTCGGCACCCAGATCCTGATAGGCCGGAAACTTTCCCATATAATTAAGTGTGTAGACTCCGGCACCGGTAAATGCGTCAGTCGGCGGCAGTTTGTCGGGCGGATAGTCCATCAATGCGCGAGCTGCGCTGCGCCCGAGCTCGTCAACACTGAGCGGGTCATATTCGCGCATGGCCTATCTTTCGCAGCTGCGGCCGTTGCGACAGACAATCTAAAAGCAATGCCGCTTGCGAGCATGGTGCGCTGTCTTCCACTTGTCGGAAGTCATTGGCCCGGTGCGCATTTTGACGATCAGGTCGCACACAGTGAACCCAGCCTCATCGGCCATCCGCATGAAGTCGCAGTGCGGCCACCGCGAGCGATGGCAATTCACCATGTCGGTGATCTTCGCGAATAACAGTCCGCGCGGTTTCAGAACCCGCTTGGCCTGCTCAAGGAACGGCGGATAAAGGTAGCTCAGTGTCCAGTTCTGTTCCTTTCCGCATTCAACGGTCGCTCCGAAATCCTCGTCGAACTTTTTCCGGCTCTTGTCGCGCCCCTGAGGGCCGACATGCGGCGGGTCGTACACGACAGCCCCGAACGCCGAATCGGGTACGCCTTCCATCCTGCGGTTGTCTCCGACTATCATTGTCTTGAACTTCGGATCGATGTCCATCGATATTTCGTTTCGATCCGATCCCTTCCAAAAACGCCCCCGGTTATAGGTTGCGTCCAGAATCGGTTCCGGCGGAATGGACGGATAGAATTTAAACATCACCTCCAGAAGTTCGCCATCGCTACCCTCCCATACACTGCTGATGGGTTGGTACTGCATCTGTTCCGCTACCTGGGGAGTCGACTCCGATTCGTAATCGAAACTGGTTTCAGCGATCTGTTCAGGTGTCTTGAACGTCATACAAGCAAACTCCCGGAAAAGGAGGCATCCGCCCGCGATACGATGGTGTTTTCGTCGTAGTTCCTGTTCTTGTGCCGTTTCGCATTCTTCGCTTCCGACTGAACCTGTCGCTGGATTGGTTCGGATAGCCTCCTACCCTGTTATGGGGTATAATGAGGCAATAGCCATACGCTACCCTTCGATTAACCAAATTTTCGCTGATGACCAAGTCCACAGTCTTGGCGAGCACCATTCACGCTTCCCGCCTGATCCTGAACGGATCCGTTTTCACTGTGCCGTTCTGGTCTATCATCGCCCGTGTGTTTACATCAGTCTACCGGCTAAAGCGGATTGAAATTTCCACCTTGTACCATGGATCCCTAGTTCGGCCCACCGCTAGGTACGCACGTTCAGATACGGAGCCGCCATTCAAACTCTTGAGTTTATTGGCAGCACTTCTATGTGCTCAGATGGGACTTGCTCGAGGAATTGAGTGCACACTGGGCGTATCCTGAAGTGTCGCGGATGCGACAGAGAAGCTGCGGTTCTGCGTTCCAGCGGCCAAAGTGCGGACGTGCGCAAACATGTTTACCAGGATCGAGGCGCTTCATTCGGGCACGAGAGTGTGGTCCAGCGCGATGACGATTGCCGCGCATGGCTTCTACTTCGCAAGTGCGTGTCGGGCACGTCATTGAGTGCATTTCCTGACCGAATATGCGCGGATTCACCGTTGGCCTCTACTCACAACGGCGCATGCGAACCAAAGGCGAAGTCGCCATTTTCGGACCGGATGAGGGCACTGGTTGGGATGTTCGACATCTCATACTGGCGGGCACAGTGCAGTGCCGAATCGAATGAGCTCTAATCCACGGACTTGCTCTCAGGCTGGCCGTAGCCGTCCGGCCGGAAGCCGTACCTGAGTGGAACAACCAGAACACTCATTGCGTCCTGTAACTTTCGCTGAACATCCGAAGGCAACGTTCTCGGGAGTCACCGAACGATTCAAAAAACTCGATTGCTGCTTTCGATCTCACCTGCTACCGTGAATCCATTGTTTAACGATAAACGGTGATTGCCGCAAAAGCGTCTTGGCTCCTGGCGATCAACCGTGCGTTGCGATGGGAGGATGCCTTTATGGACAAATACGGACCTTATGATCCGACGATCGACTACGATCCTGGCCCGGCTATCAAGGAAATCGGTCCTTGCGGTGACGATATCAAGCCGTGGAAGCCACTGCACATGTCCCGCCGGAACTTCCTGCGGGGTGTAGTCTGCTCGGGAACTGTCATCGCAGGAGCTGGCTATCTGTTCTCTACGACCACTTCGGCGCGAGCGGATGCAAGGGCAGTGGAGCGGATGGTCTCGCTTACAGTGAATGGACGAACCCACCGTCTCGACGTGCCGCCGAACGAAACGCTGGCAACCACAATTCGCTACCGGATCGGCCTCACCGGGACAAAGATCGGCTGCAATCAGGCGGAGTGCGGAGCCTGCACCGTCATGGCGGATGGTATCACCATCTACTCCTGCTCCACCCTGACCCACCGGGTCCGAGGCCGTGAGATAGTAACCGTCGAAGGGGTGGCACACGACGATGGAACGCTGCACCCTGTACAGCAGGCATTCATCGACGAGATCGGACCGCAATGCGGCTTCTGCACGCCTGGTCAGGTCGTGTCAGCCGTTGCGCTGCTGAACCGAAACCCTAAGCCAACGATTGACGAGGCCCGGCAGGCATTGTCGGGCAATATCTGTCGATGCGGTGCCTACGATCACTATTTGCGCGGTGTCATGAAAGCCGCAGAGAGGGTCTGAGCCATGGCCTACAAACTGATTGGAAAAGACTTCACACCGCCGGATCTTGAAGCCAAGGTCACTGGCGCCGCGAAATACGCCGAGGATTTCCGTGCTGACGGAATGGCGCACATCAAGTTTTACGGCTCACCCATGCCGCATGGAAAGGTCAACTCAATTGACCTGAGCGAAGCTGAGAAGGTGCCTGGTTTCCTGACAGCGTTGGTGCCTGACGACATCAAGCAGCCAGGGCCGACCGGCTTTCCTATTCTCTCGAACGAACCCACTTGGTACGGAGCGCCGATTGTTGCTGTCGCTGCCGAGACCGAGCAGGCGGCAGCTGATGCCGTGGCACGGGTCCGTGTGGACATGGAACTCCTTCCGTTCGTGGTCGATCCCCTCGAGAGCCTCAAGCCGGGCAGCGCTGACGCACTTACTGGTGGAAACGTCGCGGGGCGAGGAATCGATTTTCAGACGGTCAAATGGACCGCAAAGGACTTCGCGCTAGCTGGCGACGGTGAGCTGCCCCGCGGTGCGGCGGTATCGGAATGGGCATTTGGCGATATCGAGGACGGCTTCGGACGATCGAAGGTCATCGTCGAGGAAAGCATGGTCCATGCCACAAATTCCCACCATGCAATGGAACCCCGTTCGGCGGCGGCATACTGGGAAAACGGAAAGTGCCATGTCTGGGGCTCGACGCAGTCGACAGCCTTCGCGCAGCCCGGTCTTGCAAACATGATCGGGATTGCACCGAGCGATCTGGTTTTCGTCGCTGAGTTCTGCGGCGGCGGCTTTGGCGGCAAGGCAGCTGCCTATCCGCTTATGGCTCTTCCGGCGCTGGTGTCGAAAAAGATCGGCGGCCGTCCCTGCCTGCTACGGGTCAGCCGCAACGAGGAATACGACAACGGCATGGCGCGCTCCGGCTTCCAGGGGCACGCGAAGTTCGGTTTCGCCGAAAACGGCCAACTGCTTGCGGCGGATGTCTATGTTGTTCAGGACGTTGGGCCGACCAGCGGATTTTGGGACTTCAACAATGTGGGAATCGCGACCACTATCGTATTCCAGCCGGAAAGCATGCGCTTCCGCGCCGTTCCGGTGCTCACCAATACGGTTCCGAAAGGCGCACAGCGTGGCCCTGGCGAAAACCAGGCCGCGAACATGTTCGAGCCACTCTTTGACAAGGCCGCGCGCGAATTGGGCATCGACCGGGTTGCGCTTCGAGTGCTGAACGCACCGGGAGACGGAGGGGCTGACGCCAAGATCGGCGCCAAACAGGGCCCGGTGACGTCGGCGTATCTGAAAGAGGCATTGGAGAAGGGCGCCGAAGAATTCAATTGGGCCATGCGTTCCAGCCAGTCCGGAATGCGCAGCGGATCAAAGGTCCGAGGCTACGGAGTGGCCAGCGCATACCATTCCGCTGGCGCGAACGGGTTCGATGGACTTGTTCGGATAACCCCTGACGGAATCCTCCACGTCCATACTGGCGTCGGCAATCTGGGAACATATTCCTATGCATCCACCAGCCGTGTCGCCGCCGAGGTTCTGGGATACGACTGGGACCGCGTTGTGATCGAGCGAGGGGGTACGCTGAAGCACATTCCGTGGAATCTCGGCCAGTTCGGCTCGAACACGAACTTCACTATGACGCGCACCAACTATGTTGCGGCAATGGACGCTGTCGCAAAGCTGAAAGAAGTCGCAGCGGCAACGTTGGGCGGCGCTCCCGATGACTATGAAGTCAAGGACGAGACTGTAACGAACGGCGCGGCCGCAATGACTTTTGCCGAAGCTGCACAGGCAGCTATTGAAATGGGTGGCAAGTTCGCGGGCCATGAAGTGCCGGAAGACATCAATCCGATGACCAAAGGCGCCGTCGCCGGAATTGCCGGAACCGGCCTGATCGGAGTCGCTAAGGATACGTTGCCCAAGGAGGGCACGGTTCCGGCGTTGGCCGCTGGCTTCGTCGAGGTGGATGTCGATGTCGAAACCGGAAAGGTCGAGATTCTTGACTATGTTGGCGTTTCGGACTGCGGTACGGTCATTCATCCGAAGGGTCTTGCCGCGCAGACGAGCGGCGGCGCCGTCATGGGGTTCGGTCTGGCGACGACCGAGCGCCATGTCTACGATCCGGCATATGGACGGCCGAACGCAAGATCGCTCTATCTGGCGAAACCCCACAGCTATCTCGATGTTCCCGCCAGCATGGGTTGGTCAGCGGTGGACCAGCCCGATCCGCAGAATCCCATGGGGATGAAAGGAATCGGAGAGCCGTTGGAAGGATGCGCCTCGGCAGCGCTGATCAACGCGATTTCCGACGCGCTTGGGGGGCACCTGTTCAACCGAACACCGGTCGTTACCGACATGATCATCAACGCGGCGAACGGTCGGCCACAGTCGCACAAACCGCTTGCAACAAACACTGTGTGACAGGCAGGGGAGGATAGAGACATGACAGATGTGATGCACAGCTTCGAGCTTTTCCAGCCTGCGACTGTCGCGGATGCACAGGAGCTTCTTGGTGAGCATGATGATGCCTGGGTCATCGCTGGCGGCAAAGACAGCCTGGACTGGTTCAAGCACCGCGTGATGCAGCCCTCGGTGCTTGTCGATATTTCGGGAATTCCGGACCTCAGCGGAATCCAGGAAGACGGCGGAGGTCTTTATATCGGAGCGACAACCACGCTGACCGAAGTGGCGGACAGCGATTTGGTAAGGAGCCGATTCCCGGCCTTGGCCGAGGCGGCCGCGAACGTTGCGTCTCCACAGATACGCAATGCCGGCACAATCGGCGGCAACGTTGCCCAGGACACCCGCTGTGTCTATTACCGTGACGGCTTTCCCTGCTACCGGGCGGGTGGAAACACCTGTTACGCGAACACGCCAACAGCGATGAACAGAGAGCACACGCTCTTTGAGGCAAGCCGCTGCGTAGCGGTGACGCCGTCGGATACCGGGGTCGCGCTTACGGCGCTTGAGGCTACGTTCCACATTCAGGGCCGAAGGCGCGAACGCGAGATTTCCGCAGGTGAATTTTTCATCGGTCCCGAAATCGACATTGAACGCATGACGTCACTGGAGCCAACCGATGTGCTTCTTGGAATCCGCATTCCGGAAAAATGGGCGGGATCGTCGCAGTACTTCGAAAAGGTTGCTGACCGAAACGTCTGGGATTTCGCGCTCGTGAATGTCGCGATGGCGGCGCATATGGAAGGCGACAGGATCGGCGATGTCTCAATGGTCTGCGGCGCGGTTCAGTGCACGCCGCGGCGACTCACCGACGTGGAAGATCTTGTCAAAGGCGAGGTTCCCGGGGAGGATCTGGAATCGCTTGTCAAGCGGGTTGCGGCAAGCGGTGCGCAGCCTCTCAACTACAACCATTTCAAGATACCTCTGATGGAAAACCTGGCGGCGCGCGCAGTTAGGTCGCTTGCCTGACTGGATGCCCATTCTGCGCCACCAGCAGGATGCCTTTGGGCAAAGCATGCTTGTCGGCGTGAACTGGGAGTGGCTTTGGCTTCCGGTTGTCGCGGCGATTGCTGTCATCGCGACGCATGCTTTGCTGCGGCTGATGCGAAGGGACGGCTAGGGTTCCGCGCTGCGCAAGTTCATCACCTGCTGTTCAGGGATTCAAATACCCATGCAAAGGAATCACGGATCAACGGGCATCCGTCACAGACTGCCCGACCGGCTGTTTCATTGGTTTATGGCGGCTGCCGTCGTGACGCTCGGCGCATCGGCGTTCCTGCCAATCCTGGGACTTCGCTTTGACTGGGTTCCTCTGCATTGGATTGCAGGCGTTGCGCTGACACTCGCTATTGCCTTCCATGTCTGGCGCGTGCTTGCCGTGCATGGCATCAGGGAGATGGTTCCTGACTCCGATGACTTACGGGAAGTGGCGCACGGCCTACGCAATTCCGGACACGAAGGCCTGCGGCCCGCGAAATACGACGCGCTTCAGAAAGCCTATCATGCCATTGCGGCATTGACTGTGCTTGTTCTGACAGCCACTGGCCTTTTGATGCTCGCGAAAATCGATACGACGTTCTGGCGGCGTGATCCGAGCATTCTGTCGGACCAGTCCTGGGGAGTGGTTTACGTGCTGCACGGGGCCGCCTCGATGCTTCTGCTGTTCCTGTTTATCGTTCACGTGTATTTCGCATTGATACCAGAACACCGGGAATATCTGCGCTCGATGATCTCGGGTGCTGGCCCGGAAAATGCGAGAGGAACACGTCGATGAACAACCGCACCGCACAGGCCGCTTCGCTTCGCGACGCGTTCGACCGGATAGAGGAAGCCTATGAGTTCATGCTGGCCTATGCCGCACAGGGTAGGTCGCGGGAGGTTCAGGAAGGTGGCGGCGAAAGTCAGATCCGCCAGTACCTAAAACGACTCGATTCGGCATTGAGCGACATGGATGCGGCGATTGCCCAAGGTCTTGGAGATGACGGTGCGTTCACGGACCGCGTGCGTGGCGATATCGCCACTGCGAAAGCTGTCATCGGTCTGCTGCTCAAGCGGTCATCGGTCTCCTCAATGATGGTTGACAATACCAACGGGCTGATCGCGCTGCGGGCGCTGCTGACGGATATATTCTTCATCGATCAGGCCGTACTGCCGGATCGATAGCAGCCCTTCCGTCGGGGAGTTCGTTAACCAGCGCCAGCCAACGGTCTGAAGGACTCGGCCTTCAGTCTTCATCCTTTGCTTCATGTGCAGCAGCGAAGGCTGATAGCTGCCCTTCACTTGCTTCGGTCTGGTATCTGGCCTTCCAGTCGCTGAACGGCATGCCATAGAAGAGTCCGCGCCCCTCGTCCTTCGTCATTTCGATGCCACGCTCGTTCGCAGCTTCCTGATACCAGCGGGACAGGCAATTCCGGCAGAAACCGGCAAGATTCATGAGGTCTATGTTCTGGACGTCAGGGCGTTTTTCCATCAGGTGCTCTCTAAGGCGCCGATACGTAGCGGCTTCGAGTTCGATACGGGTTTGATCTTCCATCGATGTCTCCTCTGTTGGTCCAGTCACATTCATTGCATGGATTGAATCAGCGGCAGGCGCGGTGATCTGGCATTGATCGGCACGCGTGGCGCATCTACCGGATGTCCGAGCGTTCAAGCGCGTCGGCCAGAATCGGAGCGAGCCTTGTGGCCCACGCACGCTGGTCCTCACTGGTTCCGATCAGGTCATGGCGAATCTCGATCAAGGCATTGGGCCGACCGAAGCGCAGGGCATGGCGATCAACGCTGTCTCCATGAAGAACGCCCGAATAGGGCTCGTTCCGTCCCACGCAGATATCAGGCTCTTCCTCAAGACGCTCGATCAATGGCAGCGCAAACCTTTCGTCCTCGCTTGAGAAGAGCACGCCGATATCCCAAGGGCGAGCGGGCCGGGCGTTAAGGCTTGGGGCAAAACTGTGGACGGCGAGATAGACGAATGGGTCTGGCGCCATGTTGGCCAAGGTCGAGATTTCCGCGTGGTACGGCCGATAGAACAGGTCGAGCCGACGTTCCCGTTCCGCAGTGTCGATTCTGCGGTTTCCTTCGATAACCGTTCCGTCGCTCAGCTGCATCAGCAACGTGGGATCATGCTCGCCTCGATTGGGGTCTATGACCAAACGGGAAAAAGAACATAGGATTGCGGGCGCATTCAGGAGGCGGGACAGAATCCGTGTCACCTCCGCGGCTCCGATATCATAGGCGATGTGGCGACCCATTTCGACGGGAGAAACGCCTAGATCGCCGCCGCAGACTGACGGGGGCACCACATTGCTCGCATGGTCGCACGTAATCAGCCAGGGACCGGATCGGTCCCTGCCAATGACCTCGAAGGCCGGAAAAGAAGTTTGGACCTCGTCTCTCATGAGATCCGAAGAATAGAGGCGAATTCGGGATAACGCCAGTTGTCCCGGTTGCCAGATGCATGGATTCGTTCCATAGAGACCCCGACGCGCCGGCAAGGCTGCGGCAGCGGTATGCGGGAGATTCCATGAGACGTTTCAGAAACGTGAAAATTGTCGCCACCTTAGGTCCGGCATCCGACAGCTATGAAACGGTTCGGGCGCTGTTCGAGGCCGGAGCGGACGTGTTCCGCCTGAACATGAGCCATGGCGACCACGCCGCTTTCCAGACTCTCCATGCGACCGTGCGCAAGGTGGAGGAAGACACTGGCAGACCGATTGCCATCATTGCCGATCTCCAGGGACCAAAGCTGCGCTGCGGGGTGTTCGCAAACGGAAGCGAAACACTGAAGGAGGGACAGAAGTTCCGTTTCGATCTTGATGAAACGCCCGGAAGCGCATCCCGTGCCTGCCTTCCGCATCGCGAGATTCTGGATGCGTTGGCACCCGGGACAGAGTTGCTGGTCAATGACGGGAAGATCCGGCTGGAGGTCGAGAACTGCGGCGCGGAATTCGCTGAATGCAGGGTGGTGGCTGGAGGCGAGATTTCCGACCGCAAGGGCGTCAACGTTCCGGACGTGGTTCTTCCGCTAACGGCGTTGACCGACAAGGACCGCGCGGACCTTGCTTTTGCCTGCTCGCTGGGCGTCGACTGGATCGCTCTTTCTTTCGTGCAGCGGGCCGCGGACGTACAGGAGGCCAAGGGTCTTGTGAAGGGCCGTGCATCGGTCATGACGAAGGTCGAAAAGCCAGCGGCTGTGAGGGCATTCGACGACATACTTGCGGCGTCGGACGGGATTATGGTGGCAAGGGGCGATCTGGGTGTGGAGCTTCCTGTCCAGAACGTTCCGCCCATTCAGAAGCAGCTGGTTCACAAGTCGCGCGCTGCGGCGAAGCCGGTGATCATAGCCACGCAGATGCTGGAGAGCATGATTTCCTCCCCGGTTCCGACCCGGGCGGAGGTGTCGGATGTCGCGACCGCAATCTACGAAGGAGCGGACGCGGTAATGCTTTCGGCGGAATCCGCTGCGGGGAATTATCCGGTCGAGGCCGTGAACACGATGAACAACGTGGCCTTAGAGGTCGAGAGCGACCCCGCTTACCGGGACATCATCGCCGCTTCCCGCGGCGCAAGGAAAGAGAGTGTCGCGGACGGAATTGTTTCGGCGGCGCGGGAGATAGCCGAGACAACGGACATACAGGCCATTTTCTGTTTCACCCAGTCCGGAACGACTGCGGCGCTGGTGGCGCGCGAGCGCCCGAAAGTGCCGATCGTCGCTATGGCGGGTCTGAAGAGCACTGCTCGGAGACTGTGCCTTACCTGGGGAGCGCACTGCATTGAGGTCGGAGAGATGGGCCGGTTCAAGCAAGCGGTCATTCGAGCGGTACGCGCAGCGCGGGAGCATGGTTTCGCGTCCAAATGCGACCAGATCGTGGTAACCGCGGGGGTTCCCTTCAACGAGCCTGGTACCACCAATATCCTGCGCGTTGCTCCATGCGACGAGAAACGGGTCTATCAGGCGGAACCGGAATAGCCGGTGTTCCAACAAGTCGGTCATCCAACTGTTTGGGATACCGCAGAAGACTCTGTCGCCCGCATTGGGTTATGATTTCAGCGCAGGCAGTTTCAGATACTGGTATATCGCCACTCCGAAAAATTGCGGACATCGACCGATTGTTTCAGAATTCCGGATGATTGAGAGGCATCCGAATTAGACCAAAATTCGGATCTCATTATGGTTCAAAATGGCTGAATGGATCATTCAAGATAGATTTACGAATCAATTCGGCCCATCGATGTTCTGTTCCATATGTCTTTTCAATGACACCGTTGACTGTCCGAAACTGCAATAGCGCGTTCTGATAATCGACCGAATTATCATAGACATAGACGCGATCGCATACCGGAATAGCTTTTGCCAGGTTTTCCATGGATCTGCCGAAACGAGCGATGATCTTCTGAATCGGAACATCATGTCCACCTTCCATGACGCGGCGTGCGACACGCCTGCCATTGATCTCTGGATTATCCGTTCCAACGAAGAACATCCTGACGAAAAAACCGGCATCTTTCGCGTGCCGAAGGAATTCCAGCTTCTCCAAACTTGAGAAAACCGTTTCAAATGCAAGGGATGAACGTTGCGCAAGGCATTCATAACGCTGCCTTGTTGCTTCTCGTGCAGCTTTCAGGACTGCCTCTTCATCGTTCCAATCACCGAAACTGTCTTTTGCGATGTCGTCTGGATTGATGTAATGGCATCCTTCGACCCATTGATGTGCCAGGAGGTTCCGCGTCAGAGACGTTTTCCCGGCGCCATTGGGTCCGGCGACAACAATGAGGACGGGACGCATCAGTTCCGACTTCATAGTTTGTTGGTGGCGGATGCTTCCCCTTTGGACCGATGAGCGTTTTGGTCTGACACCGCTCTGGCGATTCTTTCCTCGAGATCCGAAAAAAACCGCTCTTCCGTGCGGCGATGGCGTTCAATAACCTGATCGCACATTGCCTGCATAATGAATTCCAACTCCTCGTCTGTGGGTTCACGTGTCGTATCTGTTAGATCAACTGTGAAATGTGTCATCGATGCCTCCGGGAGGTGCGGTCCAACCATACAACCCAAAGGGTCATGCGGGCAACAGGTTGTCGAAAAAAGGGTAGCCGGGCTAACGGATTCCTGAAAAAGTGCCGAAAATTCTGGATGCCGACTGCACTTCCAAATATGACGATGCACCCGATCACAGCGAGAAAATAGATGACGCAGTGCGTAGAGAAAAATCAGAAGTATCCCGTTCAGCCGAGGCGATTACCTGTATCGGCGGAAGACCCATATGAACATGACCAGCTCAATCGGAGGGAAACGGGAGAAATCCTGACCCGGCTGGTCAGTAACATCGAAGGTCCATGCGTCATCGCCTTGGATGCGGGTTGGGGTGCGGGAAAGACGACGTTTCTTCGCATGTGGACCGAAAGTGTGCGGAATGAGTTTCCGGTGGTCATGTTTAACGCTTGGGAGACGGACTTTTCGGGCAATCCCTTTCTTTCGCTCTCCGAAGAGCTCCTGGAAACGCTGCAATCTATGGACAGTGAAGATGTCGACAAGCTGCGCAGTGCCGCAAGGGAAGTGACCCGCTGGTCCTCTTCGATTTTGCATCCGCTCTCTTCGGCCTTGCTGAACGATATACCTGGAGGCAGCGTAATTAAGGCGAGCGTTGATGCGGTGAAAACAATTAACGAAAACTTTTCCGAAGATGGATTGTCGCAATACGGGGAGCGGAAGAAAGCCATTAGAGAATTCAAAGAAACCCTTAAACAAAGTGCCGCGAAGCTTTCTGAATTACATGAAGGACAACCTCTGTTAATCGTTATTGATGAACTTGATCGATGCCGGCCTTCATATGCCGTGGAACTTCTGGAGACAGCAAAACACCTGTTTGATATAGATGGAATCACTTTTGTGCTGGCATTGAATCGTTGTGAAATGGAACATTCGGTACGGGCGATTTACGGAACCGGATTTGACTCCGAACGTTACCTGCGGCGGTTTTTTGATATTGATCTCCTTCTTCCTGACGTTGATCGTAAATCCTTCATTGAGGAACAGCTGCGGGAATCGAATATCGGAACGTACCTTTATGCTAGCGGTCCATACTTTAATCCTGGCAATTTAGACGATAGAGAACGACAGATCATAAAAGGATGGTTAACGGAATTCCTCGGGTCAACATCATTCGATCTTCGGACTGTGCAACAGTCGCTCCGTCGTCTTGGAGCGGTGCTTACAATGCGGGGGTTGGAAAAAAGAATATTCCTTCGGCAAGCCGTATTCGCGGTCATTCTGCGCGCATTGGACAACGACCTGTACCGCCGACTTATCGCTGGCGATGTCACGGACAAGGAGCTTTCTGATGTAATTTTTAATAGAACGTCGGATAAATTTCGAACTAACGATGAGCTCTATGGAGGGCGTATTCAATTGGAAATAGAAATCATTCAATTGGCTAGGGGCACGCAAAGAAAACATAAACAGGATATCGAAACCCCGCTGTTAGATCATTATCAATCCGTTGTTAATGGCACCAAGGATTCCAAAGAATTCAATTGCGCAGAGAAAATTGTCCGTGAAAGCTTTGAATATTCGCAAGGGAAATCCATATTTCTCCAACCGTTCGAAAAATTTCTTTCAGTAGTTAGCGACCTGGAATTGGTATCTCCCGATCTTTTGGACTGATCCAAGAATCCATATAGCTTGCTTCAGTTAAGCGACTATGTGCATCGACAAATCGCCAGAAAGACACATGCATTAAAATATTCCATCGGCGTTGCTGTATTTGCTTCATCCGGCGACACGTTCATTGGAAACTGTCGGCTCAAGGCTGATCCGTGATCTCCAGTCCCGGATGGTTTCGAGAGCAATTCCTGTGGTCGCGGCTGCGGCCTGATCGAGTCGATCCCGCATCGGATCGTCGGCCGCACTCCTCCAAGGTTCCACCAACAACTGACTGGTTTCGTTGAAGGCATCGGCTAGAGCGGCTGTACTCATGGTTCTGAAATCCGGGATGCGCAGTGTTGCAAGATCGGCTTGTGAAAACGACGGGTTCGTCAGCTTGGTTCCCCGCCTCGTAAAGAACCCGAGGGCGCCAAGCGTGGAGTTGAACCATGCGCACAATGCTTTCGATTCTTCTATGCTCGCAAAGCCACCCTGAATCGGAACCCACATGGAGCCCAGTGAGGCAGTGCCGCTGAAAACTGCCAATAATCGGGCGGAATCTGTTGCAAACTTTGCTGCGATCAGCACATGTCCCGCCTGACTCCGATAGCGGGCTGCTAACGCTGCCTTCTTGTCCTCAGCCGCCTGCTCCGGGGTAGCCTCCATCGTGGACCTTAGATTGCTTGCCCGGCTCCAGAAGACGCGGTAATCTCCTTTGCCGCCGTCCACAGGACGAAACGCATCCCGAATCCGCTGTCCTGCTGGGCCGAGCCTATAGAGACTTTGGAGTGGAACGAGCGCCTTCTCCTGTTCGAGCCGCATTGCGGCGCCAGCGAGTTCAGGATCAAGAAACTGGCAAGGACGCCAGTCACCACGCCGGACGCGCTCTGCAGGCTGTTGATAGACCGTGGCCCACTTGCTTGCAGTGCCTGTTCGGATCGCCTCCGCAGCATCAATAGCCTCTGTTTGTGTGGACGGCATGGTACGCAAGGAGAAAAATTGTGTCGGCCGGTTATGATCGACCGACCCGGTACGTCGTCGGCAGATCAGCAGTGATTCATGAATTGATGTATTCTCGCTGAAATTCGGTCGCCGCGGGTCATGGCTAGTCACAACCGTTTCTATATGGAAACGCTTTGCGAGATACCTCCGTTCCTCCAGCCCGCTCGTATTGGTGCACGCTGTCGTCGGGATGACTTTTGCCTGCGTGGCAGACGTGTCTCTCAGTAGCATGTCCGCGAGCGGAGAGAAGAAAGTGCCGATGCTGTTTGCCGTAACAACTCCTATCATGGCATCGTCTCTTTGTTCGAGGTAGTTCTGAATTCCGAGTTCATGACGCTGCATCGCCTTCCTGCCAGCTTTGCCGTACTTCTGACTTCGGTTTTCGTTTGCGGTGAATGGCGGATTCATGATCACGGCGTCAAGGTTCTTCAGCGGAAACTGAATGTCTTTGTTGTCGTTGACTTGGGCGGCGTCCAGACTCACAAGATCCCGTGTCGGTGCCAACATCATCGTCCGCAGGTCGGTTCGGGCCTGGCTTGTCGCAGTCAGGATCTCCAGTGATCCTGCTTTAACCGTTCCGTTGCCCTGTGGTCCATGAGGCATCGTAACGAGGTTCATGCGGGAATAGTCAACTGTCGGTGCGCCGAGCGTCAAATTGCAAGCGGCGAGTTGTACACCATGGCGATTAATATCGAGGCCACACAGCACGTCTTCCACGAGGAGTTTGTGGAGAGCGTCCCAGCTGTCGTCGGCTACCTCTGCAGTTGCCTCGGCAACGCGGGCCTTGATCGTCTGGAGTGTCGCCATGAGCAGTGTCCCGGTTCCGCATGCCGGATCCATGATCCGCAGATTTCCCACAGCTTCAGGGTCAGACCAATCGACGAAGTCCTCAGTGAACGCCAAGTGCGCCAGCATGATCGCGGAGACGTTGTTCGTGTAGAACGCGCCATCGCTCTTCGCTGAGCCGAGGATGCGGTGATAGAGTGGCCCCGCATGGTCATAGCCAAGGTCGCTCAGCGAATCTGCAACCCGGTTTGCGCACTCAGCCAAGGAACGAAGCGCGTCATTAATCGCCTTTCTTTTCGGAAACGCCCGGAGAACCGCGAGAGCAGGCTGGAAAACCGGAACGTAGTCCTTTTCCAGAATGAGTTCCCATGCGGCTTCGAGCGTTTCCTTTGGATCCTTGGATCCGGCGACTCTGTCGAGACGCTCAGTCTCCATTTCCGGCACGTCGTTGAGGCGGCGCTGCAGCAGGCAGGCGTTGCAGAGCATAAGTGCGGCGACGGTGCAGACGCCCTTCGCTCCGCCGTCACTTTCGGTGACAAGATCAAGCGCTTCCGCAAGACGGTCTTCAATCTCTTCGTTCTGGAAAACACCGCTGGCCCGGCGCACGGCGTCGGTGATCTCGTCAGCAACAACCTGTCCCGGCCTGCCAAGGCCGGAGGCAGCGGCGACATGGGCGTAGATCCCCTGTTCGGCTTCTTTAAGGGCGAGCACGCCCTGAAGGCTGGCGTTTCCGGGATCCTCTATCGATTCATCGCCTTCGGGAGGATTCGGAGGACGCCGGTCCTGTTCGTATACCTTGACGAATCTGGCCGGATCTTCGGCAAGACGTCCGTCGTGCGCCTGAAGTGCTCGCAGGACACGGCCAACGGTCCTGTAGCCTTCCGTGTTTTTCCCTAGCGCTCCGAGAACATCATTTCCTGGTGGAACGACAACGGGAACGATGATGTAACCGAACCGTTTTCCCGGCGCTTTCCGCATGACCCGCCCGACGGCTTGGACGACATCGACCTGGCTGTCCCTGGGATCGAAAAACGCGACGGCATCGAGTCGCGGCACGTCCACGCCTTCGGTGAAGAGCTTTACGTTGCTGATCACGCGGCACTCATCCCTGTCGTCGCTCACACTGGCCAGTTCGCGGAGCTCACGGTTGCGTTCAAGTGCGCTGGAGGACGCATCGAGGTGCAGCGCGATGACGTTCATCGCCCGCCCGTCCTGCATTTGCCTCGTTGTAGCGCGCTTGACCTCCCTCTCTTTTAGGGCTTCGGCATACCACTTCGAACGGCGGATGCTGTTCGAGAAGGCCAATGTGCGCTGCAGGCGTCCGGGCTGGTCCAGTTCCCGGCCTTCGGTGACGCCGTTCACCGCAAGGGAGACGCCGAGCACGCGCGTCATTTCGTTTGTTGAAGGCGCTTTCCTTGCCGGTCGGCTGCCCTTGTCTGCGGTATCGAGCTTTTCGAGGCGGCCGCGTAGGGCCGGCGTTACGGAGCCCTCGTCCACTCCAAGGACGATGACTCTGTAGTCGGAGAGCATACTGTGTTCCACCGCCCTCGCGAACGGCAGGCGATAAAGTTCCGGGCCATACACGTCGAGATCGCCCATATCTACGACATCGATCCCTTGTGACGCGAGCTTTCCCTTGGATTTTTCCGTATAAATTCGAGGCGTTGCGGTCATGTACAGGCGCATACCGGTGCGCAGGCTTTGACCGTCGTGAAACTCCTGGAAATTTATCCTGCCAGCGGACGTGCCGACCGCACCCGTCGTGCGATGGGCCTCGTCGGCAATCGCAAGATCGAACGCCGGAACTGTTGCGCCCGCCTGTGCCGCGGTCACACGATGCAAAGACTGATACGTACAGAACACGACCTTCACGTGTCCGCAGTCGGCTGTGAGGAATTCCGCAATTCCTTTCTCTTCGGTTGTGACCGGACACTCGAGTTCCGAAATCCCAATGTCTTCGTTTTCGTTGCGCCCTCCTGCCGTTGGATCTGAGCAGACAACGAGACACCGGAGCCTGCGCGTGGTCTGCCGAAGCCATTCGCGGCGTGCCTGTGACACGAGCGCGATGGTTGGGGCCGCGAAAATGATGCGTCCGCCTTCTTCCACCACCTGCTCGGCAATTCGAAGGGAAGTGAAGGTCTTGCCAGTGCCGCAGGCCATGATGAGTCGGCCTCGGTCGTGGTTGGCCAGTCCTGAAACGACATGCTCGATGGCTTCTTTCTGGAGCGGCCACGGTTCCTGAATCGGTCGCCCGGCGTCTTCCGGACGGATTTCAACATGAGCATAGTCATGAAAGTCGATACGTGAGATCTGCGGATTGGCGCCTTTGATCGCTTTTTCGGCGTTCGGTCCCCATTTGCAGGTCGCCACGATCCAGCGGTGACCAAACGCCTGGTGCTGGGAGCCGCCAAGGAACTTGTCAACGTCTCCCTTTGCGAGAGTTCGGTTGCTGGCGTAGCACTTGCACTGGATCGCGACCCATTCACCGGAAGTCCTTCTTGCCACAAGGTCCACACCGATATCGCGGCCGTCTTGCCCAGTTACCTCTTCGCGGTGAGGCCAGTCCGGCCAGCGCCAGATATCTTCGATTTCAAACTCCGGGCTCTGCCGTGCGATCCGCATGAACAGAAGTTCGAACCAGCGGCCTTTCTCGGACTCGTCTCGACTTTCCGTTCTGATCTTCGTCAGAACCTCGCCTGCGACCGGATGGCCGGAAAAGTCGAAACCGAGCTGTCCACCAGTTTCAATATCCGCCATGCTTCGTTCCTTCTACTCATTGGCATAGTGTGCGCTATGCATAGCAATTCCATACTTCAACGTTGCAGTCACCGAAAAACACAGTTTCCGTTCCCTACGCTACTGAATTGGACGTCCATTATTGGCACACATTTCCACAGAACACGCTGATTTTGCGCGTTACCAAGGCAAAACCTGTTTCGTTGGAACCTAAATCCGAGGCCCGTACGAGGACTGAGTAACGGATGTGGCGTTTGGCTTTGAGTGACAAAGCCACTGCGATGCTGTGTGGTAGCCGCCATGGATGGTCGTTCCAAATTCGCTGAAATCACCGAATCCGTGCAGCGCACCACCATGAAGGAAGCGCAACGCCGTTAGCCATTTGATGGACAACTTGGCCCGCGACCTGAGGCCTCTCGCACTCTACCTGCCGACTTTCGGGCAAATTTGACTCAGGTATTCAAAATACTGTCGACACGCGTACGCAGAATCCCGAAACCTGTTGGCTCAGACCGCTGAAGCGGAAGGTTTGGAATGATCGCATCCTCCCGACTTGTCCCGGTTGGAGGCAAAACCCGGCCGCGATACCGAATGCGAAAGCTCCGCAAATTTGGTCGGCATTGACTTGCCAGCGTACGAATCGCGCCGTATATGCAAGCCTTTATTGTCGCGGCCGGCCAAAGAGGCATGCCGAGTCGCGCCTAAACCGCCTTTAAAGGAGACGGAAATGCCCAAGATGAAGACCAAGTCGAGCGCCAAAAAGCGCTTCAAAACGACCGCGTCCGGTCGTGTCAAGGTCGCCCAGGCTGGCAAGCGCCACGGGATGATCAAACGAACAAGAAAGTTCATCCGTAACGCTCGTGGGACAACCACGCTGAGCGCCCCTGACGAGAAAATCGTCAAGGGTTTCATGCCGTATTCGCGCTGAGGAGATCCGGGACATGCCACGCACGACAGGGGGCACTGTAGCCCACACTCGCCACAGAAAGACAATCAAGGCCGCAAAGGGCTACTATGGCCGCAGATCAAAGAACTTCAAAACCGCAAGGCAGGCGGTCGACAAGGCCAACCAATACGCAACCCGCGACCGGAAGCAGCGCAAGCGAAACTTCAGAGCGCTTTGGATCCAGCGGATCAATGCCGCGGTTCGTGCCCACGACGACGCGCTGACCTATTCAAGGTTCATCAATGGGCTGACGAAAGCCGGGATTGAGGTTGACAGAAAGATATTGGCCGACCTGGCGGTCAACGAACCAGCAGCCTTCGGTGTCATCGTCGAAAAGGCGAAATCGGCACTGGCTTAATTCGATGCCATGATGATGGCTGGATCCTCCTATATGGGATCCGGCCCATCCTGGTCTCGTCAACAGAAACCGTCAGGTGTTACCGCTGGTCGCGGAGCCCGCAAAAGGCCGGATCAGCGGCGCCAAGAACTGTCCTGGATTTGAAGCGTCAATTCTCCGGTTGCGCCGGAATTCGCCAAGACAGCAATGTGGTACGTGTTTCCCGCCGAGATCCTGAAGGCAACACGGCTCTGACCGGTGGAAGGCTTTGACCGAACGGCTCCAGCAGGGATCTGGAGTGCGTCAACCGAAACTCCGTAATAGGCCACGACTGTTGGATCGAATTCGCCGCTCTCTGCAGTGACGGTCAATGTGCCGTTGGCGTCCGCGGCATACCGCCACCATACGCTCACCCGAGAATCTCCGCTCCCGTGGTTCACTTCGCCGTATTCTCGAGTTGCGCCGTAAATTGTCCCGTTTACGGATCCCGGTTTGGTGATCGTGACCGCATCGAAGAACATGTCGTTTTCCGCAGGGTCCGGTGGATCTTCGGCTTTCCTCCAGGCGGCGCATCCATTTAGCGCGATTCCGATGGCAATTATGCATATCACCAAGATACGGCTGTTCACGGTCATGCCGTCTTCCCTTCGTTCAGGTCCGACTTAGGCCGGAATTATTGATCCACAGCCCCGCAATCCCCTCTTTCAGTGCCCCGCCCTGATTCCGCAGGTGAGGTCTATCGATTTCGGGCGATCGCAGAACGCTCTGCGTCCAGTGATCGGACGCATGGACTTGGCAGTTCGCGTATCCGATTGTCGGCTTTGGTTTCAAGCGAATCCTGTTCCTGTGCGCAACGCATTGTAAGTCCTTGCTCGGGAAATCGACATCCCGCCGTTACCGTAACATTCCTGAAACCGCGCCGAATCCTGCCGCAACCAGTGAATGTCGGCGACGCGGCTGCACCGAATTCAGGAAGGAGTCCAAATCAGCGCCCGCCGGTTTCCAGTAAGCCGCGGTGAATTTCCCGCCGGGACTCACCGCCGCATTGCGTCTGGAGCCGGCCCGCTCAAGAATTGCCGCTGAATTCGGATCTCAGTAGCCGGTATCGAACTCCTTTGCGCCGGAAAGGAAACCGTTGCTTCCGAACATCGGATTCCAGTGATTTCGCCATACCGTTCCATCCGATGCTGAGGTTCGGGTTGCAAACAAAATAGGTGCCCGATAGGCACACCTTTGCTGAATTTGGAGGAACGTACATGGACGTCCTGAGGGAGCGTTACCTGACTGCGATAGCAGCGGCGCCGGATGAGGTGGCGCTTGAGGATCTGCGTGTGCGGGCCATCGGAAGGAAAGGCGAGGTCAGCCTCAGGATGCGCGAGCTCGGCAGAATGACCCCGGATGAGAGAAAGGTAGCTGGCCCGAAACTCAACGCGCTGAAGGAAGAAATCACATCGGCTCTCGCTGCAAGAAAGGCTGCCCTCGAAGATGCGTCTTTGGATGAAAGGCTTAAGGCAGAATGGCTTGACGTAACGCTTCCTGCCCGCTCCCGTTCGGCAGGAACCGTGCATCCCGTCTCACAGGTCACCGAAGAGGTCACAGCTGTGTTCGCCGATATGGGATTCACGGTTGCGGAAGGACCGCAGGTCGAAAGTGACTGGCACAATTTCGATGCGCTGAACATTCCGGCCGAGCATCCGACGCGCACCGAAATGGACACATTCTATATGTCACATGCGGCTGATCAGACCGACCCGCCCCATGTGCTGCGTACCCACACATCCCCGGTTCAGATCCGTGCAATGAACCGGTTCGGCGCTCCGCTAAGGGTCATCTGCCCCGGACGGGTCTATCGGGCGGATTACGACCAGACACACACACCCATGTTCCATCAGATCGAGGGATTGGCCGTTGACGTGGACATTTCGATGGCCAATCTCAAATGGTGCCTGGAAGAGTTCTGCAGGGCATTTTTCGAGGTCGACCAGGTGGAATTAAGGTTCCGGGCCTCCCATTTCCCGTTCACGGAACCCTCTGCCGAAGTCGATCTTCGCTGCTCTTGGGAAGACGGTCGGCTCAAGGTGGGGGAAGGCGACAGCTGGATGGAGATTCTTGGTTCCGGAATGGTGCACCCCAAAGTGCTGAAGGCCGGGGGAATCGATCCGGATAAATGGCAGGGATTCGCGTTCGGGATCGGAATCGACAGGCTGGCAATGCTGAAATACGGGATGCCGGACCTTAGGGCTTTCTTTGATGGCGACCTGCGGTGGCTGAAGCATTACGGCTTTGCGGCTCTGGATGTTCCAGGCCTGCATGGAGGGCTGTCACGGCCGGCGTAAATGCCGAAGCCGCTAGCTAGCGCGAGTACACGGGAACACCGACGGAGACCGGAATGACATTTAAGGTATCATCCGCTGCCAGCACTCAGGTTGGGCAGCGCGCGGAATCCAGCGGGCGCGGCGGACTCCGTCAGATCAACAGGCGGTCCAACGTGACCGAAACGCAACCAACGGCGGGTCTGGTTTCATGAAATTCACGCTTTCCTGGCTGCAGGACCACATTGAAACCGATGCGTCTGTAGAGCTTATCGCAGACGCGCTTACGGATCTTGGTCTGGAAGTCGAGAATGTGGTCAATCCGTATGACCGGCTTGCGGGTTTCACCGTCGGACGGGTCACGAAGGCCGTCCAGCACCCCGACGCAGACCGGCTTAGGGTCTGTACGGTCGAAACCGATGAAGGTGTCCGGGAGATTGTCTGCGGTGCGCCGAATGCCCGAGAGGGAATCTGTGTCGTCATCGCAAAGCCGGGAATGTACATTCCCGGAATCGACACAACCATTCAGGTAGGGAAGATACGCGGCGTTGAGAGCCATGGCATGATGTGCTCCAAACGGGAGCTGGAGCTTTCAGACGAACATGACGGGATCATCGAACTCCCCGGCGAGCCAGCAGTTGGCACCGAATTCGTAGACCTGCTTTCGCAGAGCGACCCTAGCCGGATCGATCCAATGATCGAAATCGCCATTACTCCGAACCGACCGGACGCTCTTGGGGTGCGCGGAATAGCGCGCGATCTGGCGGCTCGAGGTCTTGGAACGCTGAAACCGTACCGCGTACCTGAGGTCGAAGGCGGGTTCGACAGCTGGATACGCGTCCGGATCGACGATGAAGTCAAACCAAAGGGCTGCCCGCTCTTCGCGGGACGGTTGATTCGGGGTGTGGTCAACGGGCCGAGTCCTGACTGGCTGCAGGCGCGGATCAAGTCGATTGGACTGCGCCCGATCTCGGCCCTCGTGGATATTACCAACTACCTTACCTATGACATGAACCGCCCGCTCCATGTATTCGATGCGGATGTCGTCAACGGGGATCTGCGCATCCACAACGTTGCCGAACCTACCTCCATATTGGCGCTTGATGACAGGGAATACACGCTGCAGCCCGGGATGATCGCGATTTCCGACCGGCTTGGCCCGGAATCAATCGCGGGTGTCATGGGCGGCGCCCATTCCGGCTGTACAGAAAACACAGTGAACGTGTTTCTCGAAAGCGCGCTTTGGGATCCGGTAACGATCGCCGCCACCGGCCGAAAGCTGAAGGTGTCCTCGGACGCGCGGTACCGTTTCGAACGGGGCGTGGATCCTGAATTCGCGCTGCCGGGGCTGGATGTCGGAACCAGAATGATTCTCGACATCTGTGGCGGCGAGGCGTCCCATGTGGTGATGGATGGCGCTGTGCCCGATACCGGCCGCACCTATCGGCTGAACGCCGATCGGGTGAAATCACTTGTCGGCATGGACATTCCGGAACAGGTCCAGCGCAGCACGCTTGACGCGCTTGGATTCCGCCTGGATCAAGATCTTGTCCATACTCCGTCCTGGCGCCCGGACGTGCGCGGCGATGCGGATCTGGTAGAGGAAATCGCTCGGGTCGCCTCGCTTAAGGAACTCAAGGGTTCACCGATGCCACGCCCGCAGCCTGGAGTTCCGAAGCCAGTGCTTACACTCGCGCAGCGAAGGGAAAGTTCAGCGCGGCGCAGCTGCGCCTCGCTTGGTTATCATGAGTGCGTAACCTATTCGTTCATCGATGAACCCGCGGCTGAGCTGTTTGGCGGCGGAGGCGACGGGACGAAGCTCGAAAACCCTATATCCAGCGAAATGAGTCATCTGCGTCCGGACCTTCTGCCAGGTCTTCTGCAGGCGGCCGCGCGCAACCAGGCGCGGGGTATAACGGACTTTGGACTCTTTGAGGTCGGGCCGGTCTTTCATGGTGGCGAACCTGGCGACGAGCGCACCCAGGTCACCGGAATCCTGGTCGGCCAAACCGGACCAAAGGACGTGCATGCGTCACGCCGCATTGTGGACGTATTTGACGCCAAGGCGGATGCCACAGCCGTTCTTGCGGCAATTGGCGCACCGGAAAAAACGCAGATCCTTCGCGGCTCTGGAAAATGGTGGCATCCGGGGCGCCATGGCAGGATCTGTCTTGGCCCAAAGAAGGTATTGGCGGTGTTCGGGGAGATCCATCCCAGGGTTCTGGGCAAACTGGACGTGAAGGGTCCGGCCGTCGGTTTCTCGGTCTGGCCTGACCAGGTTCCGGAACGGCGTCGCAGCGTTTCGACCAGAGCGGCGCTGGCGACCAGCGACCTGCAGGCGGTTGAGCGTGATTTCGCGTTTGTGGTGGACGCCGATGTCGAAGCGCAGACAGTCGTGAATGCAGCACAAGGCGCCAACAAGGAGCTTATAGAAGAGGTCAGGGTTTTCGATGAATTCGTCGGGTCTGACCTGGGTGAGGGAAAGAAGTCCCTGGCAATCGCCGTTCGCCTTCAGCCCGCTCAAAAGACGCTTACCGACGAGGAGATCGAGGCGGTTGGAGCGAACATCGTAGAGAAGGTCGGCAAGGCCACAGGAGGAATCCTGCGTCGATAGGCCGTTCTCCGGAATCCGCGGAACAGGTCCGTTAGCGACGGTCGCCCTCTGGCGAATGCAGGCGGAATGACGATGCTGGAATTGATCTATCGGCGAGGAAAGGAGTCCAGTTGCGCAGGTTCCTGAATCGAAATGAAGCGGGAGAGGCTATGGCCGACGCGGTAGCCGCGCTCGGATTCCCGCATCCGGTGGTTCTGGCTCTGCCACGTGGCGGCGTGCCGGTGGCGGTGCCGGTAGCCCAGAGGCTTGACGCCCCCCTTGATCTATTGTTGGTCCGCAAGATCGGGATGCCCGGACAGCCTGAACTCGCCGCCGGGGCGGTGGTGAACGGAGTCGCGCCCCAGACGGTCTGGAACCGGGACGTGCTTCGTGCGTTTGGTATTGAAAGTTCCGATCTCGCCGACGAGGTGGATGTGCAGTTGGGTCTGATCGGCGAACGGCGGCGGATCTATCTGGAGGGGCGGGCGCCAATCAACCTCGAGGGGCGTGACGCGATTCTTATCGATGACGGCATTGCAACCGGAGCGACAGCGAAAGCCGCGCTGATGGCTTTGAGAAACTGCGCGCCCGCGAGTGTAACGCTTGCTGTCCCGATAGCGCCGACAGGCACCGCGGCCGATTTCAAGGATTTGGTTGATCGGTTTCTGTGTCTTGCATCGCCCGAGCCGTTTTTTGCCGTCGGGCAGGGGTATGTTAACTTCGGGCAGACTTGTGACGAAGAAGTGATTGCCGGCCTGCGCGATGCATCGAGGCGAATGGAAACGGGAGATCAGGAATGACGCTGAATGTCTATCTGTCAGGCGAGATTCATACAGACTGGCGCGAGCGGATCGTCTCGGGCGCAAAGGGACTGGATGTACGCTTCAGTGGTCCGGTCACCGATCATGCCGCTTCTGATGACTGCGGCGCCGTCATTCTCGGTGCTGAGCCCGACCGGCATTGGCACGACCACAAAGGAGCGATGGTAAACGCGATTCGAACGCGAAAGGGCATTCAGGACGCGGACATCGTGGTTGTGCGGTTCGGCGAGAAATACAGGCAATGGAACGCCGCTTTCGACGCGGGCTACGCCGCTGCGCTGGGAAAGTCACTTATCATTCTGCACGGGGCAGAGCACGGTCACGCCCTGAAAGAGGTCGACGCGGCGGCGCTGGCTGTCGCTGAGCGTCCCGAGCAGGTGGTCGACATCCTGCGCTACACTCTGACCGGAGAGTTGCCGGGATAGCCGGAATCCTCCGACTGCACCTGCCAGCGCCGCCGCATCGGTTCTGAACGAACCCTATTCCCTATCGCTTCACCGCAAGTTCGGCGGAGAGTACGTCGATGCCCAGCGCCTTGCCCACCGCGTAGCAGGTCAGGGTTCCCGAATGCACGTTCAGTCCGGCCAGAAGGTTTGGATTGTCGATACATGCCTGCCGCCATCCCTTGTCGGCAAGCGCGAGCAGGAAGGGCAGCGTGGCATTGCCAAGCGCTATCGTCGATGTGCGGGCAACGGCCCCCGGCATGTTGGCAACGCAGTAGTGAATGATGCCGTCAATGTCGTAGATCGGGTTCGCGTGTGTCGTTGCGCGCGAAGTCTCGAAGCAGCCGCCTTGGTCGATCGCCACATCGACAAGAACCGCACCAGGCTTCATGGTGGACAGCTGTTCCTTCGATACCAGCTTGGGTGCCGAGGCGCCCGGTATCAGGACGGCGCCGATTACCATGTCGGCGTCCTGAATCAGCTCCGCTGTTGCCGCAGCAGTCGAGAAACGGTTGCGGAAGTCACGTCCGGCGATGTCATCAAGATATCTCAACCGTGCCAGCGAACGGTCGAGCACCGTTACATTGGCTCCCATACCAGCGGCGACACGCGCTGCGTTGGCGCCCACCACACCACCGCCGATGACAACGACATTTGCAGGCCCGACCCCGGGGACACCGCCCATCAGCACGCCGCGGCCACCGTTGGCCTTCTGCAGTGTCCACGAGCCAACCTGAGGAGCGAGGCGCCCAGCGACTTCCGACATTGGCGCAAGCAGCGGAAGGCCACCCGCTGAATCGGTGACGGTCTCAAAGGCGATCGCAGTACATCCGCTGGCCAGGAGATCGTTGGTCTGCGCCAGATCCGGCGCAAGATGAAGGTATGCGAACAGCACCTGTCCGTCTCGAAGCAACCGGCGTTCGCTTGCCTGCGGTTCCTTGACCTTTATGATCAGCTCAGCTTCGGCAAAGACCTGTTCGGCCGTGTCGGCCAGAACCGCGCCAGCGGCTGTATAGTCCGCGTCGGGATAGCCGGCCTCGACGCCCGCTCCCTTCTGGATGATGACTTGATGGCCGTGGGCCACCACTTCGCCTGCCGCGCTTGGTGTCAAGCCAACGCGGAACTCCTGAGGTTTGATTTCCGTCGGACATCCGATCTTCATGGAACCCTCCCGTTCTGATGGGAGGAATATGGAGCAGATCCCGCGCAATTTCTTTGGAATTTTCAGTAGTCAGCAGCAATGAAGTTGATAGAATCAGCGATGGATTCATGATTTTTTGGGAGAAAATTGCGCAATGATCGATCTGGATGGAATCGATCGCCGTATCCTGGCGGTACTGCAGGAATCAGGCAGGGTTTCGAATGCCGATCTTTCGGAGAGGGTGCATCTCTCGCCGTCCGCGTGCCACAGACGGGTGAAGCGGCTTGAGGCCGAGGGTGTGATCTCCGGGTATGTCGCGCTGCTTGATCCCGTGATGCTTGACCGGCCTTCGACCGTCTTTGTCGAAATCACGCTCAGCGGACAGACCGAAGAGGCGCTGGACGCTTTCGAGCGTGAAGTGGCCCTGATTCCGGCTCTTCAGGAATGCCACCTCATGGCGGGAACAGCGGACTATCTTCTGAAACTGACGGCTCGGGACACAGACGACTTTGCCCGCATCCACCGCCGTTACCTTGCGCGCCTGCCGGGTGTCGCGCAGATGCACTCGTCGTTTTCGCTGCGGACGGTGTTCAGGACAACTGCGCTGCCAGTGTGATTCAACAGGCGGAAGTCCCGTTGCCGGCAACGGTCGGGCTGTGCAGTTCGGGGTGGGAGCGAAAAAACATCCGGAGCGCCCCTAGGCATTGCCAAGGGGCGTCCGCAATCTTCCTGTCCAAGCGACTGGCAGCGCTTAGAGCAGCCCTTCGCGCTGGGCCTTCTTGCGAGCGATCTTTCGGGCACGGCGAATTGCCTCGGCCCTTTCGCGCGCGCGTCGTTCGCTGGGCTTTTCGAAATGCTGCCGAAGCTTCATTTCGCGGAACACGCCCTCACGTTGCATTTTCTTCTTAAGGGCGCGGAGCGCCTGATCGACATTGTTGTCGCGAACGCTGACCTGCATGTGGCTGTCACCACCTTTCCGGGTTGGAGTTGCATTCAGTGATGGAGACAGCTTTGTATCAAGCGTTTCTTCCCTTGTCCACCACCTGAATTGCCCATATTGTGCTCTTAACATGGACCGTGAATCAACATCGCCCGAAACTGTGATGGATAGACTGCTTGACGCAGCTCTGAAGCATGTCCGGTTTGATGGCTGGTCGCATTCCTCTTTCCGTGCGGCAGCGCTTGATTCGGAAGTCGGGGTCAAGGAGGCATGTCGGATCTGTGGACGTGGTCCGCTTGATCTCGCCGTGGCCCATCATCGACGCGGAGACAGGGTCATGCGCGAAATGCTTGCAGCGCAGGATCTGTCCGGGATGCGTGTCCGCGACCGAATCGCATTTGCCGTTCGGACCCGGATCGAAGCGGACTCCGACAGGGAAATCGTGCGCCGCAGTTCGGCGCTTTTTGCCCTTCCTCCGAACGCTGTCACCGGCGGGCGTCTGATCTGGGACACAGCAGATGCGATCTGGACGGCGATCGGCGATACGTCAGACGACCTGAACTGGTATACGAAAAGGGCGATTCTCTCCGGAGTCCATTCAGCGGCTGTTCTTTACTGGCTTGGCGATGAAAGTCCCGACAGCCGGGAAACATGGGCCTTCCTCGACCGGCGCATCGATGACGTTATGGAATTCGAGAGATTCAAGGGACTGTTTCGCGAAAATCAATGGACGAGGGGTCTGGCTGCCGCTGCCGATGCATTGTCCTCGAAGGTCAAGGCTCCATCCAAGGAAAGGCGTTTCAACCTGCCCGGTTGCTGAGACACGGCTCGGACGGAATCGCCCAACTCCAAGTCCGGTGTGTTCGTTTCGCCGGAATTCCAGATCAACGGTTTGCTGTGAGCGCCGACGTCTGAGGCGTTTGTGTCCATGCATGGCGACAGGACATGGAGCGGCGAACTCAATCGAATGGAGGTCTCCGACAGATTTTGGGCCGCTGGCCCAGATACCGGCAGCCGGGATGTCCGGGTCGAAGGCCAACCGTTTCCATCAGCCCGGCATGGGCCGGAGGCGATGCAGGTCGAACGGGATGGGTTGGGGTTTTCGCGAAGGAACGTCCCTGATACGGAGCGGAACCCAAAATTTATGAAACGGAGCTTTCGATGCGCGTAGTCGAGATTTCAGAACCCGGTGGGCCCGAGGTTCTACTCCCCGCAACCCGCCAGATGCCAGTTCCGGGGCATGGGCAGATCCTGATCAAAGTGGCCTTCGCAGGCGTGAACAGGCCTGATGCGCTGCAGAGATCGGGTAACTATGCGCCGCCGCCAGGCGCATCAGACCTTCCGGGCCTGGAGGCTTCCGGAGAGGTCGCTGCTGTCGGCCCTGGGGTAACGGAATGGAGGGAAGGCGATCGGGTCTGCGCTCTCCTTCCGGGCGGCGGCTACGCTGAATACGCCGTGACGCCCGCTGCCCATGCCCTTCCGGTTCCTGCAGGAATGGGCATGAAGGAAGCCGCCTGCCTTCCGGAGACCTTCTTTACGGTCTGGACCAACGTATTCATGCGCGGCGGGCTCGCAGCTGGAGAGCGGTTTCTGGTGCATGGAGGTTCGTCAGGAATAGGAACGACAGCGATCCAGCTGGCGAATGTCTTCGGTGCCCGGGTGTTCGCGACGGCAGGGTCGGTGAAAAAATGCGAGGCCTGCGCGGATCTCGGCGCCGAACGGGCGATCAACTATAGGGAAGAAGACTTTGTCGGCATTATGCGAGCGGAGGGTGGCGCGAACCTGATTCTCGATATGGTGGGCGGGGATTACATCCCACGTAACATCAAGGCATTGGCCGATGAAGGCCGACTGGTGCAGATCGCGTTTCTGCAGGGACCGAAGGCCGAAGTGAACTTCGCTCAGGTGATGGTGCGTCGACTCACGATCACTGGCTCGACACTGCGCCCGCAAAGCGATCTCGCAAAGGCGCGGATTGCGGCGGGACTACGCGAAAATGTCTGGCCGTATCTGGAGTCAGGCCGCATTTCGCCGGTAATGGACAGCGAGTTTCAGCTGAGCGATGCCGCAAAGGCGCATATGCGAATGGAAAGCTCCGAACACATTGGAAAGATCGTGCTGCGGGTTGCTGGCTAGGGCATCGCCGAAACCGCAAGGGTTCGCACCTGGACCATCTGATGGCTACGGGTGTCCGGTCAGGCTGGAAGTTTGCTGGTCAGGCGGACTGATCCGAAATCCGGCGAAGTGTTCGAACAGCGGCCATGCAACGAGTTTCCGGCCGTTCGGTGAACGGAAGTCCATCTGTCCGTCGACATCAGGGACAGAGTTTCCAGCGGTGGAATTGCTGTTACTTGGGCGCACCGCCAGCCGGAACGCAGCCGAATCAGCGCGCGCGCCGGAAATATTCGGGAATTGTATACCTGGCTAACCATCAGCCCGCCTCGGTACTGATTACACGGATCACAGGGACTGCCGGTGCGGATGCGCGTCGATTGATCCCGCGTCCGCTTCCGGCACATGCCGTTCGACGGTTGTCAGACTGATTCGCGGCAGGAAGCCTGCCGGCTCCCCGGGCGCATCCTGCGCAGCCGTGAGGGAGACGGCCATGAAGACCGTCCGATGCGGGGAAGGTGCCCGAACGGCTCCTGCCGCAGAGGCGCGCGGTTTGGCGGCGGCTTAAGGCCATCCCTGAAGACCAGCGGCAGCTGTACAACGCAGCCTTGGAGGAGCGCATCGGCTGCCATCGCAGGACCGGGAAAAGCCTGACTTATTTCGACCAGTGCAGGGCTCTGACGGAATGCCGCCGTGACATCCCCGGAATGGCGGCATGCCCCTGGCCATCCAGCGGGGCACGCTGAAAAGGCTTGACGAGGCGTTCAGGGCGTTCTTCCGGCGGGCGAAGGCAGGCAGCGCGCCGGGCTTCCCGAAATTCCGGGGTAGGCGCTTCTTCTGCAGAGTTTCCATCATATCCCGCGTGAAGGTGCGCGACGGAACGCTGCGCATTCTCTCGTTCGGCGCACTGAGGATACAGCGCAGGGGCGGGAACCCGTATCCTGACGGCCGGACGGTTTCGGCGGTGCTGAAACGCAGGAGCGACGGGAAATGGTTCGCCATTGTCTGTTACGCCGTGCAGGCCGCCGTAACTGGCATCACCGGGTGAGCCGCAGGATAGCCGGTAGGGCCGGAACGGTCGTTCCGGAGCGCCTCGATGTCAGTGGCATGACCCGCTGGGCCAAGTGAACGGTTGAAAGTCCGGGCAGGAACGTTGCGGCGAAGGCCGGCCTGAACCGGGCGATAGCCGGGACTGGCTGGACGGCCTTAGCCGCGACGCTGGAATACAGGGCGGCCAACGTCATCCACGTTCCCGCGGCCTGTACATCGCAGACATGCCATGAGTGCCGGGCGGCGGACGCCGCGAGCCGCGGATCTCAGGCGGAGTTCATCTGCGCGGCCTGCGGCCATGCGGCCAGCGCCGACGTCAACGCGGCGAGGAACATTCCGGCGTCC
>JAJEAY010000096.1 GCA_022824145.1 Rhodobacter sp. | reverse complement strand
GTAGCGCACCGAGAAATGCGAGGAGTTCGCGAATCCGGTAGCCAAGGCAACTTCGGTCAGGGTTAGCGGAGACGTCCTTACAAGCCGTTCGGCTACGTTCAACCTTAAGTCACGGTAATAGGACATCGCAGATACACCAAGCCGGTCACGGAACAGACGGTTGAGCTGGCGCGCCGAAACACCGGCGATTGCCGCGAGATCCCCAAGAGCCAGCGGGTCGGCCACATGGGTCTCCATGGCCTCCACCGCGGCAAGAACCGGTGCGGACGCCGTTCCCAACCGCTCCGCAAGACCACCTCGCTGCGGCCCCCCGGACGGACGGACATCCGTATGGAGAAACCAGTCGCTGACCCGGCGGGCAAAAGCCGATCCTTGGTCCGCAGCGATAAGCGCATGCATCAGGTCAAGGGGAGCGGTTCCACCGGCGCATGTCACCCGGTCTCGGTCAACCACATAGAGCGACCGCTCTAGCAGAAGGCCTGGTGACGCCTCTTCCAGCGCCCGGACATGCTCCCAATGAACGGTCATGCGCCGGCCAGCCATCAATCCCGCCTTTGCCAGGATCACCGGTCCGCCCGAAACCCCTCCCAATACCGTTCCACGCCGGGCCATCCGCCCAAGCCACCCGAACACATTCGGATCGTCGAACAACTCCGGCTCACCGCCCGCGACTACAAAAAGACAGTCGAGCGAAGGCATTTCACCTACCCTTACCGTCGCTTCCACCACCGCGGAGCCGGAACTCCTGACCGCCCCGTCAGTGGAGAAGTGAACAAGCCGGTAGAGCTCCTGCCCGCTCAGCAGATTCGCCGCCCGAAACGGCTCCACCACACATGCGTAAGACATCAGGGCGAATCCGGGAATCGGCAACACTCCCACGCAGGAAGGCAGGTCTGATGATTTTATGGCCATTCTGGAACATTACCTGTCCGTTAAGGGAAAGCCCAGTGGGCGGTTCAACCGGCATGAGGATTGAGTTGAATAGAGGAACTTCCGCTTGGGCTACTCCGCATTCAGGATATTCCGGGAGGGCATCGCCGGAAACAAAGGCTGGAAACCGGTCTGGCGCGATGCCGCGCCAAAATCCCGCTACGATACTGTAATAATCGGTGGCGGCGGGCACGGCCTAGCGACAGCCTACTACCTTGCCAAGGAGTTCGGCGTCACCGACGTCGCGGTTCTGGAAAAGGGCTGGCTCGGCTCCGGGAATGTCGGGCGCAACACAACCATCATCCGCTCCAACTACCTCCTGCCCGGCAACCAGCCGTTTTACGAATTCTCAATGAAACTCTGGGAGAACCTTGAGCAGGAACTAAACTACAACGCTATGGTCAGCCAGCGCTCTGTCCTCAACCTGTTTCACAGCGATTCCCAAAGGGACGCTTTCGCGCGGCGTGCGAACGCGATGCTGATGTCAGGGGCGGATGCGGAACTCCTGGATGTCAAGGAGCTTCGTCGGCTCTGCCCATGGCTCAACTACGACAATGCCCGTTTTCCGATTCAGGGAGGTCTCATCCAGAAGCGCGGAGGGACGGCCAGGCATGACGCCGTCGCGTGGGGATATGCGCGGGGTGCCGACCGACTGGGCGTCGACGTCATTCAGAACTGCGAAGTCACAGGCATCGACATCGAAAACGGCATCTGTACAGGTGTGCAGACCAACCGAGGCCCGATCCTCGCAAACAAGGTCGCAATGTGTGCGGCAGGTTCCTCAGGGCGAGTGGCGGCGCTGGCGGGAATGCGCCTTCCAATCGAAAGCCACGTCCTTCAGGCCTTCGTCAGTGAAGGCCTGAAACCGGTGCTGCCCGGCGTGATAACGTTTGGCGCGGGACACTTCTACGTAAGCCAGTCGGACAAGGGCGGACTCGTGTTCGGAGGCGACATCGACGGTTACAACAGCTATGCCCAACGCGGAAACCTTCCCACAGTCGAGGATGTCTGCGAAGGCGGAATGGCTGTCATGCCGATGATCGGGCGGGCGCGCCTTCTTCGCATGTGGGGCGGTGTGGTTGACATGTCGATGGACGGCTCTCCCTTCATCGATCGGACGCACATCGACGGCCTCTACCTGAACGCCGGATGGTGCTACGGAGGATTCAAGGCGACCCCCGCCTCCGGATACTGTTACGCACATCTATTGGCCACCGACCGCCCGCATGAAGTTGCGAAGGAATACCGAATTGACCGGTTCCTGCGCGGTGCCCCGATTGACGAGAAGGGTCAGGGCGCCCAGCCCAACCTGCATTAGGGAAGCCTGAATATGCTGATCAACCATCCGCTGCTTGGCCTCCGGGACGCCGCTGAGTTCGTCTATCTTGGAGACGCCCGTCTCATCGACCGGCCGGACGGAAGAACAGCAGGCATCGAGGAGTTCCACGAATACCTCCATATGCGTGACAATCCGGCCGACCTTCATCGTGAGCTTTGGTACCATGAGCATGGCGATCGGTCCTGGCTCGTGGTCACTCGGAATACGGCGACCCACGAAATCGCCGACGTTGAGCTGGCCAGCGAGGTGGCCCGGGCCCGCGGCAGGTCGAGATGAACGGTCCATTCCGAGTTCCAGGCGGTCTCGTTGACCGTACGCGCAGCCTCCGCTTTTCGTTCAACGGCCGACGAATGAATGGGTATGAGGGCGACACCCTAGCCTCTGCGCTTCTCGCGAACGGCCAGCGGATAGTAGGACGATCGTTCAAACTGCATCGTCCACGGGGAGTTTTTTCGGCAGGATCCGAGGAGCCGAACGCGCTTATGCGGATCCGCAGCAGTGGAAGCTGGGAGCCCAACATCCGCGCAACCACCGCGGAACTGCATGACGGTCTGGAGGCCACAAGCCAGAATCACCTTGGCCCTCTTGGTTTCGACCTCTGGGCGTTGAACGGCCTGCTCGCCCCGTTCCTTGGAGCCGGCTTCTATTACAAAACCTTCATGTGGCCGAAGGCATTCTGGGAAAGACTCTACGAACCATTGATCCGCGCCTCAGCGGGGCTTGGGAAACTCTCGCCTGAACCTGATCCGGACATTTACGACCGTGGCCATCTTCACTGCGACCTTCTGGTAATCGGCGCCGGCCCTGCCGGTCTTGCAGGCGCACTGGCCGCGGGCCGCGCTGGAGCGCGGGTTATCATTGCCGATGAAGATTTCCTGCCCGGCGGTCGGCTGAACGCCGAGACCCATGAGATCGACGAAATGGCCGGGCACGACTGGTCTGCCAAAGCATGGGCTGAACTTGGGTCGATGGACAATGTGAGACGAATGTCCCGCACCACTGTGTTCGGGGCCTTCGATCACGGAATCCACGGCGCTCTTGAACGCAGGAAGGATTACCCGCAAAACGCTGGCGAATCTCCACGTATGGTGGTTTGGCGCATCCACGCCCGCCGTACCCTGCTGTGCGCCGGAGCGACGGAACGTTCCATCGCTTTTCCGATGAATGACAGGCCAGGCGTAATGCTCGCCGGTGCCGTTCGCTGCTATGTCAACCGATTCGGCGTCGCTCCAGGCCGCAGAGCCGTGGTATTTGCCAACAACGACGGCGGGCAGCGTACCGCAGAGGATCTCCGGTCATGCGGCGTTGAGGTTGCCTCGGGCGTTGACACGCGGCGCGGCGAAGCGGTCGTCAATACATTCGGGCGCGGCGGACTGACGTCGGTGGTCCTGAATGGCGGCAGACGTATCGATGCGGACTGCCTTGCCGTCTCAGGAGGATGGTCACCCAATATCCATCTGGCCTGCCATCAACATGGAAGGCCGGTGTGGCGGGAAGATATCGCCGCGTTTGTGCCAGGCAGCGAGATCCCTCCCGGCATGTCAGTGGCGGGAGCCGCCCAAGGCGAAATGACGCTTTCGGCCGCACTCGCACAAGGTCACGACGCAGCAAATGCCGCTGCTAGGGATCTTGGATTCGCTCCAGTCAAAGCCAAGGCACCTGTAGCCGAGGATGAGTCCTTTGATGTCAGCGCTTTCTGGGAGGTCAAGGGATCCAGGCTTGCCTGGGTGGATCTGCAGAATGACGTCACTTGCAAGGACATCCGTCAGAGCGCCCAGGAAGGCTTCGGACAGGTCGAGCATCTCAAGCGGTACACGACGCTTGGCATGGCCACAGACCAAGGGCGGACCTCCGGAACGCTAGGAGCGGCGGTACTCGCCGAAGCGCTCGGAACGGGTATGGAGAAGATCGGCGTCACCACGTTCCGCCCGCCATACACACCTGTTCCGATCGGAGCGCTTGCAGGCCGGTCACGAGGCCAGGAGTTCCGTCCGACCCGACTCACTCCCAGCCACGCTTGGGCCGTCGAACAGGGAGCGGAATTCGTGGAAGTCGGAATGTGGCTGCGCGCGCAATGGTTCCCGCGTCCAGGTGAGCTTGGCTGGCGCGACAGCGTCGACCGCGAAGTGGAACAGACCCGCTCGACAGTGGGAATCTGCGATGTGTCAACGCTGGGAAAAATCGATGTCCAAGGCCGCGACTCCGCCGAATTCCTCGACAGGATTTACGCAAACTCCATCGCCAGCCTGCCCGTCGGCAAGGCGCGCTACGGGCTGATGCTGCGCGAGGACGGAATCTGTTACGACGACGGAGTTTCCGCAAGGTTCAGCGAGACGCATTTCGTGATGACCACGACCACGGCCAATGCAGTCACTGTGTTTCGCAACATGGAATTCGCGCGGCAATGCCTGTGGCCGGACCTGGATGTGCATTTGATCTCGACGACAGACGCCTGGGCGACATTCGCCGTCGCAGGCCCGGAGTCACGCGCCCTGATGCAGAAGGCCGTGGATGGCCGCGATCTTTCCAATGACGCCTTTCCCTTCATGGCATGCACCGAGTGCACCGTGTTTGGCGGCACGCCTGCACGGCTGTTCCGGATATCGTTCTCCGGCGAACTCGCCTATGAGATCGCCGTTCCCGTGCGCTTTGGCGATGCAATGATCCGAGCGCTCCTGGAAGCAGGTAAGGAGTTCGGCGCAGTGCCTTACGGAACGGAAGCGCTGGGCGTCATGAGGATCGAAAAGGGCCATGCAGCGGGAAACGAGCTGAACGGCCAGACCACCGCCGTCAATCTTGGCTTGGGCAACATGGTGTCCCGGAAGAAGGATTCCGTTGGATCAGCACTCAGTCGGCGACTGGAACTGAATTCAGAGGAAAGTCTGCGCCTGATGGGATTCCGTCCTGTTGACCGATCCGCACAGCTGAACGCCGGTGCGCACTTCGTGGAACTGGAAGACGGCTCCCCCGACCTTGACTCCGATCAGGGATACATGACCTCCGTTGCCTACTCACCAGGTCTGGGCCACCACATCGGACTTGGCTTCCTTAAGCGGGGCCAAGGCAGAATCGGAGACATAATCCGCGCGTACGATCCGGTACGTGGCAGGGACACGAAAGTCGAAGTCGTCTCGCCCCACCACTTCGATCCAGATGGAGAACGCCAGCGTGGCTGAACTGACCCGAGCCGCCATTCTGGGCGGGTATGACCGATCCATCGGCGGGGTTCGCCTGCGGGAACGAGCGGAACTGGCTCTTGTGTCGCTGGCATTGCCACGCGGGCAGGAAGCGGAAGCCGAACGGGCAATTGACTCTGCGTTTGGGCTGGATCTGCCCGAGCCGGGTAACTCTGTGACGAACGGAACCCATCGCCTGGTGTGGATGGGTACCGACCAGATGATGCTGGTATTCGAGAATGACGCACCGCTGGCGGAGCCCGGCGTAAGGGCTGCCTTGGAGGGAGCCTGCTATACAACCAGCCAGACCGATGGTTGGGTGATTCTGTCGGTTTCCGGTGCCGGAACTCGCGAGGCGCTGAGCCGGCTCTGTCCCATTGATCTGCATGAAAGAGCGTTCCAGATCGGAAACGTAACCCGCACGACAATGGAACATATTGGAGCGATGGTCCTGCGGGACGGCGACGAGAGTTTCCTGCTGTTTTCCGCCAGTTCGTCAGCAAAGTCATTCCTGAAGGCAGTCGAGGACTCCATCAGGTTCACGACCTGACCGAACCGAGGGCTGCGTCAGGTACGCTGCAGTTTCAGCGGCTCGGTGCGCGCAAGCCGCAGCAGATGCGCCATGAATGGCTTGATCGTGTCCACATCCCGCGTGGCTGCGAAGAGGCGCCGGGTCAGCCCTTTCGCGGTCAGCGGCCGCGTCACGTAATCCGAATGGTAGCGGACTTCGCGCACCACCCAGTCAGGCAGAACCGCAACGCCCCGGTTCGAAGCCACAAGCAGCAGTATGACCGAGGTCAGTTCCACCTGCCTGACAGCGCGCGGTTCAACTTTCGCGGGCGTAAGAAGCTGGCTGAACACGTCAAGACGCGAGCGCTCGACCGGGTAGGTAATCAACAGCTCTCCGCGGAAGTCCTCGGCCTCGACAAATTCCCGTGCCGCCAGTGGGTGGTGGGTCGAAGCAACGAAAACCGGCTCGTAATCAAACAGCGCCGTGAAGTCCACGCCGTCGAGATCTTCGGGATCCGAGGAGACAACCAGATCCACCTCCTCCCGCTGAAGGGCCGGGAGCGCGTCGAAGGCAAGCCCGGGACGGATGTCGACATCGACCTCCGGCCAAGCCTTTCGGAACAGTTCCAGAACCGGAAAAAGCCATTCAAAGCAGGCATGGCATTCAATTGCGATGTGCAGACGGCCCTTTCTTCCAGCCCTCAAACTGCGGAAATCCTCAGCCAGGGCATCGACCTCGGGAAGCACCCGCTCCGCCAGTTCCAAAAGCCTCATCCCGGCTGAACTGAGTCGAAGCGGCTTTGTTCGCCTGACGAACAGCTCAACGCCTGCCTGGTCCTCGAGCCCTTTCACTTGGTGACTCAGCGCCGACTGGGTGATGTTCAGCACCTCCGCCGCCCGGGCCATGCCGCCGGATTCATGGATCGCCTTTATGGTCCGCAGATGGCGGAATTCAAGATGCACTTGAACGGCTCTCATAACCTTTCTGAACAATATGAATTTGTTTCACAAAAATCCGTCTGGCACAAGAGGCTAACCCGCAAGGAGATCCCATGCCCAAGCAACGTCTTTCTTTCGAGTTCTTTCCGCCAGCGAACCCGGCGGCCGAGGCCCGGCTCCGGAACACCGTTGACGAGCTTGCGCCGTTCGGGCCCGAGTTCGTTTCGGTTACCTACGGCGCGGGCGGAACGACCCGAGCCCTGACCCTCGAGACCGCGAAGGAAATCCAGGCGGATCACGGGCTGACTGTAGCGGCCCACCTGACCTGCGTTGGCGCACCGCGTGAGCGGATTCTGTCAACAGCACGAAATCTGGCCGATGCGGGAGTCCGCGAGATTCTGGCGCTGCGTGGCGACCCTCCGAAAGACCAGGACAGGTTCCTTCCCCAACCGGGAGGGTTCAGGAACACCTGTGAACTGGTTTCTGCGCTTGCGGACATTCCCGGCCTGCGAATCCGCGTCAGCGCGTATCCCGATCCGCATCCTGACGCAGCCTATGCCGGCGCCGACGTGGACTGGCTGAAGCGCAAGCTGGACGCTGGCGCCGGGTCCGCCATCACACAGTTCTTCTTCGAGGCCGAGACTTATTTCAGGTTTCGCGACACCTGCCAGCGGGCCGGAATCGATGCGCCGATCATTCCCGGGATCCTTCCCATCCAGAATTGGGAAACGACGCGCGGTTTCGCTCGGCGATGCGGAGCGCATATTCCCGACTGGCTGGACAGCGCCTTCAGGACTGCCCTGCGCGACGGCAACGGCCGACATGACATTCTGGCGATTTCGGTCTGCACCGAGCTCTGCAGCGAACTCATCGACGGAGGAGTCGAGCACCTGCATTTCTACACGCTGAACCGGCCGAATCTGACCAGGGAAGTGATCCACGCGTTGGGGCTGTCACCGGCTGGGAAGAATTTGGGAACCGAACGGAATTCGGCGCGGAGTCCGGATTCCAGATCAAAACGGGATGCATCCGGAACGTGGATGCCGCTCAATCCCTCCCGGAGTCACGCGTATCAGGGACTGACATCTGTCCACTAACCCGAAACGACCGCTACCCACGTGCACTGAACATGTTGTTTCGGATTCTCTCCGACCGAATGTAGTTCCGACGCATGGCCACCTCCGAGAGCGAACGGTTCGTTCCACCGCCGAAAACCTGATTGACGTTGCAGAGCAAACAATGGACCTAGGCGCGATGCCTCCGTTCAATGCCAGATCCCCAGACCAGATGCCCGGCACCGACGTGATCCTTTCTATGTCGGGCCTCGACTTCATGCTTGCGGTCCTCAACGGACGAGTCGCGGGGCCACCGATCGCGGAACCCATGAACTACCGCCTCGACACGGTAGAAGACGGCTCCGTGACGTTCCGAGGCACCCCTGCCTTCGATAGCCTGAACCCAATGGGAACGGTTCACGGCGGATGGTATGGAACGCTGTTGGACAGCGCGATGGCCTGTGCCGTGATGACCAAGGTTCCGAAGGGAGCGATGTACACGACGCTGGAATATCGGGTGAACATCATCCGCCCGATCCCACTGGAAATGGAAATTGTAGCCTCTGGCCGAGTTCAGCATGCAGGCCGGTCCACGGGGATCGCCGACGGGGAGATCCGCGGCGTCGAGGACAACAGACTATACGCGACGGGATCAACGACCTGCATGATTCTTAAGGCGGTCTCAAGGCCCACCGCCAACCAAAACCGCTCAGGATGAAATCCCGACCAGCCGAACCAAGCCACGATGGCTGACGCTCGGATTCCCTGACGGCACCGCGGCAAACGCTGCCCGCTCCTTCCCCAACCAAGTTCGCAGAATGGGATCGAGCACCGGCAGGAACGTGCATCAACTATTCTGAATCCGAACTTCAGCGTCGGATTCAGCAAAGACGATAGTCAAACCGCAGGATGAGTGTCGGCCCAACCAAGGAGGAGTCCATTGATGCTGCCGAGCATTCAACTGTCCGAAGGTCACCTGAACCAGCAGCAGGTAAAACAGTACTGGGATGAAGGGTTCCTGTTCCCGATCCCGGCATTGGATCCTGAAGAAGGGCGGTCCGCAAGGGCTGAACTGGAAGCGATTGAGTCAGATTGGCTGGATAACGGTCTGCCGTTGCCTTTGAATACCTACAAACGCGTCAACGCGCATCTGGTGATGCCACTTGCGGCGAGGATTGCGAAAGACGATCGGGTGCTTGATGTAATCGAAGGCATTCTCGGGCCCGATATTCTGATCTACGCCGCGGAGTTCTTCATCAAGGAACCCCGTACGAAGCACATCGTCTCGATGCATCAGGATCTCACCTATTGGGGCATCGGCGCGACTCAAGGTCTGGTCACTGCCTGGATTGCGTTCTCGCCCTCAACTCCTGGTTCGGGCTGCATGGATTTCGTGCGTGGGAGCCACAAGAATCCGATCCTTCCGCACGAAGACACGTTCGACAGCGACAACCTGCTCTCACGAGGTCAGGAAGTCCGGGTTGACGTAGCAGACGAAGACAAAGTGGCAATCGAAATCCATCCTGGACAGATGTCGCTGCACCATGGCCTGACCATCCATGGTTCGGGCCCGAACACATCGGACGACCGCAGGATAGCGCTGGTCGTGCGCTATTGCCGTCCAGACGTTGTCCAGGAAGTTGGCGACATGGATTACGCAATGCCAGCGCGGGGCACGGATACATGTGGCAACTTCATGCATGTCCCTGAACCGGAGGTGTACTTCGGTCCGGACTCGCTGAAGCTCTACGAGGAAGTCCGCCGCGCGCAGGCCAAGGTGATGATGCGCGGCTCAAACAGCGGTGGCGTGTCGGACATCTACTCCATCGCCAGCTGACACAAGGTGGAGCAAAGCGTTGCCAGTCCCGAACCGGCACCCTGACACCGTCGAATTCGGACTTGTGCATCCGAGGCACTGAACTGAAAAGGGAGCCAATTGATGGAGCAGGTGAAATTCACGCAGATGAAGGACGGTGACAGAGAGGATTACGACTTCCTCACGGTTCACGAGACTGAATACGCCGCCGGAACGGCTGACAGGCTGCTGAAGGCTCTGGTGGAGCTTGACGAAAGCCTTTCAGGCTACCAGGTCACGCGACTTGGGCATTCACTGCAGGCGGCAACCCGCGCGGAACGGGATGGCGCCGATACGGACTGGGTGGTCTCGGCGCTGCTGCATGACATCGGCGACATCTACGCTCCTTACAACCACGATGAATACGCCGCTGCGGTTCTCAGGCCCTTCGTGCGGGAACAGTGTTCCTGGACGGTCGAAAAACACGGCGACTTCCAGCTCGTCTATTACGCCAGACATGTCGGCGCCGACCCAGCAAAGCGCGAAGCCCACCGCGGACATCCATATTTCGATGATTGCGCCGAATTCTGCGAGCGCTGGGACCAGTCCAGCTTTGACCCCGCATACGACACCTTGCCGATCGAGCATTTCGCTGACCGGGTTCGGGAAGTGTTCGCACGCAAACCGAACGACCCTGCTGTAATCCGCGCCGGTGAACGGGAACCTCTTGTGGCCGGCTGATCCGATCCAAGGGAGGTCTGCATCCGAACAAGCGTTCCGGCGGCGGCGTTCAGAGCTGCCACAGCATAACTTCGGATCCGAATTCGGAGGCGCCTACGCCCATTGCCAAGGTCGGGTAAATTCGCCAAGGCACTTGGCGACCGCCTCATCATCCACTTCACCGGTTCGGGACAGTTTCGCCACAAGGCCAAGTTTTCTGTCCTCAACCACCTCGGTCACCTCGGCTGCGAGACCCGCTTCCCTAAGTGTGTCGCTGTAGACCCGTGTGATTGCGAGACGGCGCAGGTCCGGCTTGAATACCTTTCCCACTGCCGTTTTCGGAAGCTCGTCGAGGACTTCCAGATGTTTCGGAATCGCGGAGCGTTCGCTGACATTCTGCTGGACATGCTCCATCAACTCCTGCACCGAAACCACCGCCCCTTCCACGAGTTCAACGTAGACACAGGGAAGCTCTCCGGCGTGCGAGTCGGGTTGGCCAATCGCCCCTGCGAATGCCACTGCTTCATGACCCGCAAGCGCCTCCTCAATGACAGCGGGATCTATGTTGTGGCCACCACGGATAATCAGGTCTTTGGCGCGGCCTGTGATCCAGACATAGCCGTCTGAATCCACGCGTCCCAGATCGCCGGTTCTCAGGTACCTGTCGAAGGCATAAAGATCGCTGTTTTTCTCGGCGTCGGTATAGGTGCCGCCAGCAATCACACCAGGGTTGGAGACGCAGATCTCGCCAGCCTCATCCACTGCACACTCCGCGTGCCCGTCTTCGGTGTGGCGAACGATCTTCACGTCGGTGTAGGGGAACGGAATGCCGACACTGCCCACCTTCTTTTCGCCGTCGGGCGGATTGCAGGATACCAGGCACGTCGC
This sequence comes from Rhodobacter sp., assembly GCA_022824145.1. Classification (GTDB taxonomy): domain Bacteria; phylum Pseudomonadota; class Alphaproteobacteria; order Rhodobacterales; family Rhodobacteraceae; genus JAPOUP01. The sequence goes on along the minus strand of JAJEAY010000096.1, from coordinate 19,257 downwards.
CTCGGTCAGTCCATAGCCTTCGCAGATCGTTACTCCTGCGGCCGCTTCGAACCGCCGGTACAGCTCCAAAGGCAGCGGAGCGGATCCGCAGAACGCGAGCTTCAGGGACGAGATGTCTGCGTCAACGCTTCGCTGCATAAGCACCGAAACCGCCGTCGGCACGGTGATCATGAACGTCACCCGGTAGCGCTCAACCAGTTTCCAGAAGTTCTCGAACACACCTTCACCGCGATATCCCTGCGGTGTCGGAAAAACGATATGCGCACCTGAACTCAGGGACGCGCCAAGCGACACGATCGCTGCGAATACGTGGAACATGGGAAGCGGACAAAGCTGAACGTCCTTTTCCGTGAACAGAAGCCGCGCCGACATCCAGGAATTGTAGACAATTCCGGAATATCTGTGCTGCACAAGTTTCGGCATGCCAGTCGTTCCACCGGTATGGAAGAGCGCGGCAACGCGGTCGGCTTTGCGGTCATCGAATTCCAGCGCCGCTGGCTGAGCTTCGACTTCCGCCGCAAAGCTCAGCACCCTCGCCTTGTGGCTCACTGACAGTTTCGGCCGAAGCAGCGGCACGATCAGTTTCTTGATTCCGGTGAGATAATGCAGAAGGTCGATTTCCAAGACCGTTTCCACATTCGGCGCCGCCGCAACGGCCTCAGCCACTTTCTGCGCTACGTCGGTCTTGGGAAAGGCACGCAGTGTCACGACGACCTTGGCTCCGGTTTCCCTTAGAAGTGCTGCGATCTGGTCCGGGGAAAGCAGCGGATTGATTGGGCTCACGACCCCCGCTACCTGCCCGCCGAGAAACGTGAGGATCGTTTCCGTACAGTTTGGAAGGACATAGGCGATCACATCTTTCTCACCCACGCCGAGAGACCGGAACAGATTGGCGACCTGCGCAGTGCGGTCACGAAGCTCCGCCCAGGTCAGCGTGTCAGCCGGATCGGTTGCGCCCGAAAACATCTGGAACGTGGTGGCTTGACGCGGCCCATGGAGATCGGCAGTCCTGCTAAGGAGCTCGAATATCGTTACGGGAACATCACGGTCTTCCCAAAGGCACTCCTGTTCGACGGAATCGCGATCGGCGATAGTTGCATAGGTCATTGGCAATCCTTTCGACTAGGACAACACCGGCTTGGACGCCGATCTCCTGACCATAACAGGATTGAGGCTATCCAGCTACGAAAGAGTCTTCCGCGAAATGCGTATTTCGATTCTACAGACACCGTGACCTCTAGCAGAGCACAGGCCGCGCCGAAACCGCGGCCGAGCGGATTCCTTCAGTGATCACTCTGCCGCCATTCCCTCGGTAAACTGCAGCCGCGCGAGCCTGGTGTAGAGTCCATCCCTTTTTACCAGACTCTCATGCGTTCCTTCAGCGACGATTCGTCCCTCGTCGAATACCAGAATGCGGTCAGCCCTTTTCACCGTTGCAAGCCGATGCGCTACAATGAGAGTGGTCCGATCCCTGGAAAGCGAATCGACGGCATTCCTGACAAGGCGTTCACTCTCCGCATCAAGAGCGCTGGTCGCCTCGTCGAGCAGCAGGATCGGCGCGTCACGAAGGATTGCCCTCGCTATGGCGATTCGCTGCCTCTGCCCGCCTGACAGTGTGATTCCGCGTTCACCAACATTGGTTTCGTATCCATCGGGCAGATTGCTGATGAAGTCATGTGCCGCAGCTGCCTCGGCAGCTGCCTCAACGTCTCTGTCTGAAGCTCCCGGTCGCCCGAATCGGATGTTTTCGCGCGCTGAAGCCGCGAAAATCACTGGATCCTGCGGCACGAGGGCGATTGCTCTGCGGAATCCGGCCCGCGACGTTTCGCGAAGATCGACGCCGTCGATTCTGATTCCGCCACTTGACGGATCATAGAACCGAAGGAGAAGATGGAAGACAGTCGATTTCCCCGCTCCGGACGGCCCGACCAAAGCGACCGTTTCCCCGGGCGAGATATGCATGGACACGCCGTTCAGCGCTGCGATGCCAGGTCGGGCTGGATAGCGAAACGTCACATCGTCGAAAACGAGCTCGCGTCTGGTCCTGTCGGGCAGCGGAAGCGGCACTGCAGGATCGGTCACGCCGTCAGTGGCGCCAAGGAGTTCCACAAGCCGTTCAGCGGCGCCCGCCGCCCGCTGAAGCTCGCCCCAGATCTCGCTCAGCGCCCCTGCGGCACCTGACACCATTACTGCATAAATCACGAACTGGACGAGCTCTCCCACCGTCATCAGTTCGGTTCGCACGTCCCTGGCACCTATCCAAAGAACGACCACGACACCCGAAGTGATCAACGCGATGACGATCACGGTCATCATCGCCCGCGTCAGGATTCGTTGTTTGGCGGACATGAACGAACGCTCAGTAACATCCGAAAACGTTTCCCGAACCGTTCCCTCGTTGGTGAACGCCTGCACTGTACTCACGCTGAGAAGCGCTTCGGACGCGTTGCCGGAGGATGTCGCGACCCAGTCCTGATTTTCGCGGCTCAGGCGGCGCAGACGGCGACCAAGAACAATGATCGGCACGATCACCAACGGTACGATCAGAAGCACCATCCCTGTGAGTTTGGGCGAGGTAAGAAACAGAAGCACAAGCCCGCCCAGAGAAATCAGGATATTGCGCAGCGCGACCGAGACGGATGAGCCGATCACGCTCAGGATCAGCGTCGTGTCGGTGGTGATTCGGCTCAGCACCTCGCCAGTCATGATCTTCTCGAAAAAGGCAGGCGACATTGAGACCATCCGGTCAAAGACCGCTTTGCGGATATCGGCAACGACTCGCTCGCCCAAGCGGGTGACAAGGTAGTAGCGGAGCCCGGTTCCCAACGAGAGAAGCCCGGCGATGCCAAGGAAGGAGAGGAAATATTGGTCCAGAAGCCCCGCCGCTGAAGTCTCGAAACCATCCACGACCCGACGCACCGCCAATGGCAATGCAAGAGACAGGCCAGCCGTAACGACCAGCGCCAAACCCGCGGCCACGATCATTGCCCGGTAGGGTGATAGAAAAGGTGCAAGTCCGCTGAGCGCGCTGACTCTCGTGGATTTCGCGCGAAGTTCGTGTCTATCGCTGTCCTGTGTCATATCCTTCCCGCTCATTCCGTTCCGGACATCCCCTTGCCGCTGCCCCGGCAATTGAAGCTCCTGACGTGAACGGGCGTCTATGCCGAAAACTGCAGCCCCATCAAGTCCTTTAAGATGATTCCGGGAACACGCAGCAATTCGGCTGCCGACGGGAAGCGATCAGACTCGAACCGGTTTCTGGAGCGGGCGGCGGGAATCGAACCCGCGTCATTAGCTTGGAAGGCTAAGGTCTTACCACTACACAACGCCCGCGCAGCGCAGTGCTGGTTAACCTAGAGAAACAGATGGGTCAAGACAAGCATGATGAATTCGGTCCATTGCTCTCTCTCATTCATTAAATGCCGTGTTTGACGTAATCCAGGTCTCAGGCAAAGAACGGCAAGCCCACCCATTTCCATTGATCGGGGAAACAAGCGATGCGCTGGGTGACCGTCTATCAATCCGACCCAAGGCTCTCTCGACCGGTGCCTGTTCCCGACCGCGAAGAAACTTGGCTGTTTCTCATGCTTCGCGGAACTCCGAAGACCGAAAAAGAGCCGATGGAATGTCAGTGAGCGTGAAATCATTGCCTTTATACAGCAGCGGCGCGCCGGTTGTTTTTGCGAGCGCGTATGCAAAGCAATCGCCAAAATCAAGGGCCGCTGGATGCCTGCCCTTACCAAACGTCCGCCAAGCCTGCCGCGCCACCTCGAGATGCTCTTGCGTAACCGGCGACGGGTGGATTTCAGCTTCTTTCAGGAATTCATCGAGTTCGCGCCCGGCTTCCGCCCCACCACGACTCTCTGTCACGATCGATGCCTCCAAGGCGTTGGCAACCGAAATGCGGCAGGATGACGCCGAAAGAAGCGCCTTAAGGAAGAGGTCGGCATCGGGTTCGCGATTGAGGACCGCAAGCAATGCGGAAGTGTCGACAATCACTCTGGCAACCCCTGGTCAGCATAAAGCAAGTCACCGTGTTCGATCGCAGACGGACCCGGCCCCATGAGCTTCGCGCAGCGTTCGGCGATCGCATTCAGGTTGCGGGCGCGGCTTTCAACGCTATGCCTGCGACGCTCTCTTTCAAGACGCTCTCTCAACGCAACGGTGATCGCTCCCGTTTTGGTTTCGCCAGTTAGTTGCGCGAGCTCGGTCGCAAGGGAACAGGTCTCGCAATTCTTGATATTGAGGCCCATCACAGCTCCGGTAGAAGAATTTCAGACAATCTACCATAGGTATTCCCACAGCGCGCATCAACGACAGTTTTACAGAATCTCGGAATCGTTCGAGCGCGGACTTCCCTTTTCGTGAACAATTGCTCCAACCGCTGGTGCCAATGAATAGGATGCTCTCACTTCAGCCTGCCTCAGCACTCAAAGTGAATAGATCTGAAGTCCTGCTTCACGCGGGAAAAATTCATCGCACCAAGCCCAATTCCTGGTGAATCATTCGGATACGCACATCCATGCGTTCCTGTCGGCCACGCTTAGCCGGCATCCAGTCGCTCTAACGGCAGGAGTCCGATCAAAAAAGTGCAGTCTTCTGAGCAGGTCCAAGACCCTCTTCAGGCGGAGGGCTCGGGTGCCACTCCACTTCCCTGAGGTTTTCTTCTCGATCTGGTCTTGGGAATCGCCGCAACGCTCGGCTTCCTTCCCGAAGCCGACGGGGCATCGTCGTCGTCCCGGTTCAACGGGTCACCCGATATGACTTTGGTGATCTCATCGCCCGTCAGGGTTTCATATTCCAGAAGACCCTCCGCCAGCCGATGCAGATCGTTTATCTTCTCCGAAAGAATGCGCTTGGCGACACTGTAACCTTCGTCGACAATGCGTTTGACCTCAGCGTCAATCCGCTCCTGAGTATCAGGCGCGACGTTGGCGGGAGTGTTGTATGTGCCGAGAAAGCTCTGCTGCTCATTCGCGTAGTCAACATAACCCAACTCGCCCGAAAACCCGAACTGCGTGACCATCGCTCGCGCGATCTTGGTCACCTGCTGGATGTCCGACGCAGCACCTGATGTGACATTTTCCTCCCCGAAAATCAGTTCCTCCGCAACACGTCCGCCCATCGCCATGGCGATCTTGGACTTGTACTTGGTGAAGGTAACCGACAGCTGGTCACGCTCGGGAAGGCTGAGCACAAGGCCCAGCGCGCGGCCACGGGGAATGATCGTCGCCTTATGGATCGGATCATGCTGGGGCACGCTGAGTCCGACTATGGCATGCCCCGCCTCATGATAGGCCGTCAGCTTCTTTTCGTCCTCGGTCATGACCATGGATCGACGTTCCGACCCCATCATGACCTTGTCCTTGGCGTTCTCGAAGTCTTCCATCGTGACGAACCGCCGGCCCACACGGGCCGCCATCAAGGCGGCTTCGTTGACGAGGTTCGCGAGATCGGCGCCTGAAAATCCCGGCGTTCCGCGCGCGATGATTCTCAGATCAACGTCAGGGCCGAGAGGAACCTCCCGGGCATGGACCCCAAGAATCTTCTCCCGACCTTTGATGTCCGGATTCGGAACCTGGACCTGGCGGTCAAACCGTCCAGGACGAAGCAGCGCCGGATCAAGCACGTCCGGGCGGTTGGTGGCGGCAACGATGATGATCCCTTCGTTTGCCTCGAAGCCGTCCATTTCGACCAGAAGCTGGTTGAGCGTCTGCTCGCGCTCGTCATTTCCGCCGCCGTAGCCGACGCCGCGTGAACGGCCGACAGCATCGATTTCATCAATGAACATGATGCACGGGGCGTTCTTCTTGGCCTGCTCGAACATGTCGCGGACCCGGGACGCGCCTACGCCAACGAACATCTCAACGAAATCCGAACCGGAAATCGTAAAGAACGGAACCCCCGCCTCACCTGCGATCGCCCGGGCCAGCAGCGTCTTGCCGGTTCCCGGCGGGCCGACGAGCAGGGCGCCCTTCGGAATTTTGCCGCCGAGGCGCGAGAACTTCTGCGGATTGCGGAGGAACTCAACGATTTCCTCAAGCTCTTCCTTCGCCTCGTCGATGCCTGCGACATCGTCGAACGTAATTCGCCCGTGTTTCTCCGTCAGCAGCTTGGCCCGCGATTTGCCGAAACCCATCGCTCCGCCCCGGCCCCCGCCCTGCATGCGGTTCATGAAATAGATCCAGACACCGATCAGGATAAGGAACGGAAGGAAACTGATGACGAGCGACATGATTCCGGACTGCTCCTGCGGCTCGGCAGTAACGGCAACGTTATTGTCGATCAGCCGGTCTGTGACATCCGTACCATTCGGAACGATGGTCACGTAGTCATTGCCGTCTGTCGCCCGGAACACGATCCGCTCGCCGTCCAGAGTAACACTCGACACCTGGCCGCTTTCGACGCTGCTGATGAAATCCGAAAATCCTACGGAGCGCGATGACATCGCCGACTGCCCCCCGTTGAACAGATTGAACAATGCCAGCGCCAGGAGAAAAAGTACAACCCAGAAGGCGATATTGCGCAAATTGACCAAAGCAATCTCCCTTGTCTCGCTCGGAAGCATACGACCCGAAGCGGATCACCTGCCTAAAATAGTGAATGAACCGGAATCTTCAATGCGGCATCAACGACCCAACAAAGTCTGTGCGGCAGGGTGCTGGCAGGGCGCACCATCCGTTTTCAAGACCCGCCAATGGTGCGGCGACCAGAACGTCTCCCTGCCAGATCGCGGGGGTCGCAAGAAGCGAGGTGCGCGGCCGCCCGCAAGTTCGCCAGTCAGGAACCTGCAACAGACCGTCCGGCCCGAGCGCGCGCACCTCGAGATCTTTTGAATGAGGCCCCTCCAGACACCAGCGTCCGTCCCAGATTTCGCTGGTTCCGCATGTCAGGAATCGAACTGCCTGGTACTCCCGAACAATCCGGAACATGGGGTCACCGTCGATGACCTGGCATCCCTGCAGCGTTCCGTTGCGGAATTCCGCCAGATCGGAAAGCGGCCCGAACCGCGGGCGGTAAGCGCTTCCGGATATCCACATGAGCGCACGGGAGAGAAGGCGGCAGCGTGTCTCGATCTCCGCAGCCTCGAATGCCGTTCGGTCAACAAGCAGTTCTCCGGCATCCTGAACGACGGCCTGTTCGGCAAGTCGAACCATCGCAGCTTCAAGCACTGTCCTCGCTGCCTGCATGTGCCGCGCTGTTTCCTGTAGGCGCTCGGCTGAGAGGCCTAGATCCGCAAGCGCTCCCAGCAGTTTTCTAGCCCTCACGCGATCAAATCGGTCGTCATCGTTGGATGGATCCTCGATCCACGAGACATCCATTGCGAGCAGATAGCCGCGCAGCTCACTACGCGAAACACCGAGCAAAGGGCGGATCCAGCGAAGGCCATGAACCGCATCCCTTTCAATGCCAGCGAGGCCATCGACTCCCGAGCCGCGCGCGAGACGCATCAGGACGGTCTCGGACTGGTCATCGGCAGTATGTCCGGTGAGAACCGAGGTAACGCCGCGACCCCTTGCCCAGGATTCAATAAGCGACCTACGCGCAAGTCGCGCGGAGTCCTGAAGATTTCCTTTCCGGTTCCAGCCGGACCATTTCAGCGTTTGGTGGGGCAGGCCAAGGTCCACGGCGGCGGTCCCTACGAAGCTGGCCTCGTCAGCGCTGCCTTCGCGAAGGGAATGGTCAACGGTTACCGGGTGAGGCGATACCGCCCTGCCCTTTGACCAGCGCACAAGAAGATGAAGAAGCGCAATGCTGTCACCGCCGCCGGAACAGGCGACCGCAGGCTTGGCGCCCATCAGCGCCGCCAGATCATCGAACTGACGGAATACCCGTGCCTCAAGGGTCACGAACAGCCGAGGCGAACGAATTCCGCATTGGCCTCCGCCACATGCGGGCTGTCGGGAAAGCGAACCCTGATCTGGCTGAATGTCACGCAGGCTTCACTGGTCTGACCAAGCTCAGCAAGTGATTCGCCGAGCCGGAACAGCGCGTCGGCAGCATAGCGTCCGTCAGGGAATCCGGAGAAGCTCTCAAGATAGGCACGCGCAGCCAAGGACGTCTCGCCAACTCCGGAAAGGGCTTCACCTCGCAGAAAGTGCGCTTCTCCCGCCAGAGGGCTGCCGATGTACTTTTCGTTGAATTCCCTGAACAGATCCGCGGCGGCGGGGAACTCGCCGCGGTCAAGTGCCGACTTGGCGCGGTCAAAGTCAGCCTGTTCTCCGACGGCCATCTGCGGTTGCCCGTCCTGCGGCTCCTGTCTGGCTGGAAGCGCTGGCGCCTCGCCTCCGAGCGAGGTCGTTCTCCCGAGAGACGCAATGTCACAGTCCGTCTCGAGTTCGCACAGGCGGAATTCCAAATCGCCGATTCGGTTGGTTCCGTCACTGACGATTCGGGAGATTCGGAATTCAAGCTGTTCAGTATTCGCAGTCAGCCGCCGCAGTTCGCTCTCGATTGTGTCGACGCGCTGCAGCACGTCACCGCCGACCGCGGGCGCTTCACCGTCAGTTGCGGTGAGCTCCCGCTGCAGCTTCAGGATTTCGACATAAAGGACTGACAGTTCCTGCCGGATGTCCGCCAGCGTTCCGTCCTGCGCGACGGCCGGGCCGATCGGCCAAAGCGCGAATGCAGTCAGGAGGGTCGCGAGTCGCATCGCTGACTAGCTCGTTCCGGCCAATAGGACCGTCACGGCGCGGCGGTTCCTGGAATAGCAGGACTCGGCTGAGCAGATTTCAATGGGACGTTCCTTTCCATAGGTCACGATATCAAGGCGTTTCGGTGCGATGCCCTGAGCGATCAGGAACTGCTGAACGGCGCTGGCGCGGCGTGCGCCTAGGGCGAGGTTGTATTCCTGAGTGCCCCGCTCGTCGGCGTGTCCTTGGATAACCACGGAGTAGCCGGCGTTCCGGAACAGCCAGTCAGCCTGTGAGGTCAAGATCTGCCTTGCTGTGGAATCCAGTGTGCTCTGATCGACGTCGAAAAGAACCCGGTCACCGACCGCGTTGATGAACTCCGCCTCTTCTTCGCTGAGAGCGACCGCATCGCCGATGAATTCCGACTCCCCAAGGCCGTTCGTGTCATCGAGTCCATCCGGGTCTCCGGAACCGGGTCCGTATCTGTCCGTGTTGGCGCAGGAGGCGAGCGCAAGGGCTGAAACGATTAGAAGCGCTTTGAAAGGGTGCGTCATTGGAGGGATCTTCCTGATTCTCGCATGGGTTTCTGATAGCAGATCTGGAACTGGTTGTAACTCATCTCCGGAGCGGTGACCAAGAGGGATCCGAAGCTGCGCCCGAGACAGGCACCCGACGGAGATTTCGGCCGGATATATCGACAGAATAGAGTGCAGGTGCGCCGGTGGCGCCCTGACTCTCCCTGGTAAACATGATCACCCTCCCGTTTGGCGACCAGGTTGGCCCTTCGTCAAGAAAGCTCGCCGTCAACAGCCGTTCCTCGGAACCGTCCGTGCGCATCACTCCAATGTGAAACCTTCCCCGGCGCTGCTTGGTGAACGCGATGAGATCGCCGCGCGGTGACCAGACCGGCGTTCCGTAGCGACCGGGGCCGTAGCTGATCCGGGTGGCTTCCCCACCATTGGAGGACATGATGTAAAGCTGCTGCGTGCCGGAGCGATCCGATTCAAACACTATCCGCTTGCCATCAGGTGAATAGCTCGGGGCAGTCTCGATCGCCGGGTTGGAAGTCAGCTGGGTCGCCTGCCCGGTCGTCATTGACATGCTGAAAATGTCGGTGTTGCCGCCCTGACTCAAGGAAAAGACCACCATGGAGCCATCGGGCGAGAACCTGGGCGCGAATGTCATTGTTCCTGACATCCTGCCGAGCGCGCTTTTCCTCCGGCCCGTCTCTCCGATCACGAATATCTCCGGGCGACCGGTTTCATAGGATGTGTAAAGCACTCTGTCGCCTTGCGGCGAAAACCGCGGAGCGAGGACAATGGTCGAATCATCCGTCAGGAACCGAACACTCGCTCCGTCGTAATCCATAACCGCAACCCTTTTGCGGCGGGCGTTCTTGGGGCCGGACTCGCTGATGAATGCCACACGGCTGTCGAAGTATCCCCCTTCGCCGGTGATTCTGCTGTAGACTTCGTCTGCGACCTTGTGCGCCAGCCTCCGCCAGCTGGAACGTGACGCTGACAGCCGCAGCCCGTGGCCCAGCGGGCGTTCGGCAAAGACATCGAAGACGCGGAACATAACCGTTACCTGACCGCTTCCGGCGAATCCGACCGAGCCGGTTATCAGCGCCTGCGCGTTGATCGCTTTCCAATCGGAATACTGGACCGGGCTGTCGAAGCTGGTCACCGTCGAAATGTGGGCTTCCGCCGGAATGTGCCGGAACAGTCCTGTGTTCGCCAGGTCGGCGGCAATGACATCCGATATCTGCTCCGCCAGTTCAGCCGCTCTCGGGTTCTGGGCAATGAACCGAGGCACTGCAAAAGGAAGCGGTTCGATCACGCCTTCGGTGATTTCGATCCTGAGCGGCTCCTGCGCAGCGGCTGTCAGGGACAGGCAGGGCAGCAGGAAAGACAGAGCAAGAGCGAGGGCCTGTGCGGTAGCGCGTGTCATTTGAGCCTCATTTTCTCCGGATTAAACGTGATTTCAATCTCGCGCCACTGGTCGTATCGGTCGGCCGGCAGATCGTAACCGCCGATTCCGCATCTCAGAATCGCGCGGCGTGCGACATCGAACGCTTGGTTGGCCGCCGCTTCGGACCCGCCGGAATAGCCCAGAAGGCGCGGATCCTGCGGTTTCCCGTCACGTGACATCGAGACACCCACTGTCACCTTGACCGAGAGCGCTTCGGTGCTGACCGCCCCGACATTCCAGCACTTCTGCACCGCCACCCGCAACCCTTCGATCTCGCTCGGAGACAGCGTGGTTCTGGCGATCGGAGACGGGTTTGTGTCTTGGCCGGCGTCGTCAACCGCTGTCTCCAGCGCCTGCCCCACCGCAGCACTGAAATCGATCGGAGATGGATCCGGGTCCGAATCCGGCTCCTCCACAGGAGCGGAGTCAGGTGTTGGCGCCGGTTCAGCCTCCGGTTCGGACTCCTCAGTTGCCTTTCGAACCGGCCGGGCGCGGGGAATTGCGGATACGGCCGGGGCAGAGGAAGGCGTTTCCGCCTCGGTCACGATTTCCGTTGTCGCTTCTTCGGGAGCTGCGACAGGCAGATCCAGCGCCACGTCAGGGCTATCGGAATCCGGCGACACCTGCGGAACGGGAGTCTCCGCGAATTCAGGGCTAGGCGGCGATTCAGGAACGGGAACCGGTGCGATCCTCGGCGCTTCCTGCGGCGTGGGAGCCTCGTCCCGGGGCAGAATATCCTCTGGGACCAAGGGTGCCGGTTCCGGTACGTCGGGATCAACCGAAAGGTTATCCACAAGTTCCGAAGGAGGAGGATCAGAGGCGTCAGGCGCTTCGGGAGCTTCAGGAGCTTCAGGAGTCAGCCCCGCGTCCTCCGATGCAATCGGCTCGGGCGCTTCAACTTCTGCCGGGCCGTCCGCTGGCTCTGGCGCGGGTGCCGGATCATCGGTGGACTGCTGCACCAGAGTGTCCGGAATGTCGGGAAGCGCCGGAGTCTGGATCTGGGGAAGGACAAGGCCCGCGTATTCCCTTTCAGACACGATCAGCACGTCAGTTACCTCGGGCGGTGGCGTGTCGAAGTCCATCCGGTCCTTGAGCCAGTCGCCGACGATCAGACCGACCAGCAGAACCAGATGTCCGGCCCCCGAAATGAGTGCTCCCCGGTTCAAGCCGCAGATCTCCGATTCTGAACGGGAGTTGGCAACCGCAGATTCCGGCCTGCAGGATCACCAACCGCACCGACCGAAACACGCGCGCCAGCCGATGCGTGTTTGCGCAGGACGTGCGTCATCTATCATCCATCTTCCTCTTCCAGCGAGGGGCCGCCAGTATCGGTAACAAGGCCGATATTGCGGAATCCTCCGGCATTCAGGGCACCCATCACCTGCATTACGTATTCATAGGGAAGCGAACCGTCGGCGCGCAGGTAAACCCGGTCGCTCACGCGTTCGGCAAGTATGGCCTGCAGCTTTCCGATCAGTTCGCCAGGCGGTGTGTCGCTTTCCTGTATCATGATCTGGCGGCTTGCGGTCAGTGTCACCGTCAGCGGTTCCTCGTCATCGACCGGCAACGCTTCAGCAGCCGTCTCGGGAAGCTGCACAGGCACTCCCACCGTCAGGAGCGGCGCCGACACCATGAATATGATAAGCAGGACCAGCATGACGTCGACGAACGGCGTCACGTTGATCTCCGACATAGAGGAGTAACGGCCCCGGCGACGGCCACTGCGTCCCCGCCGCTGCCTGTCCGCAGACCCGTTGACGACGTTCGCGCCCATCGGTCAGCTGTCCAGCTGTCGGCTGAGAATGGTTGCGAACTCATCCGCGAACGACTCGTAGCCAGCTACGATCCGATCACTGTCCGCTGACAGTTTGTTATAGAAAATCACTGCCGGAATCGCCGCCAGAAGTCCGAGACCGGTTGCAAGGAGCGCTTCCGCGATCCCAGGCGCCACGACGGCGAGATTCGTCGACTGCTGCTGCGCGATTTCCACAAATGCCCGCATAATCCCCCAGACGGTTCCGAACAGTCCGACAAACGGTGCGGTGGAGCCAACCGTAGCAAGAAAGCTCAATCCTTTGTTCAGACTTTCGGCCTCCTTGGCGATGGCAACATCCATCGAGCGGTCGATTCGGGCCTGTGCCCCTCGAATCGCCTCCCCGTTCGGCCTGTGGGAGCGGTGCCATTCAAGCATGCCCGCCGCGAAGATTCTTTCCGACGATCCCGACGGCTCCGCCCCGAGTCGGCGATAGAGTTCGTCCAGCGGCTCGCCCGACCAGAACCTATCGTCGAATTTCGAGGCCTTTCGTCGGGCCCTGGCATAGACAAACAGCTTCTGGACGATAATGGCCCACGCCTGAAACGACGCGATCAGCAGAACCACCATCACGCACTGCACGACAAAGGACGCGCGCCAGAACAGCGCAAGTATCGAGAAATCCGGTTCCATTTCTCCTGCTCTTTCCTGTCTGCCCCAATCTCCGGGTTCTTGATTGTCTACACAATGCCACAGATGCCGCGCAAAGCCAAAAGTTTCCCGAACGGACCGGAAGCCCCTATCCAGCCTGCAGCTTCCGCCGCATTTCTGCGGGAATCCGCATCGGCCGCCGGCCTTCGGTCAGCATCGCCAGAGTTACAGTCGAACAGAACAGGAGCGTCTCGCGGCGGAAGATGTCCTGTCCAAGTACGATGCGGGCGCCCGAAACAGACCTGGGCGAAGTCCGTACCTGAATCACGTCATCGAAACGGGCCGGCTCGAGATACTCCGCTTCAACCTTGCGGACGGCAAATACCGCTTTCAGGTCGGTGCGCAACCGATTCTGGTCGATTCCCAGCTGGCGCACGAATTCCGTCCGCGCGCGCTCAATGAACTTCAGGTAGTTTGCGTAGTAGACAATGCCCGCTAAGTCGGTGTCTTCGTAGTAGACGCGGATTTCAAAGCTGTGAATCATGTTCGAACCCGTTCGATGAAGCGCATTCTTTCCGGAACTCCGGCGCGGCGCGAAGACTCACCTAAAGCCTGTGGAAGCAACAGGCGCATACGAGCACGCCGCGCTTCACTTTGTGAACAGATCACCTTGGCCCGAACTTCCGGGCGGTTCGAGTCCCAGATGCGTCCATGCCTTGCCGGCAAGCATCCTGCCGCGCGGAGTTCGCTGAATGAAGCCCTGCTGCAGGAGAAAGGGTTCGATCACTTCTTCAATGGCGTCTCGGCTTTCGCTAAGCGCCGCACCCATGGTTTCAACACCGACCGGCCCCCCGGCGTAGTTCTCGGCGATCACCCGCAGATAGCGGATGTCCGCGCCGTCAAGTCCGAGTCCGTCCACCCCGAGCCGTGTGAGCGCCATGTCCGCGATTGTCCTGGTCAGCCGTCCGTCACCCTCGACCAAGGCGAAATCCATGACACGGCGCAGAAGCCGTCCAGCGATCCGGGGCGTTCCGCGCGCGCGCTTTGCTACCTCGCGGATGCCGTCGTCTTCTGACGGCACGTCGAGCAGACGAGCGCCGCGGGCGACGATTTCGCTGAGTTCCTCGACCGAATAGAACTGGAGCCTGATCGGAATGCCAAACCGGTCCCGAAGCGGGGTGGTCAGCAAGCCCAGTCGCGTTGTGGCGCCAACAAGAGTAAAGTGCTGCAGTTCGATCCGCACAGTTCGGGCCGCGGGTCCTGAGCCGATCACGAGATCCAGTTCAAAATCTTCCAGGGCGGGATACAGAACTTCCTCGACAACCGGCGCGAGCCGATGGATCTCGTCGATGAACAGCACGTCGCGGGGTTCGAGGTTCGTTAGGATTGCGGCGAGATCGCCGGGCTTCGCCAGCACCGGGCCGCTTGTCATCCGAAAACTAACCCCCAGTTCCCGCGCGATGATCTGCGCCAGCGTCGTTTTTCCGAGTCCGGGCGGTCCATGGAACAGCGTGTGATCCATGGCCTCGCCGCGCTTTCTGGCGCTTTCGATGAAAACACGCAGGTTCGACCTTGCCTCCACCTGCCCGATGAATTCATCCAGGGTCGGGGGACGCAGCGCCCGATCCAGATCCTCAGGCCGTTTTTCCGGGCGAAGTGCAGGATCGTAAGCCAAGACTATTCTCTCGGAGCCAGAAGACGCAGGGCGGACCGAATGAGCTGCGGTGTTTCCGCATCCGGATTCGCCCCAGCGGCCTCGGCCACCGCCCGTGCAGCCTCGCCGGGCCCGTATCCGAGATTGGAGAGTGCGCTCAGCGCCTCCGCCTGAGCCACGGCACTGCCACTCCGGCGGCTTGATGTTGGGGTCTGCGACTGGTTTTCATCTCCATCTGCATCTGCTTCCACCAGTGGCCCGCCGTCGGACTCGATGGCGCCGCCAAGCGCCATCAACGTCGGTGCCTTGTCCTTCAGTTCGTTCACCACCCTTTGGGCGATTCTCGGCCCAACTCCCGGGGCCGCTTTAACGGCTGTCCAGTCACCGATCGAAATCGCCCTGCTGACTCCGTCAGCGCCCAGTGTGCCCAAAATCGCCACGGACGCCTTTGCTCCGACGCCCTGGACTGTCATCAACAGCCTGTGCCATTCCTTCTCTATCGGCGAAACGAACCCGTACAGCTGCAGCAGATCCTCGCGCACCAGCAGATCAGTGTAGAGCACGGCGGATTCTCCCGGGCCTGGCAGTGCCGCAAGCGTGCGTTCCGAGACGTAAACGACATAACCCACGCCTCCAACATCGACCATCACATGATCGCTCGCGCGATAGTCTATTCGCCCCGAAAGCCGTCCGATCATGCCGCTGCCCGTGCCAAGGCCGCGGCACGGTTCGACGCGGCGCGCATGTGATGCGCATGGCACAGCGCGATCGCCAGCGCATCCGCCGCATCAGGTCCGTCGATTCTGACTCTTGGAAGCTGCATCTTCACCATATGCTCCACCTGCTGTTTCTGCGCATGGCCTACTCCGACGACAGTTTTCTTTACGGTGTTCGGCGCGTATTCACCGACTTCAAGCCCTGCGATGGCCGGAACCAGCATTGCGACAGCACGCGCCTGGCCCAGCTTCAGCGTTACCGCGCCGTCCTTGTTGACGAACGTCTGCTCAACGGCCGCTGAATCCGGCTGCAACCTGTTCGTTACCTCCGTGAGCTGCTCAAAGAGACTCAGCAGCCGCGTCGCCAGATCCTCTCCCTTTGACGCACAGCTTCCGTTCTCGACATGGGAAATCCTGTTCCCTTCAATCTCAACCGCGCCCCAGCCAATCCGAACCAGTCCGGGATCGATTCCCAATATACGCATGTGATTTCCCCAGCCTGTTGTGGATAAGCCTATGCTTCCTGTGGATAGATCAAGAGATTCCTAGCACGAAACGTGAACATTGGCCAAGCCCGAAGCAGTTGAATAGCTGCGATGTGTGTCATTTTTGACAGCGAACCGGTTCGCAAAGTCCAAAATTCCACAGATTCCCACGGAGATCGGCCAGGCCCGCGCCATGCAGGAAACGCATATGCGAAATGCAATTCAAACGCTTGTTCGAACCCAAAATCGGTCCTAGCTGCGGAGCACGACGCGAGACCGCGCCGCAACCACAGCCTCACATACAAGGATACATGAGATGGCTTCTCTTGATTCAGTCCAACCAACGGTTTACGGCTCCCCTGTTGGCACTCGCCTTCGCAGTCTGGCATTGCAGCTGGTGGAATCAGTGGCCGCTTGGAACCGTGCCCGCATCACCCGCACCGAGCTTTCGCGTCTTTCCGACCGCACCCTGTCCGACATCGGACTAACCCAAACGGAAATCGATTCGGTTCGACGCTGACCAGCGAAAGCATCAAGAATTGGGAACAGGCCGCGTCCGGGTACGCGGCCTTTCGCTTTCCTGACGTCCCCTTTCCGTGCACGCGGTTCGCTCGCATTCGTGCTAACCGTGCGCAGCAAGCGGATTGCATCCTCCTGCGTAAACGGCCATCTTCCTTTCGAGGCGCCGAAGCAGCAGTCACCAAACAAACGAAATGGCTTGGAGGAATGGATGTGCTCGGACCAATTTGCCTCGAACGGACACCGGAAACGCATTCCGCAGAGTGAATCGCGTTTGCGAGTGGCGAGTGAGCTCAATGCCTGCCCAGGACCGGAATCCATCTTCGATTGCGTTACAGGATATCCACGCGAAACATTGTCGCTCGCCTGCTTTGCTGGCCGCCACCAAATGCAACTGACACCCAGAGGAGAGCTCTAGCCGATGTTACCCCGAAAGGAACTGTTCGTTCTGCCCGAAGGTTTGATCTATCTGAACGGCAATTCGCTGGGTCCGCTTCCGAAATCGGTCGCGCCGCGCCTTGATGCCGTAGTCTCCGGGGAATGGGGCGAACGACTGATTCGAGGGTGGTTTGAATGCGGTTGGATGGAGCAGCCTGCCCGCGTGGGCAATCAGATCGCGCGGATCATCGGGGCGCAGGACGGCAGCGTCGTGACAGGGGACACGCTGTCGATCAAGGTTTACCAGGCTCTGGCCGCCGCACTTGAAATGCGTCCGAACCGTAAGATTGTCCTATCCGATTCCGGAAATTTCCCATCCGACCTTTACATGGCACAGGGCCTGCTGACCTCCCTCGACAGGGACTATGAACTGCGCATCGTCGCTCCTGAAGAAGTTCATCACCAAATCGATGCCAGCATTGCCGCGGTGATGCTCACAGAAGCCGACTACCGTACCGGCCGACGGCACGACATGGGATTGATTTCGCGGGCCGCCCAAGACTCTGGCGCCGTCATGATCTGGGATCTCGCCCATTCGGCTGGAGCGTTTCCATTGGATGTGGCTGGTTGCGGCTGCGAGTTCGCGGTCGGCTGCACCTACAAGTTCCTAAACGGTGGTCCGGGAGCTCCTGCATTTATCTATATCCGCCCAGATCTGGCGGAGCAAACGGTCCCGGCGCTCTCCGGATGGCTTGGTCACGAATCGCCTTTCGCGTTTGAGGCGAAATATCGCCCCGCTCCCTCAATCGAGCGCATGCGGGTCGGAACCCCGCCGGTCATCCAGATGACGGCACTGGAAGAGGCATTGCGTGTATGGGAAAGCGTGGACATGCACGAACTCCATTCCGCTTCCATCGCCCTTTCGGAGCGGTTCATTTCCGAAATCGAGGCGCGCTGCCCCAGCCTGTCGCTTGCCAGCCCGCGCGATCCGGCTGTCCGGGGCAGCCACGTTTCGCTCACCTCCGAGCATGGCCAGGCAGTCATGCAGGCTCTTGCGGCCCGT
This sequence comes from Rhodobacter sp., assembly GCA_022824145.1. Classification (GTDB taxonomy): domain Bacteria; phylum Pseudomonadota; class Alphaproteobacteria; order Rhodobacterales; family Rhodobacteraceae; genus JAPOUP01. The sequence goes on along the minus strand of JAJEAY010000096.1, from coordinate 1,434 downwards.
AATGTGATCGGAGATTTCCGCGAACCGGACATCATGCGCTTTGGCATCACTCCGCTCTATATCGAGGAGAAGGACATTCTGGCTGCAGTGGATGTTCTGGAGGACATCATGTCCAATCGACTTTGGGACAGTCCGGCATCGAAATATCCGTAAGGTGCTGGATACGCTTCTTTATTGGGGCAATCAATTTCCTGCTTGGGTTGAAGAACCGAATCGTTCCAGAACCGGTGTGAACACGAAAACGTAGCGTGTGGATATCATTCCCCCGGAGAATCACCTGACATTCTCTCGGAAGACACCATACAGACGGAAGTCTACGTTCAATGTGTTATCGGGCAGGACGTCCCAATCTCACGCAACGCTGTCGAAAGACCTAAGGTTTCGTCTTCTACCGATGCGCCAATCGGTTGCAAGGAGAATGGCTGGCCGTTTGCAGGAATTCAGGATTCCGAGCCGCGACGAATGTGAAGGGTCGCTGATCCAGACTTCAGGCTTAGGGTGCCCTGCGGCGCGGCAGTTGATATGAACCAGTCTACGACATGCAAGACCAACGAGGTCTGAGGTATAAGCGACTGGAAGTCAGAGACGGGTATCGGCCACCGTCTCCGTCGCCGCTGACTGACGGGGCGTCACGCACCTAGTGATCTCGTGGCCCGAAGCGATCTCGACCTAGCGAAGCTCCCACGTCTTCTGCAAGTTCATCCAAAGTTGCGGCGTCGTCCCGAAATACCGCGCCAGCCGCAGCGCCGTGTCCGCGCTCACGCCCCGCTGGCCGTTCAGGATCATCGTCACCCGGTTCACTGGCACACCCAGCGCCTTCGAGAGCGCATTGGCCGACAGCCCGAGCTCATCGAGCTCGTCGCGCAGGATTCGCCGGGATGCACCAGCTTCATTCCGTTCTTTGCGTTCATGGCAAACTCCCTCATTGGTAATCCACGATCTCCACCTCGCACGGCCCTTCGTCTATCCAACGAAAGCAGATACGCCATTGCGCGTTGATCCGAATGCTGCACTGACCAGCGCGGTCGCCGCGCAACACTTCGAGCCGGTTGCTCGGCAACCCGGCAAGGTCTCCAAGCCTCTCCGCGCTGTCCAGCAAGACCAGTCGGCGCACGGCTTGGCTGGCGAAGCCCTGATATGCCGCTACGCGCCGCCCCTCGAAGAAGCGGCGTGTATTCCTATCCTTGAAACCCCGAGTCACGCATCCTGAAGGTACTGTATTTTACGCCTTTCATAAATGACGCCGGTGTTCAACGTCTGCTCACGTTTCTGCCGTTAGAGGAGGACGCCGTGGCCGGGATCACCGGCCCGGACTTTCCCGGCGAGCGGCTCATGGTCTGCCTCAACCCGAGGCTGCGGGACGAGCGGCGGCGGAAGCGGGAGGAGCTGCTTCAGGAGACGGAAAGGACGCTCGCGGAGATCGCCGCCGCGGCG
>JAJEAY010000222.1 GCA_022824145.1 Rhodobacter sp. | reverse complement strand
AGGGAGTGATTTCTGCATGGCGCAGGCCGGTTTTTTCAGTGTGCTGGAATCAAACGACATTTTCCATGGCGGATGCGGAGATCGTCCCCGATCCGGCGGATTCCGCGAAAATTCGCCGTGCAGGCCGCGATTTTTCCGTTTTCGGTGAGTCCTGCACCTTTTCGGCAGGAGTTGCAGAGCGTTCCTGAATCCATCGAAAGTGCCCTTGGCCGAGGGCGGAAAGGAACGCTCCAATGAAAATCCTGCAGCCTGGGAACCCGGTTGCCAACACCGGCGACGGACGCGGATCCGTCGCGGCGGCCAAGGAGGGACTGGCGAGGGCGGGCGCCGCCCTGGTCGAGAGGGCCGCCGGGCTCGGCCTGGCGGAGAGCGTCGCGGCGCTGTATCGGGACGACCCGCTGGAGGCCGAGGGCGCGGTCCGCGACATGGTCTTCGGCGTGGACCGCTCGGTCCTGACGGACGCCTTCGAGGCGCTGGACGGCCACGGCGACGCGCTGGAGGCCGGCGGCAGGACGCACCGGAGGGCCGAGGCCACGCCGGTCCGCGCGATGACGCTGTTCGGGCCGGTCGGGTTTCTCCGGTCGCGGCACCGCCCCTCGGGCACGGGCGCGTCGCTGGTCCCGGCCGAGGCCGTCCTCGGCCTGACGGCGGGCGGGATGGCGCCGGCGGCGGCGGGCCTGTCGATGCACCTGACGGTCGGCCTGACGGCCCGCGAGAGCGGGGACGCCTGGAGACGGCTGTGCGGCGAGGGGCCCTCGACGGCCTCGCCCGTGCGGCTTTCCGGGGAGGCGGGAGCCTGCATGGAGGAGCGTTCCGGCGCGCTTCCGGCGGATCTGCGGGAGCAGGAGGAGATGCCCGCGGAGGCCGTTTCGCCGCTCGTCCCGCCCGACGGCGTGATGATGCGCATGCACGCCGAGACGGCGGACGGAAAGGCAACGGACGCCGGCTGGCGGGAGGCGTCGTGCGGCATCGTGGCCCTGGCCAACGCCGAGGGGAAGATGCTGGAGAGCCGGTTCTTCGGACGTCTCCCGGAGGCCGGCAAGGGGAGCCTGAAGTCGCAGCTGGCGGCGGAGGCGTTCCACTAGCTGGACCGCAGCCCCGACCTGAAGCCTGTGGCGGTCGCCGACGGCGCGAAGGACAGCTGGGCCTTCCTGGAATCGCTGTGCCCGGACGTGGCCCTCCTGGATTTCCGGCACATGGCCCGGCATCTCAAGGCCGCGGCCGACGCCGCCTTCGGCCCGGACACGGCCGCCGGAACGGCCTGGCTCGAGAAGCGGCGGCACATCCTGCGCCACGATCCCAAGGGCGCCGGCAAGGCGGTCGACGCCATGCGGCACCTGCTGCGGAAGGGGAATGGCGCCGAAGGCGTGCGCAGGGAGCTGGCCTGCTTCCGCAACAACCGCCGCCGCATGGACTGTGCACAAGCCGCCAAGGCCGGCTACGCGATCGGATCCGGCGCCGTGGAGGCCACAGATAAAGCTCTCGTGACGACCCGGATGAAGCGCTCCGGGCAGCGCTGGGGCCGCGACGGCGGCCAGGGCGTCCTGACCCTCCGGCCGCTTCTCAAGTCCGGGCGCTTCGACCGGGCGGGCGTGGGCCGCGCTGGCGCCGCGCCTGAGCCGAAGCGGCGGCTGGAAGCCGCCGGAATGCGCCAACGACAGCCGGCCCGTGGCGCAAATCGCGCTCGCCGCGTGATTCGCAGACGGAACACATAGAATACGAAAAGTGAACCAAACGAGAATCACTCCCTTACAGGAAATCCCGCTAGTGCATCAGATACCCTGCTGGTAACATCCGCCCCGCCGAGAAAATACAGGCGGCCGCCATGCTGATCACCGAAGACGACATATTGCCCCGGTTCATGGAGCATCTCTCCTAGGCAACCGAAATCGATCTCGCCACCGCCTGGGCCACCAGCCACGACGGCCTCCGCGTCTTGCAGCGGCACCGTCCGCCGCCGGATGTTCGGGCCGTCGTGGGCCGTTGGGGCAACCTGACCGATCCTCTCGCGCTCAGAATGCTCGCCAAGATCGGTCGGTTGCGCGGGCCGGACGCGGGCCGGCGCTTTCACCCCAAAGTCTTCATATTCCGCGGCGGCGAATCCGTCGCCTGGGTCGGCAGCGCGAATTTCACGTCCGGCGGTTTCGGAATGAACGACGAGGCCGTGTTCGAGACATCCGATACCGAGTCCGTGCAGAAATGGTTCGACGACCTGTGGAAGCACACCGATCCGCTCGACGCCGCCACGATCGATGCCTACGCCGAGGCTAGAACGAACGATCCTCCCGCGCACGCGCCCCGGCCGCCGATCACACTCGACCTGGACCCCCTGCGAATGCTCAAAGGCGTTACAGACTGGCAAAGCTACATCGCAGCTCTCGAGCAGTGCGACGCCTGGTGGAGCCATCACCATTCTTGGTCCGTCCTGGGTGAACAGGGCAGTTGGCGCGAGACCGCCGAGGTCTTGCACGACGTCGTCGCTCAACCGAACTGGGATGAACTTGGCCAGTACGACCGTCTTCGCCTGCTCGGCCTGACCCCGGGGGAAGTCTGGGCGCTGTTCGGCCGCATGAGACCCGCTGCACTCGGCACGGTGTTCGGCGCCGACCTGGAAGCGATTCAGGACACCGTGCTCGGTGTCGTTGCCGCCGACGACAACGCTTTTCCCGAGCTCGCGTTCGAATCCTACCGTACCCTGCGAGATATCGAAGGGGTCGGTCCTGGAATTGCAACCAGACTGCTCACCCTTGCCCGGCCTGACCGATTCGTTTCGGTAAACGGAGCGTCGAAAGGCGGCTTGGCCGCCTCCTTCGGTCCTGCGCCCTCCACCCTTGGCAAGCCGTCCAACTACGCCCGTCTCCTTACCGCCATTTACGAGCAGGACTGGTATAGGACTCCGGCCCCGAGGAATGCGCGCGAACGGGCGATCTGGCGGATGCGCACTGCCTTGCTGGACTCGTTCGTCTACGCCGCCGCCGGCTGACACCGTTTCCCGACGGCCGTTTCGGCACCGTCTCGCACCTCCAAAGAACCAAACGACCTGATCTCGGGCCGTTGGCAACGGCACTGATCCCCTCGGTTGAGGAACCATGAACGATCAAGATACCCCCAGCTCTCCGATCCCCACAGAGAGGCCGAGCCCGCATCGGGCCGTCCGCGATGGGTGTCACGGATCTGACCGGCTGCCGGCTGTCGGAGGTCCAGCTCCTGCCCTGGGAATACGTCAGGGACTACTGCATCGAACTCCCCGACACATCGAGCAGTCCAAGCCTGTCGACACTCGCCGCAGCGATACCCGGCAGCTTGTCGCCCATTCCCCGAATCACCTCACTGCTCCACTGAATGATTCCGGGGCTGATGCGTCTTTCTTTGCGGTTTCAACCCGATAAGGCATGAGCGCAATTCAATTCGTCATTCGGCCGCGGGTAATGGCGTCAGCCCACTGCCAGGCCTGCCGTCGGGATCTTCAGCAGGGTCCGCCGCCGGTGGAGGCAGATATCTGATTTCGTCGGTTTCCCAAACGATTTCAGGCGTTTCCATCCGACGCAGGGACCGCTTCAGTGCCCAGTCCCGGGCGACCTGGCTTCCGCGTGGCATGGACAGCCATGCCAGAAGCCGGGCAAACGCGCGGGCATAGACAACGATCCAGACGCGGAGCGCAAGCATCGACGGCGTGAATACCAGCGTCAGTACTGTTGCGGTGCCCAGACCGAACACAACGGCCGTTGCCAGCTGCTTCCACCAAAGCGCGGTAGGCGAATCGATCGTATAGCCGCCATTGATGAAATCCAGCGAAACTCCGAACATCATCGGCGTCAGTCCTGCCATCGTCGTGATTGTTGTCATGAGTACCGGCCGAATGCGCGCCTCCGCCGTTCGCACGATCGCTTCTATGCGGGGCATGTAGCGGGAGTACTCCTGATAGGTGTCGATCAGAACGATGTTGTTGTTGACCACGATTCCGGCCAGAGCCACGATTCCCGTTCCGGTCATGATGGTAGAGAACGGCTGCTGCATCACAAGCATGCCTAACAGCACGCCGGTTGTGGACAGGACAACGGCAAGGAGAACCAGCACCGAATTGTAGAAGCTGTTGAACTGCGCGAGAAGAATGATGAACATCAGTCCCAGCGCGCCCGCGAACGCGCTCATGAGAAAGGTCTGGCTTTCGGCCTGCTCTTCATGGTCTCCTGACCATTCCGCTTCGACGCCCAGCGGCAAAGGCCCTGTCTCTAGCCATTCGGTCAAGGCTTGGATGCGTTCCGTGGCATTGACCGGAACCAGCCGTAAAGACTGGTCGTCGAGCCCGGAGACGATCTCCTGCGAACCGAGGTCACTTCGGTAGTCGGGTATGCCGCCATGGTTGCTGTCGTCGGGCGAATGCGCATATCCCACGGTGTCCCCGGTTTCCACATCGATGATCTTCTGCAGGCCCGGCATGACGTTGGCCCGGACGTCAAAATACCTTTCCTGATCGACTCGGGCTATCTCGCCCAGTTTCTGGACCGGCCTCCGGGTGATGAAATTCGACAATGGCACCTGCCCGTCGGCCGTGAGTACCTTCAGGCCGTCGAGTGTGGCAAGCACTCGGTAATCGTCAGGAAGCCGGACACGGATTTCTATTTCCTCGTCAGAGGAATCGACCCGCATTGTGTCCAGCAGAATGCCGCGCGTCACCAGCTGCACCATGCCGCCCACCGTTGCGACATTCGTGCCGAAGCGTCCGGCCTTTTCGACGTCGACGTCGATCTGCCAGTCAATGCCCGGCAAAGGCAGAGAATCATCGATGTCGACCAGCCCTGCTGTTTCCTCGAACTTCGCCCGGGCAGTTTCCGCCGCGGCCTGCAATTCATCGAAGTTTTCGCCCTTCAGTCGGAGATGGACCGGCTTTCCGTTTGCCGGACCGCGGGCGAGGTTCAGGAGTTCCGTCCTGATGCCGGGAATTTCCGCTAGCCGCGTTTCAATGTCCGCTAGGATGCGGTTGCCGTCATATTGGTCGGCGATATCTTCGGTCTCAAGCAATCCGAACAGCAGCGGGGCGCCCGGTATGCGAGGACGGTCCTCCCAGCGAGTGAGCTCTATCTGAACCTGGCCGATGGCATCGCTGGGTGCGTCGATGCCCTGCATACCGGGATTCGTATCCTGTGCTCCGGCGGAAGCGAATGCGCTCTCTATTCCCGGCGTTGCGAGAATGACGTCTTCCACCTGTCGGACCAGTGAATCTTTTTCCGCAAGTGAAAGGTTCCCACGGGCGCGGACATAGACGATCGCCTGTTCGGGTTCGGCTGCGAAAAAGAACTCAACGCCGAGATTGTTCTTTCCGAAGTAAGTGAAAACCGAAACGACAATGCCGATGACGGCGCAGATCGTCACGACTGGCATGATTGGATTGCCTGCGACCAGCTTGATGAACAGACCGAACGCCGTGCGGCGATGGCCCGCCCTGATGCGGCGTCTGTGCCGCGCGATCTGCACCGAACCGACAGTGACCGCGGTCAGAACCACTCCGATCAGAAACAGTGCGGCTCCGGGCAGGTAGGCCACTGGACCAGCCAAACCTCCGCTTTGGATTCCAGTAAGGTAGCCCGGGTTCAGAATCTGCATCGCTCCGATGAAGACGACGTAGAGGGACAATGGCACCAGAACCGCCCGCAAGGCCCACCAGGGCAGTGCCTGCCGCAGGGCCTGCGAAGTGTCGTCAATACGACGTTCAATGCGGCCTGCGACGCCACCCATTACGGGAAGGTAAATCAACGCAACGACCAGGGAGGCGGAGAGCACGAATATCAGGGTCACCGGCAGCATTCCCATGAACTGGCCGGGGACGCCTGGCCAGAACAGCATCGGCAGGAATGCGCAGAGCGTCGTCGCTGTAGAACTCACCACCGGCCAGAACATGCGTTTGGCAGCTTCCACATACGCTTTCATCGGGCCCGAACCCTCGCCAATCCGCTTGTCGGCGTATTCAACGACAACGATGGCGCCGTCGACGAGCATGCCCACGGCAAGGATCAGTGCGAACATTACGATATTTGAGATCGCGACGTCCATTACCGCAAGGAAGGCGAAACAGAGAAGGAAGGATGTCGGAATCGCAAAGCCCACAAGCAGCGCA
>JAJEAY010000153.1 GCA_022824145.1 Rhodobacter sp. | reverse complement strand
GCGGAGCGAGAGGTTTATCTCAATCACCCGCACTGCTCCAAGTTCTGTGTGCTTGGCGGAGCGACCTGCTCGGCCTGACCAGCCGTGCATCACATAGATCTGTCATGAGCGCATTGCCGAATTGACACGGCAGCATTGGCTTCCGATTCTTCCGCCACCGGTACAATGACCGAGAAAGCCACTTCGAAAAAAAACGCTGGCGCACCTGAGAGGATTCGAACCTCTGGCCTCTGTCTTGGAAGGATTCACTATCACCTTTTCGAAACATGTGGCAAAGCATGTCGCTGCACCATAAGATACTGCCTGTTATTGCTTTTTTTGTCGCCGCGCCGAAGTCGTTATTCAAACACAGGCTGCGATTTCAGCCTTTCTGCTTACGTAGTGCTTACGCGAAGATGGGCTAGAAAGGTCTGCCCGCCGATGGCAAAGCTCACGAAACGCCTCATCGACACCCTCGAAGCTCGCGAAAAAGGGCTATTTCGTCTGGAATGACGAACTCCCCGGCTTCGGCCTTAGGTCCTTTACCTGTGGCCAGCGAGGTTACCTTACCAGTATCGGGCAATGGTCTGTCGCGTCGCAATACGATAGTCCTCCATGGCGTTATGGGCGCCCGAGACCGTTCAAATGGAGGCTCGCGTCCAGGTCGGCAAAGTAGCCCACGGGAAGAATCAGGAAGATGCCAACATCCTGTACCTTTCGGCCAACTATCAAGGCGACCCTAGACCTCTTGGGACGCCAGAGCAGCGGCCGTTCGCGGCACAGCGGCCACCCCAAACGCTCCTCAGGAAAGTTCTTGATGTGAGGTCGTGATTCTGTCCGCCAATCCGAATCGAGTGTCATCTCACTATTGCTGGGAACATTCGTACCGAAGCTATCTCCGATATCATCCGGCCGGCCCCTCGCCATGACGTCACCGTCAAGAGAGAGAACCGCGCTCGTCTACGGCATCCCGGCTTGTGGAGGACTTCAGTTTCACCTTCGCGCAAGTCGTCGGAACCCGAATCATTTGGCAGCCCATTGAACCGCAGAACGGACTTGTCACCCTCCGAGATTGGTACCGTGATCTGAACTTCCGACCCAACCTTCACGCACCTTCTCATCATGTTCATCCGGTATATAGGGAAGATCGCGCCACAGCCGAAGCATCACGGTGTCGTAGGTATCGATGTCAGCGAACTCCACACGAATCCCGGCCGCCTTAGCGTCCCTCTTTGAGTGCAGCGACGCCGCCAAGCGGCGGCAGCCACCCTCATCTTCATCCAACAGAGGCCGTGCGGGAATGGATTGGGTGCCGGCAGGTACGGCCCTGAACAAGGCCATGATACTCTCAACGCGCCCCGAATAGCCTGCAACGACAAGGCCAAACCTTCCGTCGGCCATTGCCATGCAGTTGGACAGTTCCTCATTCTGCGTTGCCAGATCAGAGGCCAGGTTCTTTATGCCGTCATACTGAAAATCACCATGCAGCTTGCAATAGATTGGATACTGATTGTTGTTGAAGCGCCAACACCGCATTCTGAGCGCCATCGAGGTGGTAAGCTGGCAATGGCTTTCCGGACATCTCCGCGACGGCCTTCTCGACAACCGGATCGAAAGTCGTCGTGAGCACCATTCGGCACATAGCGCCGGCTAGCAGTGCTGCAAAATGCGGTTGCCCACCGCCAATCTGACACGGTCTTTCGCCAAGATACTCGATATGTGGCGTCGCTGCCGTTCGCGGTCGTCGCCAAAATTCGTCTCGAAACCGGTTGCGTACTCTGACGCAGCCCATCGCTTCGGGAACTCGCACGATTGCATTTAGGTCTCAGCCTGTGCCCTCACAGCATCGTTTTGCACATCGTTCGTCGAGAACTTCTGTTTTTCTTCGCCGCAAAAATAGCGCCGCTTCAGATCCGAGATGATTTCTTCTGCTGTCGGAAGATTAGCATTGTGCGATTCGCCTGCACCCAAGAACCACGCATGACCTTCAGGTCGTTCACAGAATATTCGAGCAAACTCAGCTTTGCTCATGTCTTCTCGACCAATACATTTGTGATGAGAACAGTATAGACTTCTATCAACATCAGTTTGCGCCAAGGAGTTCTTCCAATCCCAGTTGGTCGGCCAACTCATCGGTGCGCGCCCACCGTTCGCCGGGGATCAAGGCAATCACATCGGTGAACACTCTTAGAAAAGCTGCGCGGCCGACAGTAGCAAGCGCATCTACCCGATCAGGCGTCAGAAGTGCGCGAATATCTGACAACAGGTTTGGCCGAGCGAACTTCGCAAGCATCCGCTGCTCCGCTTTCGCCCGTGAAATGGCCTGACCTTGCCGATCAACATATCCGACAAACAGCTCGACAATGCGGTCAAGATCGAGATCGGGAAGCGTATCCAACGCATGGTCGAGATCAAATAGGTCGCGCCCTTTATCGCGCTGTAACAAGGCCCGTAGCTTGGTCGCCAGCAGCTCCTCCGCGGAGAAGGACGCAATGGTCGTACTGCCCGTAAACCATGGGTTGTGGACAGCGTATGGGATCGAAACTGGCGGATCGAACGCTTCGATCTCTGCGATATTGATCTCGACCTTCAGCCGGAGCTGCGTATCGGGCTCATCCTCAGCTGGCACACGAAAGCGCAGCTTCGGAGCCACTTGGCTGGACGCAAAGTTGGCTTGTCCCAACCATGGCTCCAGCACCTCTCGCATGGCATTGAGGATGGGGCCGATTGACCCTGTCGTCGTCCGGACGAGATCGATGTCTTCCGAGTACCGCAGAGGTTCCGGAAAGATGATCTTGTTGAGGGCAGTACCGCCGCGGATCCTCAACTCGGTGCCTAGAAGGTCGTGATTGAAGATCTCGACCAGCGCTCGCGATATGATCAAATCCTGCTCGACCTGCCGCGGCTCGGCCCACGGTGCTGTCAAGCTCCATTCCGTGATATTTGTCTCTGGGATCACTGTTCATCAACCTCGATTGGGCGGCGGACAATGATGTGCCAGCGTGAGCTGCGCACTCGCTGTCCGCTGGAAGTAATTGCGCTCACTTCTTGCGGCTCGAGTTCGACCCACGGCGCATGGCCATTGTGGAGGTGTTTCTCCAAACAAGCTGCGAGCTTTTCTTCTCCAAGATAATCGAGAATATAGCCGAGGCGCTGGACGACAGACCGTTCGAATTTTGATGCCAACACGTCAAGCCACTTCGGATCAATCTGGGCGGCAAGCTCATTGAGAACGCTTGCCGCATGACCGATGCCGCCACTCGCATGCGGATAGCGCACCAGATCCAGTGCAGTTAGCGCGGGCGATGACATGCGCATTGAACCGGTGTCGGTCTTTCTTTGCTCAATCCCTTGTTCGATGCTTTCCATATCCTTACGGTAATAGAAGGCGAGCTTGGAACGCCCGGCCCGAATGGGTTTCCACTGCCGGTCGCTGACGACCTGAAATTCCATCACTGCCTGGTGCGCCGCCCCATGGAATTCCGCGGCTTTCAGGAGCGCCACATAGTAGGGCCGGCACGCATCCTTCATCATGGAATCGATGTACCAGCTTGGCGGAGGTGCCCCCCACTTCAAATACCGCGTGGGTGTGATAACGTAGAAACCCCGGCGCGGCGCCAAGACATGAGATCGCCTCTTGAGACGCGCAGCTGCGTCAAGGAAGGCACCGTGGCTGACTCCTAGCGCCTCCATCGCATCTTCGCGGGTAAAGGATATGCGTCCGCTCGACGCCAGATCTTCAACATAGGCCGCCAGGGTGGTGATGCGCTCAGGTATCATATTGAGAAGTCCGCTCTACTAGCCGACTTTGTAATATGATACAAATTAATGTGCGGGCAAGTTCTATATGGCTAACTCCGCACAAGACACGGATATTGGTATACGATTCTGGGTAAGGTACGTGATGGGAATCGATGATAGCGCACCGATATGATTCAAATCTGTTGCAAGGGGCAGCCCGAACCGGATTTCTCATCCGCCAAAACACCGCACACTGCGTCTCGCTCGTTCAGAAGCCCCCTAAGCCACCCACTTGCGGATAACCCAGTCAGTTCCAGTCAATGTCCAATTTACAATCAGGACAATCCCCGACCGGCTGCCCGTATATGAGAGCTGAGAATTGGCGCACCTGAGAGGATTCGAACCTCTGGCCTCTGCCTTCGGAGGGCAGCGCTCTATCCAGCTGAGCTACAGGTGCGTAACCGCCGTTTTAACCTTCAAGCCGGATCATCGCAACCCTGATCCGCGACTCCAAGACATGCTTTGCATAAGACTGCGAGGACGAACCTAACCGAACAGATCCTGCGCCAGTTCGAGCGCCTCGACCATTACGTCGACCTCATCCGTCGTATTGTAAAGGCCGAACGAGGCCCGGCAGGTTGCGGTAAGGCCGAGTCGGTCCATCAACGGTCCTGCACAGTGATGGCCAGCGCGAACCGCCACGCCCTTTTTGTCCAATACCGTGGAAATGTCGTGCGCGTGTGCCGCGCCCTCCAGCGTGAAACTGAATATCGCAGCCTTGCCAGGCGCCGTTCCCTGCAGCCGCACCGCATCAAGGCTTCCAAGACGGCTGGCCGTGTAGTCCCGAAGCGCCGCTTCATGCTGTGCGACCTCATCCATTCCAAGCTCACTGAGATAGTCGAGCGCCTCAGCGAGGCCGACCATCTGGACGATGGCCGGGGTGCCCGCTTCGAATTTCATCGGCGGATCATTCCAGGTTATCCGGTCCCTGCTAACCTCCTTGATCATGGATCCGCCGCCGATAAACGGGGACATTTCAGCCATGCGCTCCGCCTTGCAGTAAATCGCTCCGGACCCGGACGGTCCATACAGCTTGTGCCCGGTGATCGCATAGAAATCACAGCCGATGTCCTGAACGTCGACAGGCATATGCACGGCAGCCTGCGAGCCGTCGACCAGAACCGGAACCCCTTTGTCATGGGCGCCCGCCGTGACCGCCTTCACATCGACGCACGTTCCGAGAACGTTGGAAACGTGAGTGAGCGCGACAAGCCTGGTCCTAGGAGTGATCGCGTCCAGCACCCGTTCCGGATCCAGGGATCCGTCATCGTCAATGTCCACCCAAACGAGTTCCACGCCCTGCCTCTCCCGCAGGAAATGCCACGGAACGATATTTGCATGGTGTTCCATCACCGACAGAACGATCTGGTCGCCGGACTGCATCCTAGGCATTGCCCAGCCATACGCGACCATGTTGATGCCTTCGGTCGTTCCCGAGTTCATCACGATCTCGTTCTCATGCGCCGCGTTGAGGAACCTGCAGACCGTCCCGCGCACCGCCTCGTATTTTTCGGTCATGAGATTGGAGAGGAAGTGCAGTCCCCGGTGAACGTTGGAATATTCCGTTGAATATGCCCGGGTGACGGCGTCGATAACCGCCTGCGGCTTCTGCGCCGACGCGCCATTGTCGAAATAGACCAGCGGTCTGCCGTTCACCTTCCGGGAAAGGATCGGGAAGTCCCTGCGGATTTCATGCACGTCATACATCAGACCGATACTCCAGAGGTGGAAACCTAAACCAATGCCAGCAACAGGGAGAATCCGAAAAGGATCGCGAAGATCGAGAAAATGAGTCCGATGAACGTCATGAGCAGCGACCGGAATCCATGCAGTTCGGCACAGAAGCATGTCAGCATAACAAAGACCACAACAATGGAGAACAGGCCGATCAGTTCGGCCACAAACGGGAAGACCAGCCAGACCACGATCTGGAACAGACTGACCAGATTGAGCACGAAGGCCATCCACGCCAGCAGCGAGATCGCGCCGTTCAGGTCGCCACGGCCACCGAACACAAGTCCGCCCCAGTAAAATGCATAGACCGATACCGCGGCGAAGCCAACCTGAAGGGCTCCGGCAATGATCGGATAGACAATGACCAGGTCAGAGATCAGCTGCTGTATCGATTCCTGCGGAACGGCTTCGTCAGTTACGGTCAGAAAGGTCCACAGCCATAGCAGCAGAGTGCTGACCACAGTGTTCAGAACCAGCGCCTGCCAGCGTTCAGAGCGGGAAAGGTCAACAGACATGGCCCACCGCGCCTGCTGCCGAGGCGCCCTGAGGGTTTCGAGGGCATGCTGGACCAGAAACGCCGTGGCAGTCATGGAAGCACTCCGCCCGCTTCGGCCTCGATCATAGAAAACCACCAAATGAGGCAAAAAACGGCGGTTCCGGCTAATCCGATAATTGCGGATTCCAGGCTGGGACCAATGAACCCTGTTATCAGTCCTGTCACGAGACCAAGCGGCGCCGCCGCAAGCATTGACCAGAACAGTGCCAGCCTTGCCGAATAACCGGTCCCCCGCCCGCCGAACGCCCGGGCAACGAGCCGGGCGGCAAAGGCAATGGCATACATTGCAAGAGGCGCAATGAACATCCAGCCCAACAGGGCGCCGCCCAACCGCATTTCCAGCGGCACGCTTCCGTCCATAAGTGCTTCGCGCCGGAGCCTAGGCCACTGGGCGACGAACCCCAATCCACAGGCAAGAAGCAGATACATCAGTGCCCTACTTTCATCCGGCCCTTCATCCAGATGCCGCCGCATCACTCTGCGGGGCGACCGATAGGTCGCCATGATATCCGTCACCAATCCCATCAGCTCCGGCGACGGCCCAGCCAAGCCTCTATACCTGCAACGATGTCTTCGGCAACCATCCTGTCCTCTATCTCGTCAATGGCTTCGGTCAGGAACGCGAGCACGAGCAGATCCTGGGCCTCGGCTCTCGGAACTCCGCGAGACCGCAGGTAGAACAGCGCCTCATCGTCGATGGCTCCGCTTGTGGAACCATGGCTGCACTTGACATCGTCAGCATAGATTTCCAGTTCCGGTTTCGCGTAGAACTGCGCATCGTCGTCCAGAAGCAGGGACTGGCTGATCTGGTAACCATCGGTCTTCTGCGCCTCGGATCTGACAAGGATTTTGCCCTGGAACACACCGGTCGCGCCATTACGCAGCACCTTCTTGAATACCTGACGGCTTTCGCAGCCCGCTGCGCTATGGGTGATCAGGACGGTGTCGTCGTGGTGGAATTCGCCGTCGCCCACCACGGCGCCGGCGACATGCGCCACCGCGTCCGGCCCTTCAAGCTCTACAACACAATCGTTGCGCGTCAGGACACCGTTGACCGTAACGGTGAATGACTTGAACGTGCTTTCCCGGCCGAGCCTGGCGAACAAATGCGTCATTGCGCGGCGCTCGTGGTCCCGGCCCTGTGCCCTTACGTGGTGAAACGCGGCGCCGTCAGCGATGTCGATCTCCATGACATTGTTGAACCTCGCCGCCGCCGGACCTTTTTCCAGCAGCGTTAGATCAGCCCCTTCCTCCAGCCTGATGCAGTGGTGCAGAATCGCGTCAGAGGTTTCGGATCTGTGCAGATATATAAGATTGACCGGCTTTTCCGCCTTCCCGGTGACGCGCATCATGACGCCATCGGTCGCATAGGCGGTGTTGAGCGCGGCCAAGGGACGCGGAACGGGAGACTGGCCCCGGGCTTCCAGCGCTCCATAGATATCCTTTGCCCAATGGATGTCAATTCGTGACGCATCCGCAAGGCGCTCGATCCGAACGCCGGCAAGCGACGGGTCATCCGAAAGATCGGGAGCGAACACCCCGTCAACAAACACGATTCTGAACCGGTCAATGCTGTCGAAAAGGGCCACCTCATCCTGCATCAGTACCGCGGCCGGAGCAGCCTCGGGGGCTGTCAGGCTTTCAGGACGGGTGTATTTCCAGTACTCGTCACGACGTCCGGGAAGCCCCATGGCCCGCACTCGTGCCAAGGCGTCCGCCCGCGCCTGCGCAGCCCAGGCAGCGCTCTCCGGAACCGCAAGGGAGGAAAGCCGTTCCTCCGTCAGGTCGGCCTTCAGTCTTGGCTCAGCCATTCAAGCAACCTCGTCCAGGATCCCGGCGTAACCGTTCTCTTCCACTTCCAGCGCCAGTTCCTTGCCGCCGACCCTCACGATGCGCCCGTCCACCATTATGTGAACAACGTCAGGTACGAGATGGTTGAGCAGCCTCTGGTAGTGGGTGATCACCAGAAACCCGCGTCCCTCGTCACGCAGGGCGTTGACGCCATCGGCGACCAGTTTCATCGCATCGATGTCGAGGCCGGAATCCGTCTCGTCAAGGATGCACATTCTAGGCTCAAGAACCGCCATCTGGAGGATTTCGTTACGCTTCTTCTCTCCGCCGGAGAAACCGACGTTGACCGGGCGTTTCAGCATGTCCGCGCCGATCTTCAGATCGTTCGCTTTTGCCCGAACCACCCGCAGGAAGTTACCAGCGCTGATCTCCTGCTCCCCCCGCGCCTTGCGTTGCGCGTTCATCGCCGTGCGAAGGAAGGTCATGTTGCCGACGCCCGGAATCTCGACCGGATACTGGAAGGCCAGGAACAGGCCGGCGGCGGCGCGCTCCTCAGGTTCCATGTCAAGCACGTCCTCGCCTGACAGAATTACCGAGCCTTCTGTCACCTCATAGCCGTCACGACCCGAGAGGACATAGGAAAGCGTTGACTTTCCCGATCCGTTTGGCCCCATAATCGCATGGACCTCGCCGGTTCCTACCTTGATGTCCACGCCCTTGAGGATGACTTTATCCTCTTCCTCAAGTTTGGCATGTAAATTTTTGATTTCCAGCATTTTTTACCTCTGGCAGGACGGAGCCTGCCAACCCCGTGTTACGTTTTCGAGGACAGAAGGGCCTACAGTTCCTCTCCGTCCCAGTAACCGTGCGCATCCTCGCGCTTTCCGATATGCTTGATATGTGCCTCGAAGAACGACCGCCCCGGCGCAATGCCCAGCGCCGCGAACTTTCCGCTGTCCGGATACTCAGCGATATCGGGATCGTTCAGGGTGGATATTCCAAGGTAACGCAGGGGGCCTGTACCCGTGTTGATGAGCTGGTGCGCGGTGTCCGGCCCCCCTTTCGGAGCAGCGCAGACATCGCCTTTCCTGACAGGGAACTCATCCGAGCCGAACCGATAGCTGCCCTCTCCCTCAAGTATCACGAACATTTCGTCATTGCCGAGATGGTTGTGGAACGGAAACGCCCGCCGACCTGGCTGGACCGTCACGAACATGGCGCCAAGCCCGGACATGCCGAGCGATTCGGACAGGGGTGCGATATCCGCGCCGAACCGGCCACTTCCTTCGGGCTGGTTCGAGAATGCCTGGGCCTTGTAGACGTTTACTACCGGTCCGGTCATTTTTTCCTCCACACAAAGCTCGCGAACAGGCTGCCTAGAAAGCCCGATGTCCCGCCGATGCAGGCGACCTGCCACAATTGCAGCGCCTCGGTCATGGTCGCGACAAACATCGCAAAGACAGAGCAGAAGGCACCTGTGGTCAACGCTAGTATGAGAAATCCGGTTTTCATTGACACACTAATTTCACGGCTTTCCCAGCAATTGACCCGCGACGCTTTTCGGCTAAGTGCCGACAGTCACGAAATACCCTGCGCCGGCCCAGCAGCCTGCGCGGGGGACACACTAGGCAGGCAGGCGTCGCGATTTCGATTTCCGCGCACATTCAGCCAACGCTTCCTTCAAGTGAAATCGCAACAAGCTGCTGCGCTTCCATGGCGAACTCCATAGGCAGTTCCTGAAGTACCTCCTTGCAGAAACCGTTGACAACAAGCGCGACCGCCTCTTCCTCATCCATTCCACGCTGGCGGCAGTAGAACAGCTGGTCATCGTCCACCTTGGACGTCGTCGCTTCGTGCTCGACGCGCGATGAATTGTTGCGGACCTCAATGTAGGGCACCGTATGCGCACCGCACCGGTCACCGATCAGAAGCGAGTCACACTGGGTGTAGTTGCGTGAATCCTTCGCCTTGGGATGCACCGATACCTGGCCACGGTAGGTGTTCTGGGCCCGGCCGGCGCTGATTCCCTTGGATACGATGCGTGATTTGGTGTCACGGCCAAGGTGAAGCATCTTGGTGCCGGTATCGGCCTGCTGCATGTTGTTGGTGATGGCAATGGAATAGAACTCGCCCTGGCTTCCGTCACCGCGAAGCACACAGGACGGGTATTTCCATGTGATGGCGGAGCCCGTCTCGACCTGGGTCCACATGACCTTCGAACGGTCGCCCCTGCAGTCGGCGCGTTTCGTGACGAAGTTGTAGATGCCGCCCCGACCTTCCTCGTCTCCGGGAAACCAGTTCTGGACCGTCGAATACTTGATTTCGGCGTCATCCAGCGCAACGAGTTCGACAACGGCCGCATGCAGCTGGTGCGTGTCCCTCTGAGGCGCGGTGCAGCCTTCGAGGTAGCTGACATATGCGCCGCGGTCGGCGATGATCAGGGTGCGTTCGAACTGGCCGGTGTTTTCCGCGTTGATGCGGAAGTAGGTTGACAGTTCCATCGGGCAGCGCGTGTCCGGCGGAACGTAGACAAACGACCCGTCCGAATAGACAGCGCTGTTGAGAGTCGCGAAATAATTGTCGCTGGCCGGCACTACCGAACCAAGATACCTGCGCACGAGTTCCGGATGCTCTCTGACCGCTTCTGAAATCGAGCAGAAGATCACACCTGCCTTTGCAAGCTCCTTCTTGAAGGTCGTTCCGACCGAAACTGAATCAAAGACCGCGTCAACGGCAACCTTCCTTCCTTCGGCCGACGCCGCGTCGGCGCCCTCTACGCCAGCGAGGATCATCTGTTCCCGGAGCGGAATTCCCAGTTTGCGGTATGTTTCAAGAAGCTTCGGATCAACTTCGTCGAGCGACTTCGGCTTCTCGGACATGGCTTTCGGCGCCGCGTAGTAGTATTGGTTCTGGTAGTCGATCTCCGGATAGCTGACCATCGCCCAGTCGGGTTCGCGCATGCCCTTCCAGCGCTGCAGTGCCTGCAGCCTCCAATCGGTCATCCATTCAGGTTCGCCGTTCTTTTCCGAGATCAGCCGAACGATGTCCTCGTTCAGGCCCTTCGGCGCGTAATCGGTCTCAATGTCGGTCGTCCAGCCATGCTTGTACTTTCCCGCAAGGGATTTGACGGCCTGTACCGTTTCCTCTTCGACGCCTTCCTTGACCTGTGTGCCTTCCAACGCATCCATAGCTCTCTCTCCTTACACGGCGCGGCCGACGGCCCTTCGGCGGGCCGCTGTCCAGGCATCGATGAACCGCCCAATGTTCTCTTCCGTTGTCGAAGGTCCAAGCGACACCCGAATAGCCGAGCGAGCCGTCTCTCCGTCATATCCCATCGCGCGGAGCACGCGACTCTCCCGCACCTTTCCACTTGAACAGGCCGAACCAGCGGAGATCGCAAAGCCCGCCAGGTCCATTGCCATCACCTGCGTCTCTCCTTTCCAGCCCGGACAGGCGAAGCACGAGGTGTTCGGCAACCGCGTCGCGTCTTTCCCGACAAAAATAGTCTGATGCGAGCCAGCTGCAATGCCGTTTTCTAGAATATTTCTAAGTTTCGTAACTTCATTCCAAACGCCGTTCTCCAGATCCCGGACAGCGGCTTTAACGGCGGCGCCGAATCCCGCGATTCCAATCACGTTTTCCGTGCCCGAACGCCTCCCCATTTCCTGCCCGCCGCCCAGTATCCGTGGATCCACGCTGCATCCCCGGCGCATTATCAGGGCACCTGCGCCAGTTGGACCGCCGAGCTTGTGCGCGGAAACCAGCGCCATTTCAGCGCCCGTCCAGTTGAAAGCGACAGGCAGTTTGCCCCAGGCCTGCGTCGCGTCGCAGACTGCCAGGCCTTCGGGGATTTCCTGCACCACCCCGGTTTCGGAGTTGGCGAGCTGAACCGTAGAGATGCTGGGATCCGGTGCGTCGACGCGGCCTTCGCTGTCGGCATCGAGATCCAAGGTCGCCCATGCAGCGACCGCGTCATGCTCGATTCCCGCCCCCTTCAGGTTGCGCCCTGCCAGCGCCAGGGCCGCCGCTTCCGTTGCGCCCGATGTAAATATGATGTCGGCGCCATCCGCGCCAAGGCCTGCCGCGACCTGTGTCCTGGCGCGCTCTACCATCGCACGAGCCGCTCTCCCTTCGCAATGCACGGACGACGGATTGCCGAACTGGTCCATTGCCGCCGCCATTGCCGCCGACGCCTCCGGCCTTAACGGCGCACTGGCGTTCCAGTCCAGATAGACCCGCTCAGGCAAGCTGGTCAAACCGCAGGATCTCCGCAACCAGCCCGAATGGACGCTGACACTCCGGACTCCCGGATCCGCTGCCAAGGAGGCGTTCGATGGGGTGAACTGCTGATTGGCAGGTCATCCGTCATCCACAACCGAAAAGAGTGTTGGTACGGCCGGGCACGGAGCGAGTTCGTTGTTCGAGACATCCGAGAGCCGCGTTTGATGCAGAAAAACGTAAACATGCGCGGAAAGACATTCCCAAAGCCGGTTTGTCATCGACTGGGCCCGGCTTCCCGAAACACCGCCTTGGGCGCCAGCACCGGTATGCAGCGCGCTCAGGGTCTCATCGACCGCGCCGAGAACGTCGGAGATGCGGATTTCGCTTGCAGGGGCTGCCAGGCGGTAACCGCCCCCGGGCCCGCGCACGGATTCCACAAGTCCCGCACGCCGCAGCTTGACGAACAGCTGTTCCAGGTAAGGAAGCGAGATGCTCTGCCGTTTAGAAATCTCAGCAAGCGAAACCAGCGTACCGTCCGGCTGTTCCGAAAGGTCAGCCAACGCGACCATTGCATACCGGCCTTTTGTGCTGAGTTTCACGTTATGCTCCCGTCCGTTTGCCGCATCCTGCAGCCTTTCCATTGACGACACGGCTTTTGACCATTAATTCCACTCAATCCGCGGCGACCGGTGGCGACCAATCATAGAATGATTCTAAAGAACTCGCTTTCATGCGTCAAGAATCGTCCGCACGGCCGCGACGCCAGACATGAGAGGATCAATGCCAGAGGTCATATTCCCAGGTCCGGAAGGACGGCTTGAAGGTCGGTACCATCCACAGAAAACCAAGGATGCGCCGGTCGCGATAATTCTGCACCCGCATCCGCAGTTTGGCGGCACAATGAACAACCGGGTCGTCTACAACCTTCATTACGAGTTCTTTCAAATGGGATTCACAGTACTGCGGTTCAATTTCCGGGGGGTTGGCCGAAGCCAGGGTGAATACGATCAAGGCGTCGGTGAACTGAGTGATGCGGCGGCGGCGCTCGATCACCTGCAGGTAATCAACCAGAACGCAAAGCACTGCTGGGTTGCTGGTTTCAGTTTCGGGGCCTGGATCGGAATGCAGCTTCTGATGAGGCGCCCGGAAATCTCCGGTTTCGTCAGTGTTTCGCCACCCGCGAACATGTACGATTTCTCGTTTCTTGCGCCCTGCCCGTCTTCAGGCCTGATCATCAATGGCTCGGCTGACCGGGTCGCTCCGCCGGAGGACACATACCAGTTGGTCGAGAAACTCAAGGAACAGAGAGGCATTACGATCACCCATACCGAGATCGAGGACGCCGGGCATTTTTTCGAGGAACCGCACATGGAGGTGATGCTCGCCGAAGTGAACCAGTACGTCCGGCGCCGCCTGACCGAAACGACCAGATGACACCTTTGTCAACGGCGCGATAGAGATACGCCCGGACGGAAGCAGCCGGACCAAGCAATCCGTTTCATACCGTCCGGTCTCCAAACGGTGCGACAAATCAGTATACCATCGCATACCGGACTTTCTTTCGACGCCAGAAGGATGTATGGTGCGCGTGACTTTTTCCGCAACCATGGCAGGAAGGAACGAACCGCATGACAAAGATCAAGGTGGACAATCCAATCGTCGAGATGGATGGCGATGAAATGACGCGGATCATTTGGGATTTCATCAAGAAGAAGCTGATCCAGCCCTACATCGATGTCGACCTGCTCTATTACGACCTGTCGATTCAGGAGCGTGACAGGACGGATGACCGAATCACCGTCGACGCGGCTGAAAAGACCAGGGAAGTAGGCGTTGCGGTGAAATGCGCGACCATTACCCCTGACGAAGGCCGGGTTGAGGAGTTCGGCCTGAAGAAGATGTGGCGCAGCCCGAACGGAACGATCAGGAACATTCTCGGCGGTGTCATCTTCCGTGCGCCGATCATCTGCCGTAACGTGCCGCGGCTCGTTCCGGGCTGGACACAGCCCATTGTGGTTGGCCGTCATGCATTCGGCGATCAATACAGGGCTACGGACTTCACCTTTCCCGGAGCCGGCAAACTGACCATCAAATTCGAAGGATCCGACGGCACGGTGATCGAGCGGGAAGTCTTTGACGCACCGGGCGCGGGCGTCACCATGGCAATGTATAACCTTGACCGGTCAATCTACGATTTCGCGCGCGCATCGATGAACTATGGCCTGAACCTTGGCTGGCCGGTCTACCTTTCAACCAAGAACACGATTCTGAAGGCCTATGACGGCCGCTTCAAGGACATTTTCCAGAAGGTCTACGACGAAGAGTTCAAGGAGCGGTTCGAAGCCAACGGAATCCACTACGAACATCGCCTGATCGACGACATGGTCGCCGCCTCGCTCAAGTGGTCTGGCGGATATGTCTGGGCCTGCAAGAACTATGACGGCGACGTTCAGTCAGACACCGTGGCCCAAGGCTTCGGCTCGCTCGGGCTGATGACATCGCAGCTGATGACGCCGGACGGCAGAGTCGTCGAAGCCGAGGCCGCGCATGGCACTGTCACGCGCCATTACCGCCAGCACCAGGCGGGGAAAGAGACATCGACCAACTCGATCGCTTCGATTTACGCCTGGACGGGCGGACTCAAGCACCGCGCGAAGCTCGACGGCAACCAGCCATTGCGGAATTTCGCGGAGACGCTTGAGCGGGTGATCGTAGAGACCGTCGAAAGCGGCAGCATGACCAAGGATCTGGCATTGCTCGTGGGCCCGGACCAGAAGTGGCTTACCACGATGGGATTTCTTGAGAAGGTTGACGAAAACCTCAATGCCGCACTTGCTTCCTGAGTCAGCCAAAAACTGAATGGCGGGAAGTCAGCTGCCCTTCCCGCCTCAGCTTCGGCTGCCCTGATTCCGCCAGCTGCGCTCCAGCCGCCGCAGCGCAAGCGAAAGGCTTATGGTTACCGCCAGATAGATCAGAGCGACAACGTTGTAGGTCTCGAAATAGCGGAAATTGCTCGCGGCGGTGACCTTCCCCAACTGAGTCACATCCAGCACGCCCAACACCGACACCAGGGAACTGTCCTTCACCAACGCGATGAAGTCATTTCCCAGAGGCGGCAGGATGGTTCTGATCGCCTGCGGAAAGATGATGAACCGGAACCGGTGCCAGCCGGAAAGCCCCAATGCCTTTGCCGCCTCGATCTGGCCTGAGGGAACCGATGCGAAGCCAGCGCGGAATACCTCGGAAATGAACGCCGAGTAGGCGATCACGAGCGCAAGAACCGCTCGCCACAGCAACGGAAAATCGCGGGGTCGAACCGGATCGAGTCCAAGCCTGCTGCCGATCCAGTTGACCAGTTCCACCAACGCCGGCGCAAGGACGAAAGCGACGTAAAGCAAAAGAACCAGAATCGGAACGCCTCGCACGATTTCGACATAGAATCGTGTGAACTGGCGCACGAACCGCCATTTGGACGAACTGCCCAACGCCAGGACCAGCCCGACGGCGGATGCCAGAGCGAAACTGACCAAGGTGACAAATACCGTGATTTTCACGCCTTTCAGCAGCGTGACGAGTATCTGTCGGTGCAGGTCGTCCGATAGCACCTGCCAGAAAGCGTATGCCCCGAGTCCGAATACGGCAACGAGCCACCATGGGAACTCTTCTTCTTGGGGCGCAGGAGCGTCCATTGCTTCGGTCCCGGGGCGCCGCCCCTTCACGCGAAGGGGCGGAACACGGCTACTGGCCCATTTTGTATTCGAGGAACCACTTGGTGTTAAGCCGCTCAAGCGTTCCGTCAGCCGTCATTTCGGCGATCGCGTCGTTCATCGGGCCGACCAGATCGCTGCCTTTGGGAAAGATGAAACCGAACTCCTCGGTTCCCAGTGGCT
The DNA here is from genome assembly GCA_022824145.1 of Rhodobacter sp. Lineage (GTDB taxonomy): Bacteria > Pseudomonadota > Alphaproteobacteria > Rhodobacterales > Rhodobacteraceae > JAPOUP01. Next base: position 1,737 of record JAJEAY010000153.1, on the reverse strand, counting down.
CTCCCACGATCTTCAGCCTGCCTTCCGATGCGGAGACATATCCGTTCGCTGCAGTGCTGTCGGACAGAACCAGATCGACATCGCCCGTCCGCAGGGCCTGTAGGGCCGCTCCGAAGGTTTCGAACTGAATGACCCGGGGATTGGCTTCATCGCCGTCAAGGATGTCATAGATCGTGACATAGAACGGAGTGGTTCCAGGCTGGGCACCTGCAAGCAGATCGGAGTCAGCGGCAAAGCCCTGGGCATCATCGAAGCGGGATTCGTCTCCGGCAACGATCATCATCATCTGGGAAACCATGTAGGAGTCGGAAAAATCAACTTTTTCCATGCGGTCTTCCCGAATGGTGATGCCAGTCATTCCCATGTCATACTGGCCCTCGCTCACTGCAGCGATCATCGCGTCCCAACTGATGTTTTCGTATACGACGTTGATGTTAAGGCGTTCTGCTATATCCGCCATTGCGTCATATTCCCATCCGACCGCCTCACCGGATTTCGGGTCCACGAACTGCAGCGGCGGATAGGCGTTTTCGGTCACGACCACAACTTCGCGGCCTCCCAGGTCCGGGGTTTCGGCGAGCGCGGCTTCGGCGCAAATGGTTCCTGCCAGCGCAAATGCCGTTAACGCTGCTTTCATGTCGATCTCTCCTCCATCTGAATTGAGCCAATCTGCAGACTGCACCCGGAGACCGGCATCGGCAAGGCGATTTCACGGGTGCAGCCCGGATTCGTGCACCCAGCACCGCCCGCCACTGGAAGAAATCCGCGACGCGGCTGTTCATCCGAAAGCACCGGACAGTCATGGTCCCGTTCGCGCCGTCTACCGACCAGCGGCTGCCGCTCTTCTTCAGCCGACCGACGACAACGGTCCTGCAGCATCTCTCGATGATTCCGGAACCACACGGGATGCTCCGACAGCGGACGCTGATGCGCTGCCAGCCTTGAACCAACCCTTCAGCGTGTCCTGAAGCTTCCCGACTTCCGGGTTCCGGCACCGCACCGCTTCATCGCTTGCTTGCGTCATCGAATCCCCACCTCGCGGCCCGGCGCCTGTGATTCGACGGCACAGGCTCCGAACGATGCCCCGCGCCGCTCCCAAAGGACGCATCGTGATTTATCCGGCAACCGGAATCAATCGCGAATCCGCACTAGTCTGGGCCGCAACCGCCGTTCACCTGCTGTCTTGACATCAGCCCGACCCAAACCTGCAGATGCAGCCAGACTTTCGGCGAAGAACTATCGTCTTTACAGCAATTCCCGGTAAATTTTCTTTTCGTTCATTATCAGTTGGTTGCGGAATTGCCACGAGTTTTTTTTCGTAGACTTTTTGTGCCGGATATGCTGTCCTGTGGCAAAACAGGCAAAGACCGAGCAGCAGAATGTCCAGAGACTCCTTCCGCCGGCATCTCTCGATGCCCGGCATGCTCCGGGCGGTGCGCGAGTGCCTCGACCGCGTTCCCGACCCGCTCAGGTCCCGCGGGATCACCCTTTCCGACTGCCTCATGTCGGGCCTCGCGGTGTTCTCCCTCAAGATTCCGTCGCTTCCGCAGTCCGGCACGCAGGCGCCCGGCGGCGGGGATCCGGTCCAGGCGCGCAGCCTGCGCTCGCTTTTCGGCGTGGAGAGGCCGCCCTCGGACACCTGGATGCGCGAGCGGCTCGACGAGGTGGACCCCCGCGGCCTGCGGCAGTGCTTCAGGAAGATCCACGCGGCCCTGCAGCGCGGGAAGGCGCTCGAGG
>JAJEAY010000271.1 GCA_022824145.1 Rhodobacter sp. | reverse complement strand
GATGGCCAGCATGAAGCCATCCCGAACGTCAATTCCCAGCCCGGCCCCACCGCCGGATAGCGTGGTGATCATCCCTACCTTTATCTCCGCCGCAGCGCCTGTGGCGCACAGGGCAACGGCAGCCGCTGTCACAGTTAGTTTTTTCATCGCTGTCTCCTTTGGTTAGAAGTCAGAAACGCTGAAAGCGCACGTTTTGTCAACGCCGTCCGTTACCTAGGCACACTTCAATCTCTCGGTTTCTTGATTCCGTTTGCAGTTCCAATTGGCCCCGGCACTGTGCGGCGGGTCGAAACTTTCAGGCTGCGTTGTTCTTCCGAGCGCGCTCCCGACGTGGACGACCGCGACCAGATCGGCCAGTCGTCACTGTACGATTACAAAGACACAAAAATAGAATCGACTGTTGGAAACAACAATAAACCCGGAACTCGTAGTTAAGATGCGGTGAAACGTCTGCAGGCTTGACCCAGAAGCGCGTTATGGGGTCACACGGAATCGTTTGCGGAGCGGCTGCGTTTGCGCGGAACCCCGGCTCAAAGGCATTCAGGTTGGAAACCGCAAAGTTTCCGTTGCCGAAAACACGGCGTTCTCGATACCCACATTTAAGAAGGTATCTCGAAAATTGCGGTGCCAAGCCAACATAAAGATTCCGCCAACGACGCTGTAACGATGGAGTCAGAGCCCTCGCGTAGAAGTCCAACGATTTAAACGCAATGCTGCTCAGGAAGGGCACTCGATACAGGTAGGATTTAAGTAGTGACCGATGGCAACTGCACCCTAATGCGCAGGAGCAAAATCTCGGGACCGAATACCAATGAAAATGGGGGCACGATCCAGACCCAGAATCGGAAAGAACCGGATCCCGGGCGTGTGTTCCGTTCACTGTAGCACTCCTGTGCAGCCCTCAGGGCGCCGATCACGGATGACGGCGGGCACAAACGCCTGCCATATATAATGGCGGGGCGATTGAAAGAACCACCAGTTGGAAGAGTTCGCTATCTGGCAACCACAAAGCATCGTACCAGCTATCCAAAGAATTGCGCGCCTCCAAATTTGAAGAAAGTTAACTGTTTCGGACGAGCGTGACCTCAAGATTCGATCTGACAATTCACCGAAAATCTCCCAAGCCTTGAGGAATGAACTGCTCTTCTATGCTTAGCAAATAAATTATTAGGTTGAGAGATTGAGCGTTGAGATTGCTTTCGTCATAAGTGCTCAACTTCGGAGCCAGGATAAACTTCTCATCTCGTCGGTCGTCGAGACATTCAATTGATTCGCAGGCAATCTAAGTTGCCGCCCTCCAAGTTTAGGGTAGTCCGATTGGCATGTCCGCGGAATCGGCAGCACTTAAAGATCAACGCTCTTGCAAATGTTGCAACTTCACAACGAGTCTTGCCAACAGTTTCATGGCGTTGAACGCCTCGGCCGCGCTGGCTTCGCAAAAACCGCTGGACTGCCTGATTTCCGGCACCTTGATCGAAACCTGAGTCCCAGGAGGCCTGCCGATTCTGTCTTTGCCGAAAGGACCGACATTCGCTCGCTCTGGCTTCCAAGTCTCCAGTCTCTCCAGCTCGCTCAACGGCAAATTGGAATCGATTATGAGATCAACCATGCCGGTAGCGTCCTCTCCTCCAGTCCAAAGCCGGTGTCTAAACGAGATATGTTCAGGGAATCCCGAGGCACGAATTGGTTCGATCCAGCTATGGCCATCATAGTACTTGGGCCTGATGCCAGGAAAACTGTATTCAAGCCCTTCTCTTCCGCATCGTTTTTCGAACCAAGTCAGGTAATCGGAATGAAGACGATGCATTGCAATGTCAGGATTCTTAACACCTGTCTTCGCCTTCTTCTTAAGCGCCCGTTCTATGATTTTCCGACGATAGTCGCGCCGGGCCGGATCTGGTGAGTCGAGGAACTCAGCTACGGATTCAAGATCAATGGTTATATCATAGCGACCCCGTTCACCCCTATATGCTCTGGGCGCAACGAGCACGGTCAACACGCGGTTCCAGCCTTCATGACGCATGCGGTCTGCGTGGGCTGCATAGCGTTCTGCTTGCCTGTGACCCGCGCCTGCCGTGATCTTGTCCTCGATTAATACGGCGATTCTACTTCCGTCCATTTCGGCCTTAACCAGAAGGTCTCCGTAGCCTTCTCCGCCAAGCGATGGTTCAGCTACAGCTTCAAGCACGCGAAGTGTTTCAAATCGCAGGCCGCAGGCTGTGGCGAAGCGTGCCGAAAACTTCGGATCGCAGGAAAATTCCTCAGCAAGCAGGTGATCGATTTCGATTTCCTGCGAACTCTTCCGGGGTGTGTGAACCGAACCCGCCATAAGCTAAAGCTATTGGACCATTAGATGAAGGAAAAGGTGTGCACTCCAGTTTTTGGGCACGCGCCCCTTTCCATTGCGAAGCACAAGGCCGGAGACGATGGTGGAGTGCGCCGCAGCGTCTTCCTGCCTCAGATTGGGAAACGTCCATGAACAGGGTTTCAATTTGGCGGGCACCTCGGAATTCGGATTCAAAGTCCGATCTCTGCGTCTGGATTTCCGGCTGAGAGCGCATTTAAGTAAGCGAGGCAAAGGCCACGGGAGCGGTATTCTCCGCCGAAGGCGGCCCTTTCCACTCGCTCCATGATAGGAAACGTTGAGTAAATGTAGCGGATATCGTCCCGGTCGGTGAGACCGTAGAGGTGGAAGAACACGGCGTCGAGCTTCGCCCGGAGCAGCGCTCGTCGCCCGTCGTTCCAGGCAAACGGGGGCAGAACCTTTCCCGAACCGTCCACATAGCCGAGATCGCGCGCAAACGGCGCCATGTCATGCGCCGTATAGGTCAGTTCAAGAACGGCTTGACGCACGATTTCGGACGCCGACTTTGGCCCGAAGCATTGCGTTTCGAAACATGCTGGATCGATCACTGGCAGCTGTTCGACGATGAACAGGTTCAGGGTCTGGCCCTGAACTTTCTGCCGGCAGGCATAGTCGAACGGAATTGAATTCAGGTTCGCAAGAAGCAGCCACTCTTTTCGGTCTCCGCCATCCGGCAGCAGCAACGGAAGCTTGTTGCCAAAACCCACTTGAGGCACCAGCGAAGCGATCATTGTGCGGACATTGGTTGGCGCGGTGATTTCCTTGAATGCAAGTGCCCAGCCCTCGGTATCGTTCCAACCGCATTCGGAGGCCGGAACCCAGTATTGCGGATCCGGAAACCAGTCCGGTCTCTGGCGCTGTTCCTGATTGGCAGATACTGGTTGACCCGGGCGATGCCGGTGCGCTTTGTTTGTCGTAACGCTAGCCGCCCGGTGATCGTATGCCTGCACCATCTTCCCTTCATACAGAGGCAGCCAGATACCTGAAGGGCTTCCGAAAATGTTCCCGTTGAGCGGCCATGCGCCTTCCGTATCCTCGAGTTCCCGCCGCGTTCGGAAAAGGCTCGAGTCGTTTGTCATATCAAACATGCGGAGGTATCTGAGCGGCCAGATCTTTCTGATCTCATCGGATGACCTGTCCACTAGTATCGGCGCTTTCTCGTAAATCGACTTGGTCAATTCGGCATCGCGCTTTGACCGGAAGACCGGCGCCGTACCCGTGTTTGGATTGACCCGGTTAAAATCTTCGGCCGAAAGCGAGAAACAGATGCTGTCGTCCTCCAGCTCCGAAACATCCTGAAGGAAAGATGCGCATTTCGCTATCTCTACTTTCCTTGCAGGGCTTGCAACGAAAACCGAGAACTTGAATCGGCTATCAACATCTTGGAAGAACGGCTTTTTTTTGTACCGTGTCCTCCGGTTCTCGAAATCGTAGAGAACCTTCAAGCGCCCTTCGGTCGCCACCCCACTGAAGAACTTCGAGGCCGTTTTGTCCGACGCGATTCCGGATGGCACCAACAGCCCGATCAGCCCTGAGGGCTTCACAATCGTCATCGAGCGCTCCACGAATAGTGAATAGAGGTTCACGTCACCTTGGGAAAGAAGCGGATAGTCACCGCACCGACGGGCGATTTGGAGAGCGGTCGCGGTGCGTTCGGACGCGATCCTGTAATCCACCGCAAGTGGGTCGCCGGATTCTTGAAGAAACGCGATCATCTTCTTGCGGTCATAGGCGCGCGTCGCCATCGCAATTTCGCGACGTCGAGCTGCAAACCACTCGACCTGCTGCAACTTCACACGATCCCAAGGTGGATTGCCCACCACAGCATCGAAGCCGCCGGTAAGCCCGTCACTTTCCCAGTCGGACCATATACCCGGAAAGGTCACCTGCCAATTAAGGAACCGCTCTTCGTCGATCAGCTTGTGAACCTGTTCGAATATCTCCGTCAGGACATCAACCACCTCCGCATCCGAAGCAGTTCCGCGCATAACTTCGCCGTCGCGCTTCTGCTCCAAAGGAATTAGTTCCCGTTTTCCAACCGCGATATCGAGCGGGTCGCCCAACTTCCCGTCGAAGAAGGCATTCAGAGCGGTCCGCTGCAGCTTTCCCTTGACTCCGAGCCAGTCGAGAGCGCTGATCAGCTTCAGGACGGCATCAAGGGGCGCCGTCATCTCCTGGACTTCAGCGAATATGTCGGCCGAGAGATGCGCCTCTGCGATCTCGACATCCGTCAAGCCTTCCACGAACTGCATCTTGGATGCAGCCTGCAATGCACGCTGCATAGGTTCGCGCAGAAGGAGCGGCTTGCCGTAATTTGTGGCCTTATCGATGCCCGTTTTTACCCATAAGCCGAAGAGGCTGTCTCCGCATCGCAGGTGATGGTCGAGGAAAGACAGAGGTGCACCCACTGTAAAGGTGTGCAGCCAAAGCGAAACTTTCGCGAGCTCCACGGCCATTGGATTCTTGTCGACACCGTATACGCAACGCTTCAGAACCATCCGCCTGACGATGTGCCGGTCATCGAGCTGATCCTCGTCGATCATCCAGTTCCGCGCATCGGCATTCGTGCGGATCCGTCGCCGTATTGTGTCGATCCGTTCGGATAGAGGCGAGATGAAGTCTCCCCACTCTTCCGGCACTTCCTGCTCTGCTTCGGCCATGGCAGCAATCACCTGATCGGCCATGTAGTCCACGAGACTGACCAAAAAGTGCCCTGATCCCATTGCAGGGTCACAGATCTTGAGATCCAGAAGAGCCGTTGCCGGATCAACGTCCCTAAGGAGATCAATCTTTCGGTAGTCGGTCAGTTCCCGTTGCTCAAGTTCCTTAATCCTGTCGCGGAATCCGCATCTTACCTTTGCCACCAATGGTTCGAGCGTCTCTGACAGAATGACCTGCACCAGTTCGTCAGGAGTGAAGTAACTGCCGGATCCCTTTCTGGCGAAAAGATTTGGACGCACGTCAACCTGACCGTTATCGCGAAAAATCTCGAATTCAAGCAACCTCTCGTAAATCGATCCAAGCTGCTGCACCGAGAGATTGCGGTAGTTGATGTATTTCCGTCCGTCACCGGTAATCTCAAACGACAGAGCGTCGATCACCCCGACCATGACGCTGTCAGGAATGCGGATCTCAGTAAGGATCGGTGTGCGTTCCACTTCGAAAAGGCCACCGTTGTATGGCGGCAGACCGATCGATGCATCACCTTGGTTGATTGCCATAAAAAGGTCGGACAACGAGTTCCAGTAGCGCGCAGCCGTGTCCGAGAACACATCTCCCCTGTCGAGACGGGTGCCAAGATCAAGGCGCATTTGGTTGCGCAAACCGTAATCGCCGTATCGCGGATCATTCACTGGCAGCAGGTCGCGGTCCTCGGCATAGAGAATGAAAAGGAGCCGGTAGAGCAGAATCAATGCACCTTCACGAACGTCCTGCAGCTCCGCCTCGGGAGCAGATTGGACAATTGCACGTGCAAGTTCCGGGAAAACGCTGCCAAACACCTTGCTTGAGAGATCCTCAGCGACGCGTTCCTCATAAAACCGTCCCTCGTCCAGCGCTTTGCCATGAAAGCTTCGCGGGTCGGCGCCGGACGGAATGAAAGCCTCCCGACGGAACATAAGGATAAAGACTTTCAGCCAGTGGTGGCGCTCTTCTTCCTCAAGCGAGACCGGACGGCCATCGTGGCCATCAACCTCAAGAATCGATGCCAGATCCACCTCTAAAAACTGCTCGGAAACCGACCGTGCGCCTGAGAAGTAGAGCCGCCAGCGAGAACCATTGGTCAGAATGCCCCAGCGCAGGCGTCCATTCGTGACATCATCGATCCGGCGCAGATAGCGCAGCATTTGCGTTGACGGCGCTGTCTCTTCGCCACGTCTTTCGGATCGTCGGTCGAGCGGCCGTCCCCATCGCTTTGACTCCACGACCGCAGCACCGAAGCTGTAGCGCCTCCACTCATCCTCAAGGTTGTTCGCTTTGGATTTCGCATCGGTGCCGGGAAAGAGCACCCCGTCCGGCACATCGTCCCGCCCCTTGGGAGAAAGATTCTGCTGACGCAGGACATCCGTCCAGCCCAGCGCCTCAAGAACCGGCCATATTAGGTCACTCTCGGTTTGAGCCTCATTCGGCTTTCCGCCAACGGGAAAACCCGAAAGCACCTGGCGGATGTCTGACTCTACGCGGGCCAGTTCCAAACCACCCAGACCTTCCCAGTCTTGGGTTCCACATATTGCGTACGAAAGGAAATCAAAGGAGAACAGGCCACCATCAATTGCAAGTCCGCGTCTCACAATAATCCTCCTAATCCGATCGTTCGATTCTGTTGTTGCAGAGTTTCGCCATGGCTGCTTAGCTGTTGGCTACTTTTTCGTTTTCTTTGCAAAGCATCAGTTCCTCGTACAGGCCACTTTTCCCGTGTCGCACTGAACATCGGCAATAGGTCAATTGACTGCATATGCGACGCCATCAGCCAACCTGGGCCGCATCTCGCCATTTTCCCATGAACAAGCCGAACATCCTCATGCCGACAGAAGCGCCGGAACCGCACAACCGATGGATCTGCATTTCGTTCGTCTCAATGCCGGGGAATTACGAATCGAAGAACGCTCCTGTTCCTGCCCTGTTCCAGTCTTCATGCCTCAAACCCGCACATCACACAAGCTGCGCTTCGAACATGCAGACGTTGAACAGCCGACTTAAACACCTCAGAGCCGAATTGGCGACCTGAATTGTCGTGCGTTAAATCCTCCGCGAAAACAGCCCCAAGACCAGACGCATCTAAGTGTTCGGTGCGGAGACGAAATCATCGAGAATCTTCGTGACTTTCGAGTCACGGGATCCAAGGAACCGAAAGCGAAATGCGAATTCGTGATCCAGAATCGGGAGACTCCGTTGTGCTATAGCCCGGGAACCCATGTGCCGCCCTCACATGCTTGCCGTGAGAGGTGAGATGAGGTTTGAAACCGCTCTCTACGGGCTGTGGGAGGAACCGCGATGATTGGAGCCACCCTGCTTCCGAATTTTGCGGCTCTTGCAGCTATGCCACCGAACGGGACAGCCGCTGTAGAGAACTTCGACCCAGCTTGACCTGATTTGCCAATGAGTAAAGGATGCTTCCGGAACCGGATGCGGGACCGGTACTCGGATTCGTGGACCATCTGAAACCAAGGAGCCCATCATGGCTGGATATTCCGCCCCGATCAGGGACATGCAGTACCTGCTGCATGACGTAATGGACGTCAGCGGATCCGACATTCCCGGATACCAGGATCTGGACCGCGAATTCACCGGCGCGATACTGGCGGAAGCCGCGAAATTCGCTGAGCAGGAGCTCCAGCCCTTGAACAAAGTCGGTGACGAACAGGGCTGCACTTTCGAAAACGGTGCCGTGCGCGCACCGGAGGGCTTCCGTGAAGCCTATGATCTGATGCGCGAAGGCGGCTGGACGGGTCTTGACATGGATCCGGAATTCGGAGGCCAAGGACTGCCGGGGCTGATGGGAATCGCGGTGGGCGAGATGTTCGTATCGGCCAACATGGCCCTGAACATGTACCAAGGCCTTACACATGGCGCAGCCTCCGCGATATTTGCCCACGGCTCCGAAGAGCAAAAATCCACCTACCTGCCGAACATGGTCAGCGGCCGCTGGTCAGGCACGATGAACCTGACGGAGCCTCACTGCGGTACCGATCTCGGATTGATTCGGACAAAGGCGGAACCTCAGGTCGATGGAACATACCGCATAACCGGCCAGAAAATCTGGATCTCCGCCGGTGAGCACGACCTTACGGAAAACATAGTTCACCTGGTTCTCGCGAGAATCCCGGGTGGCCCGGATGGAATCAAGGGCATTTCCCTGTTCATCGTGCCGAAATTCCTGATCGGCGAAGACGGCTCGCTGGGGGAGCGGAACGGTGTGTCCTGCGGAGGTCTTGAGTCCAAGATGGGAATTCACGGAAACGCGACATGTGTCATGAATTACGATCACGCGGTGGGGCATCTGGTCGGGGCGGAGCACCGGGGCATGCGGGCGATGTTCACGATGATGAACGAGGCGCGGCTCGGTGTCGGCCTACAGGGCTACGCCCAGGGCGCCGTTGCTTACCAGAACGCCGTACAATTCGCGGTGGACAGGCTTCAGGGCCGCCGCGTTACCGGACCGAGCAACCCCGAAGGCCCTGCCGACCCGATAATCGTCCATCCAGACGTGCGTCGAAACCTTTTGGCTCAGAAGAGCTTTGTCGAAGGCGCAAGAGCCTTTGCGTTCTGGGGAGCGCAGATGATCGACAGGGCCCGCCGCCTGAACGATTCGGATGCCGAGGAAACGATTTCGCTGCTGACGCCGGTCATCAAGGGTTTCCTGACAGACAGAGGATTCGAAACAGCGGTGCTTGCACAGCAGACGCTTGGCGGGGCGGGCTTCACCCGCGAATGGGGACTTGAGCAATTTGTGCGGGACGCGAGAATAACGATGGTTTACGAAGGAACCAACGGAGTTCAGGCTCTTGATCTTGTCGGCCGCAAGCTTCCCGTTAATGGTGGGAAAGCGATCATGGCCTTCTTCGAGACGCTTAAGTCATTCATCAAGGAGAATCAGAGCGAATCAGACCTTAAAGCGGAATTCCTCGACCCACTGAAGGCTGCGTCGAGAGATCTTCAGGCCGCATCCATGTTTTTCATGGCGGAAAGCGCCAAGGATCCAGACAACGCGCTGAGCGGCTCCTACGATTTCATGCATCTGTTCGGCCATGTATGTCTGGGACTGATGTGGACGCGGATGGCCAAGGTGTCCATGGCTGCGCTTGCTGAAGGAACTGATGACGAGCGGTTCCATCGCGCCAAACTGGCAACGGGCCGCTTCTATATGGCACGCCAGCTTCCATCGACCACGGCACATCTGGCCCGCATCCGATCAGGAGCAGCACCTGTGATGGAACTCGACGCGGAGGATTTCTGACACTTTGGCGGCGCAGAGTTCCGCTTCAGACTGCTGGCAGTGGACGGAGCGGAAGTCATTCAGACTGGAGTCCGCGACTTGCGTGGCCTTTCTTGAATCAAGATCCGGCCGCCTGGCGCACGTGAGCATTCAACCAACGAACGCCACATTCAACGCCGGTTTCCACCTTTGCACAGGACTCGAAGCATCGCCCCTTTCGTTCAGCCAGTTGATTGAGTAACGAAAGCGCACGATTTCCGGCCGACGGTTCCGAAGCGGCTCAATGACCCGCGCTGACAGAATACACGGGGAGCGAATATGCCCGACCAAATTGTCTCAAGCTGGATGACCGACGAGCACAGGATGCTGGCCGATCTCACACGCCGCTTCATTGAAACCGAGTGGGCGCAGCATTTCGACCGCTGGCGCAGACAGGGTGAGATGGATCGGTCCACATGGCAGCAGGCGGGAACTCTTGGCCTTCTGTGCCCCAGTATCCCGGAGGAATTCGGCGGCGCAGCCGGAGATTTCGGCCATGAGGCCGTGATCCTTATGGAAGCCAGCCGAGCGAATCTCGCCTCGTGGGGGCACGGAATCCACTCCGGAATAGTTGCGCACTACATCCTCGCCTACGGAACCGATGAGCAGAAGAAGCGCTGGCTTCCCAAAATGGCGACGGGCGAACTGGTCGGCGCCTTGGCCATGACCGAGCCTTCAGGCGGATCGGACGTACAGAGCATCAAGACCAGAGCGGTTCGCGATGGAAACGCGTACCGGCTGACCGGACAGAAGACATTCATCACCAACGGCCAGCATGCGAATCTCATTGTTGTCGCCGCGAAGACAGATCCAGATGGCAAAGCGCGCGGCACCACTCTTGTCGTTGTCGAAACCGACGGCGCCGAAGGATTCAGCCGCGGACGCAACCTCGAAAAGGTCGGCTGCCACGCGGCGGACACGTCGGAACTGTTTTTCGACAACGTCGAAGTTCCTCCCGAACACCTTCTCGGCGGCCAGGAGGGTCAGGGCTTCTTTCAAATGATGCAGCAGTTGCCACAGGAACGGCTGATCATCGGGTGCGGCGCCGTTGGAGCCATGGAAGGCGCCGTTGAACGTACGACCGCCTATGCGCAGGAGCGGGAAGCGTTTGGCGGTCCCATCATGCAGTTCCAGAACACGCGTTTCAAACTGGCTGAATGCCTGACCAAAACCACGGTCGCGAGGGCCTTCCTGGATCAGTGCATCGCTGAACATCTTCAGGGTCGCCTGACAGTCGAAAAGGCCGCAATGGCGAAATACTGGCTTACGGACACCCAAGGCGAAGTGCTGGATGAATGCGTGCAGCTGCATGGCGGCTACGGCTACATGCAGGAATACGCCGTGGCGGAGATGTGGGCAGATGCACGGGTACAGCGGATCTATGGCGGAACAAACGAAATCATGAAGGAATTGATCTCAAGGAGCTTCGCGGATTCGAGGGCATAGGCATCGGCGACACAGGTTTGTTCTCTGCAATCGCCGGTGCAACGCAATTACCGCATTGCACGCAGTCATTCCGAATAACAGAGACTGCTGACGACCGGCTGAGTAAGCAAAATCCCTCCGGCAGAGCGTCCGATGGCGTCCCTGCAAGGTGTGCCAATCGTTCGTCGGCAAACGCTTGAGTTGTTCAATTCCAGAATCAGTGAAACGAATCGCTCCAACCCGCTTGCATTCTGGCCTCCGAATCCCCACGGATACCCGGAGACGCCAAATCCAACGACCAGCCGCCGCAGCTGGCGCAATTCAGGAGATCGCACCGCATGACCATCAAGCTGTTCTGCTTCGGCGAGTCGGGCAACGCCTACAAGGCGGCGCTGGCACTGGAACTGTCCGGCCTGGCCTGGAAGCCGGAATTCGTCGATTTCTTCAACGGGGCGACAAGATCCCAGGAATACCGGAGCGAAGTCAATGAAATGGGCGAAGCTCCAGTGCTTGTCGACGGCGATGTAAGGCTCAGCCAGTCCGGTGTGATCCAACAGTATGTTTCGGACAGGTCCGGCAAGTTTGGCGGACAGGGAGACGAACGCTATGAAGTGCTTCGCTGGGTGCTGTGGGACAACCACAAATTGTCCAGCCAGGCGGGCATGACACGCTTCCTGATGAACTTCCTTCCAGAGGACAGACGGTCAAGTGACGTGATTTCCTTCATGCAGGGCCGGTTGAAGTCAGCTTTCCAAGTGCTTGAAACCCATCTGCAGGGCCGCAACTGGATCGTAGGTGACAGCCTGACAAACGCCGACCTTTCCTGCTGTGGATATCTTTACTACCCCGAACCCTTCAGCTTCGAGCGTTCCGACTGGCCGAACATCGACACATGGCTGACCCGGATCAGCGAATTGCCTGGTTGGAAGCATCCCTATGACTTAATGCCCGGCAGTCCCAAGGACCGGGCCTGAAGAAGGACCGACTCAATGGCTGACGCCTATATCTATGACGCAGTGCGGTCACCGCGCGGAAAGGGCCGCAGCAACGGCTCGCTGCATGAAGTGACAGCCGCTAAACTCTCGGCGGACATGCTTAATGCGTTGAAGGCGCGCAACGATCTTGAAGGTCATGCAGTCGAGGACGTGATCTGGGGAAACGTCACCCAGATCGGAGAACAGGGTGGATGCCTTGCGCGAACGGCAGTGCTCGCGTCAGAGCTTGACGAGTCGATTCCAGGCGTTTCAGTCAATCGATTCTGCGCCTCCGGTCTCGAAGCGGTCAACATGGCGGCGAACCAGGTTCGTGGCGGAGCCGGCGATGCATATATCGCAGGGGGCGTGGAAATGATGGGCCGCGTTCCGATGGGAAGCGACGGCGCCGCCGTAGCGGCCGATCCTACGATCGCGATGAAGACATATTTCGTACCGCAGGGAATCAGCGCCGACATCATCGCGACCGAATACGGATTCAGCCGAGACGATGCGGATGAACTGGCCATGCGCAGCCAGAACCGGGCCAAGACCGCCTGGGATGAGGGAAGGTTCGGAAACTCGATTGTCGAGATCAGGGATCTCAACGGCATCCCCATTCTTGATCACGACGAATACATGCGGCCGGAAACCGACATGCAGACACTTGGCGCTCTGAAACCAAGCTTCAGGGAAATGGGTGAGTCAATGCCCGGATTCGACACAATCGCCCTGATGAAATACCCGCATCTGGAACGCATCGACCATATACATCATGCCGGAAACTCAAGCGGAATCGTTGACGGCGCCGCTGCGGTGCTCGTGGGAAGCAAGGAGTATGGCGACCGGCATGGATTGAAGCCGCGCGCAAGAATCAAGGGAACGGCCAAGGTCGGCACTGACCCGACGATTATGCTTACAGGCCCGGTACCGGCCACCCGGAAGCTGCTGGCCGAAAACGGGATGGAGATTTCGGACATCGATCTCTTCGAGGTCAACGAGGCGTTCGCTTCCGTCGTACTTCGGTTCATGCAGGCGTTCGAAGTCGACCCGGACGTGGTGAATGTGAACGGCGGTTCGATCGCGATGGGCCATCCACTTGGCGCCACCGGTGCCGTGATTCTCGGCACTCTTCTCGACGAACTTGAGCGCTCCGACAGGGAAACGGGACTCGCTACGCTCTGCATCGGTTCAGGAATGGGTGCGGCGACGGTGATCGAGCGCGTATGACGCGCGACCTGGAATCGGCGTGTCCAGCGTCGCGGAAGGCACGGTTTCCCGGCCATGACCTGAAAGGGCCAGAATGATGACAGATTTTTCCTATTCGACCGACGTCGCCGGCATTGCCACCATCACCTGGGATATCCCGAACAGGTCGATGAACGTCCTGTCGCAGCACGGCATCAAGCAGCTCAACGACCACATCGACACCGTGTTGGCTGACGACGCCGTCAAGGGCGCCATAATCACCAGCGGAAAGGACACGTTTGCGGCCGGAATGGACCTGAACGTCCTGGCGAGAATGAAGGAGGAGGCCGGTGAGCCGCCTGCTCCGGGGCTGTTCGAGCGAATCATGCAGCTGCATGAGCTTCTCAGGAAGATCGAACGCGCCGGAATGGATCCCAAAACCAACCGGGGCGGCAAGCCGATAGCCGCCGCCCTTCCGGGAACGGCGTTGGGAATCGGCTACGAAATCCCGCTCGCATGCCACCGCATTTTCTGCGCAGACAATCCAAAGGCGAAGATCGGCTTGCCGGAAATTCACGTGGGCCTCTTTCCCGGCGCGGGCGGAACCACCCGAGTGGTCCGCAAGCTCGGCGCGATGGCGGCGGCGCCCGTTCTGCTTGAAGGCAGGCTGAGCGACCCGAAGACCGCGAGGGGTACGGGACTGATTGACGAGGTCGTTGACGATCCGGTCGCCGCGGCCCGGGAATGGATACTGAACGCGAATGACGGAGACCTGGTGAAGCCCTGGGACACGAAGGGCTATAGGATGCCGGGAGGCTCTCCCTATCATCCAGCCGGATACATGACCTTCGTCGGAGCCGCTGCGATGGTGCATGGAAAGACCCATGGCGTCTATCCGGCGGCAAAGGCGATGCTGGCCGCAATTTACGAAGGCGCTCTCGTGCCTTTTGACACAGCGCTGAAAATTGAGGCGCGGCACTTCGTGTCGGTTTTGATGAATCCATCGAGCAGCGCCATGATCCGGTCGCTGTTCATCAACAAGGGAGCGCTCGAGAAGGGAGCGAACCGGCCGGAAGCGCCGGACCAGCGGGTGAGGAAGCTTGGTGTCCTTGGTGCAGGAATGATGGGTGCCGGCATAGCGCTTGTCTCGGCGCAGGCGGGAATCGATGTGGTCCTGATCGACCGGACACAGGATGCGGCCGACAAAGGTAAGGCTGCAACCGAAGCCTACATGGACAAGGGAGTAAAGCGCGGCAAGGCAACGGCAGAGTTGAAGGCCGAGGTTCTGGGCCGCATCACAGCGACAACGGAACTTGAAGCCCTTCAAGGGGTCGATCTGATTGTTGAAGCGGTGTTCGAGGATCCGGAAATCAAGGCCGATATAACGAGGAAAGTCGAAGCCATTGTCGGAAGCGACTGCATCTTTGCGTCGAATACGTCCACCCTTCCGATCGGGGACCTGGCCAAGGCCAGCGTGCGTCCCGATCAGTTCATCGGCATTCACTTTTTCTCCCCGGTCGAGAAAATGATGCTTGTGGAGATCATTAAGGGCCGGGAAACCGGCGACCGAGCGGTTGCCAAGGCTTTGGACTACGTGCGCCAGATCCGGAAAACGCCGATCGTCGTCAACGACGCCCGGTTCTTTTTCGCCAACCGCTGCATCATTCCATACATCAATGAAGGCATCCGCATGGTCGCCGAGGGCGTGGCGCCAGCCCTGATCGAGAATGCCGCCAAACTGCTTGGTTTTCCACTCGGGCCGCTGCAGCTCGTCGACGAGACCTCAATTGACCTGGGCGCGAGAATCGCGCGTGCGACCAAAGCAGCGACGGGTGGCGACTATCCTAACGGGATCTGCGACGACGTGCTGTTCTGGATGGAGAGCGAAGGCCGGCTGGGCCGCAAGGCCAAAGCGGGATTCTACGTGTATGATGACCGGGGCAAGAGGCAGGGTCTTTGGGAAGGGCTGGGACAACGATACCCGCTGAACGTGAACCAACCGGAAATGACAGACGTTCAGCACAGGCTGCTCCTTGTGCAGGTACTGGAAGCGATCCGTGCCATGGAAGAAGGGGTTCTGACTGACATCCGCGAAGGTGATGTCGGCTCAGTTCTTGGTTGGGGATTCGCGCCGTGGTCGGGAGGGCCGTTTTCCTGGATCGACATGATTGGTCCGGCAAAGGCGGTCGAAATATGCGAACGGCTGGAAGCTGGCCTCGGCGCAAGATTCCGGGTGCCGGATCTGCTAAAGGAGATCGCAACCAAAGGAACGGGATTCTACAAACGCAACGACGCTCAGGCCGCCTGAGACTTCCTGTCCCCGCTTCAAGTCCGCAATTCGGTTCCCGTTACTGACCGGGTCGGCCGCGAACAGGTCCGTGGCCGTGAAGAAAGAGACCAAAGAATCTCATCTGCGCCACCAGCCAGCGCTTCCATCAGGTCCAGCAATTCCCTCCAAGTTCGATCCCGCTCAATGGACAGTCGTTTCAGCACGGAACAGAAATCAGAATTCCCTCACAAATATCTGACAGAAAAAAAAATTCCTTCGTAAATTGCTTCCTGACATATGCCGGAATCAAACCAAACCTAGACAGAAAGAAGTCAGGGACACTCTCCCAATCCTCAACGAGGACACGGCGCAGCGGTTAGTCTAGAATGTGTTCGGTCTAGTTGAAGCCATATCCGGCAATCCTGGGGTAGTTCGCACATTCCTGAGGTTCGATGTTCTCGAAAACTTCGCGGACGGCGCGCCAGAGCGTTTCCCGGTTCCGCACGCCGCCGCCCTCTCCGTGCTCGACCTAAACGTCCACCGCATCGGCCTGCTTCTGCGCCGCAGAGAGTACCTGAGGAAGCAGCGGCCGCGTGCCGCCTGACGGTGCCGGCGCAGCACCCTAAAGGCTGTTGAACCCGCCCGGCGCGGGAACCATGGCCCCGTGCGCCGGCGCCAGCGAAGGGCGCGGAATCATGTCCTGAAGACACAGCCGTGCGGTCCTGTAGCGCTGCCAGATCAAGATCAGGCCATGCCGTCGGCAGGCGGATGGGCGGGCGCGGCAGAAACCGAAGCCGGGAAGCGCGGAATTGAGGGGTTTTCTTACAGACACGAATTAGTCTTGTTTGATAAATCAGATGAAAATTCTACCGATCGGGGCGTGTCAGTATTATCAACACCGCAAATGCTAAACGCGGGTGGTGCGCCTCAGGATGATCCTGTCGAACGCACCGTGAATCCGCTCCGACCAGGCACGAGGCTCTCATGGTGTTCGCCATGGCAGCGACGATCTGTCTTTCCGTCGCGATCCTCGGCGCACTGAACTCCAGCACCCCTCATCAGTCCTTGGCACGGCAATGCAAATTGACAGGAAGTGGATATTCGAGGGCTCGCCCGAGCCGTTGCTGCTCACCATTGAGAGGTTTAGCATGGAAGAGCCAGAAGGACCGACCGGACAGGAACTTTTTCGGACCTCCTGAAAGCCGCCAGAACACTGGGCAAGCCCGCGGGTCAACACTTCGCTAGGAATGGGACCGGCTTTATCGTACGCCATCTGAGGATTGAACCTCGACCTCGTATTGGCGCTTCCGTGCCTGATTCCGTTATCGCCTTGATCCGTCGAATTGCCAAGCCCTACGGAGAAGAGGATCATGTTCGAGGACGAATCATTTCTCATGCGGTTGGCAGGGGTAACGAGGCGTCCTGGGCTGACGTCAATCAACACGATGGGCACAACCTAAGAGAAAACAACAACTTTCATATGAAATTTCCGGATCTCTGATGCGAGTGGGTATCACGTTGCTGGTCGGCCTGTCCTGGAGCGCCGTTTACATCCTGCTGGAGTCGGCCCAGTCGGTATTTTTCGGCTCCGTGCTCCAGAGGATGGACTCATTCCAGTTGGGATTCTGGGTGTTCGGAATCACTTCAGTTTTTTTGTTGCTGGGTGTCTGGCTGTTCGATCCTGAGCAAGTCAAATTGTGCGGACAGAATCTCCGTGGGCTGTTCGTGTGCAACTGTTCCACTGCGGCAGGATGGATTCTGTACCTGTTCTCGATCCAACTGATCGAACCTGCTGTCGCCTTTACCGTGTCGTCGGCGGCCATGCCGATCTCCGCAATCGGATTGGCCTTCCTGGGAATCGGGGAACCGGTGTCTCTGCACATGAAGCAAAAAAGAGTCGGCCTTGGCCTGATCTTCGTCGGCATCGTTTTTCTCGTCGGCGCCACGCTCATGGGATTGTCCGGGTTCGTTCGTGGTTCGCTGGCTTCAGGACTCCTAGGGTCGGCTTCAGCATTGCTATCGGGATGCGCATTTGCATGGATGCTCATCCACTGCAGAAACCTCAATGCAAGAGGCCTCGATCCTGTACCGATATTCGCATCCAGATTTCCGCTTTATGTCCTGCTGTCAGCGTTCGGATGGCTGTTAAAGCTTGACTACAAGGCGCCGGTGGAGACCGGTGATGCCGCCGTTGCGATCCTCGTTGGACTGATGACCATGGCGTTTCCCCTATATGCGATGCAAAAAGCCATATCTGGGATCAGCGTGTTGCTGCTGAGTACGATCACGGCCCTCGGACCGCTCATCGTCTTTGTCCTGCAAATGATCGAGGGCCGAGTCTCCTTCTCGGGCTTTGTCCTAGTCGGCTTGTTGATCTACAGTTCCGGAGTACTGTTGACCATTCCTTCGCTCCTCAGCGGACATGGACATGAAAGATCGGGCTGACCCGTCTCATCTATCGACATTCAGTCTACCCAGACTTGACGAAGGTCGCGCTCCTGAATTTCCTGAACGAGGCTTACTCAGGTTACTCCGAGATCGCCGCGAAACTGGCGTATGTCAAGTTCTCGACCTAATGATAGGAGTTCCGGCGGATCTGCTGGTCCGCCCGACGTCATTCTTCCAACTGGTTATCGACACTACTTATCTTTCTGCGTGCGTTTGTGATTCTGGATGGATGAATTCGGGGCCAGGCAGCATCGTCCGCCGAAATTCCACCCTTGAACCCCACTGGGCGTGGATCCGTGAACAGGTGCGGTCGCGGCCCGGGATCGCGGTCAGGGAATTGGCGCGCCGCGTGAACGCGTTTCTCGGCGTCGCGGTCGGCAGGGACGCGGTGTGGAGGTTCCTCAAGCGCTGCGGGCCCGTCTTCAAAAGATGAGGTGCGTCGCCAACGAGCGGGAACGGCCCGACGTGAACCGCCGGCGGGAGCGCTGGATGCGCCATCAGAACCGGTCTGGCCCGGAGCGCCCTGTCTTCCCGGACGAAACCTGCATGAAGACGAACATGGCACCGCTCCGAGGCTGGGGTCCGAAGGAGGAGCGCCTGCCCGGACCGGCCCCGTTCGGCACTGGAACACGCCGACTTTCATCGCCGCCCTGCGTCACGACCGGATCGACGCGCCCCGTGTGTTCGACAGCCCGTTCAACGGTGAGATCCTCCTGGCCTCGGTCGCACGGGTGCTGGCTCCGACGCTGCACGCGGGCAGCCTGGCCCCTGCCACAGGAATCCGAGCGTTTTCCGGGCGATCCGCGCAGCCGGCGCGCGCGTGCTCTTCCTGCCGCCGTACATCCAGACCTGAACCCGATCGAACAGGCGTGCGCCAGGATCAAGCATCGGCTCCATAACGCCGCTGCCCGGTCCCGGCACACGTTCCGGAGCGCCGTTGGCGAAGCCCTCGAGAATATCGAACTACAGGAATGTGCGAACCACCTCAGAAATGCCGAATATGGCTCCCACTGGACCGAATACGCTCTAAGCTCCGGCCGCGGTTCTTCATTCGCGTCCCGAACGGAGTGAAATCACTGAAAGCCCGGGCAAACGACGCGGACTCGTCGGATTTCCCACTCACAGCTTTTGCTGGGTCTTGGCCAGCACACCTCCCGAGACTATGATCAGTGCGATCCCGGCAGCTGCCCAAATATCCAGCCGATCACTCCAGAGCGCATAACCCCAGAACGCGGCAAACACCAATAGCGTGTATTCAAACACTGTCACGAAGGCCGCATCGGCCAGCAGATACCCGCGAATAATCAACGCTACGCCGATAACCGAACCAATCGCCTGGACAGCGGCAAGCATAAGAAAATCCCACGTCATTGGCACCCATCCGCGCATCAGGAAACCTGCTGGTCCGTCCGGTGCATCCATTCGAAAGATCGAGAACCAGATGCATCCGGCACCGCCCAACAGAAGCATCGAGGTAAAGAAGCCAAAGAGCAGCGCCAGCGTTCCTTCGCCGAAACACAGGTTGCGGGTGGACAGCGCTCCCAGCGCGTAAAAGATGCCAGCGGCAATGGGCATAACCGTCGCGAAAGAAACGTCACTGAAATCGGGCCGCAGGACGACGAGGACGCCGATAAACCCCGCCACCGCAGCGAGTCCGTTCACAGCACTGACCCGTCGCCTGAGAAGAACGACGCTTAGAATCAGCACAAAGATCGGCGACGTGAACAGCCCGGCTGCGGCCTGCGCAACGGGAAGAAACCCGAGTGCGCCGAAGTAGAGAAAGATGGCGATCGAAACCAGAACACTGCGAAGCGCTACGGCCCAAAGGCGCTCGGGCGCAACCCGCCAACCGGTCACTCGGGAAATGGCCAGAATCAGCGGAAGGGCCATCACCGCACGAACCAGATGCAACTGCCACAGCCCGGCAAGTTCAGCGATCAGGATCACAAAGTTGTCGATCAACCCGATCAGCGCCATCGCCGCAACTATGCAGGACGCGGCGGCCAACGGTCTTGAAACTGAAGGGCCTGTCATAGCTGTGCCCGTATTCCGCCTTTGCAATCTACGCAAGCGCAGTTGATATTCAGGACGCTGAAGGCACGAGCGCAGGAGGACTCGAAATGGGATGGATGGCTGACGAAACAGGGCTGGATCGGCGGCGTGCGAATTTTGTTCCCCTAACGCCGCTCAGCCACCTCAACCGCGCGGTCAAGGTCTTTCCTGATCGTGAGGCGATAGCCTATCACAGCCATCGTTCGACATACCGTGAATACCACGCCCGGAGCTCCCGGCTTGCTTCCGCGCTCAAGGCCGCAGGAATGGAGTCCGGTGACGTGGTGGCCACGCTTCTTCCAAACGTCCCCGCCCAAATCGAAGCTCATTTCGGCGTTCCGGCATGCGGAGCGGTTCTGAATACGATCAACATCCGCCTGGACCCGGACACGGTAACCTACATTCTGGAACATGGAGGGGCGAAGGCGCTTCTTGTAGACACCGCCTTTCTGGGCCTTGCCGAAGAGGCTGTTGGCAGGATGGACAGTAATGGGCCGCGGATCATCGAAGTTGCCGATCCCCAAGCCGGTTTTCCCGCAAGTGGAACGTACACGGAATATGAGGAATTCATCGCCGAAGGCGATCCCGATTTCAGTTGGCATATGCCTCAGGACGAGTGGGAAAGCCTTGCTCTGAACTACACTTCGGGAACCACAGGACGGCCGAAAGGTGTGGTTTACCATCACCGCGGCGCTTACCTGATGACTATGGGAACCGTGATTTCGTGGCGGATGACCCTTCACCCCCGCCTGCTCGCTGTCGTGCCGCTCTTTCACTGCAATGGCTGGAACCACAGCTGGATGGCTCCCGTGCTTGGCGGAACGGTCGTGTGCTGCCGGGACGTAACAGCGGAGAAAATCTATGATGCGATCGCCGACGAAGGCGTAACCCATTTCGGGGGCGCTCCGATCGTCCTTAACATGATTATCAATGCGCCCGAAGAGAACCGCCGCGAATTCGACCATGTAGTGGAGATTTTCACTGCGGGTGCACCGCCCGCAGCAGCGACTCTACAGGCAATCGAGCCTCTCGGATTCAACGTAACCCAAGTCTACGGCCTGACAGAAACCTACGGCCATGTCACCGAATGCCTCTGGAACGGACAGGCATGGGACGGGCTTTCCAACGACGAACGGTCCGCGATCAAGGCGCGAACCGGCGTGCTGATGCCAATGATGGAAGACATTACGGTCATGGATCCGGAGTCCATGATCCAAACAGCGATGGACGGGAAATCACAGGGCGAGATCATGATCCGCGGGAACTCGGTGATGAAAGGGTACCTGAAGAACCCGGCGGCGACGGAAAAGGACTTTGCCGGAGGTTATTTCCGTTCCGGCGACATAGCGGTCCAGCATCCCGACGGCTACATCCAGATCGCCGACCGTGCAAAGGACATCATCATTTCGGGCGGCGAGAATGTGAGT
The DNA here is from genome assembly GCA_022824145.1 of Rhodobacter sp. Classification (GTDB taxonomy): domain Bacteria; phylum Pseudomonadota; class Alphaproteobacteria; order Rhodobacterales; family Rhodobacteraceae; genus JAPOUP01. The sequence goes on along the minus strand of JAJEAY010000271.1, from coordinate 72,469 downwards.
TCAGTAGAGGTCGAGGGTGTGCTTATGCATCACCCCGCCGTGCTGCTATGCGCCGTTGTGGCGAAACCAGACACGCATTGGGGCGAGGTTCCCTGCGCCTTCGTTGAAGTCAAGGAAGGGAAAAAAGTGGACGCGGATGAACTCATCGCCTTCGCCCGTGAGCGACTTGCGGGCTTCAAGACACCCAAGTCGGTTGTGTTTCAGGAGCTTCCGAAAACCTCTACGGGCAAGATCCAGAAATTTGAGCTTCGGGAGATAGCGAAACGGCTGTAGCGCAGAATGACCGCCTACCTTACGGTTAAGGCACGCAAATTCACCGCCGATTCGTTCCACGCAGGCTATTGAGGTTCAGGGGAGCCTCTGTCGTTCTTGTGGTCCTTTCAGGTGAGGCAAGAATCCTGCGGCTCGGCACTCCCGGCATACCGCACAAATGTAAGCCAATGCGGCATGATGAAAATGCTCAAGCGGCACCAAACCGGGCTATCGCATTTGGGTTATTTCGGGTTCCGCATCCGCAGCGAGGCTTGGTGCGGAGCTGACAGGCTTCGGAAGGAAGCCGTCGTCCCGCCGCCCTCTTCAGCTTGCCGCGCATGGACGTCACTCTCCCGCCATCCGTCAGGAGCAACAGATTCAACGCCAGCCTGCGCATCAGCGCCGGGAACGGCCGGAGGATCCGGTGGAGCTCGATGCGGTGTTGCTCGGGCAGGCCTTGATGCGGGTTTCCCGGCTCGGCGGCTACCTGATCCGCAGGAACGACGGCCCGCCGGGCCACCAAGACGGCCTGGGAAGGCTACGCAAGACTCGTCACCGGAACGCGGACCATCGAGCGGATCGCGGAGAACGGCGAGGCGAGCGCGCTGCATCCATATCTCGCCAGAAACGCCTGAATCCGCCCCGTACAGCGTGTCTCAGATCCACGGCAACAGCCTGCAGGATCGCGATTGTTCAGTAGCTAAGTGATCAATGGGCAGGGCACGCGGCCGCCGCAGACCATGCAGAGAAGGGCGATCATCAGCACTTCATGAAGATTGTGGCGAACCGCGTTGCCGGTCCGGAGATCCCCCACCCCGTTGAAGATCCGTGCGAAGGTCTGCCATATGCCTGCCTCATCTCATTGTTTTTTCACCAGAAAACCATACAGAGACGCAGAAGCCAAGGGAAGTCATTTCAAATGCGATAGCCGTGCATAGACCGGACAACGCCGGTCGACGTGCCGCCCGGCAGGCACCAGACGGAGGTACAGATCATAGCCTTCCTCGAAAGCCTGTGACTATGCCGAAAGTCCGGGAAGGGAAGCGAATGGGATCAAGCGTTGGGGACGAGACCCGGCATATCAAGGAACTCAGCATAGCTGGCATACTGTGTATGAACTGAACCATTAAGTCAGGCTCAACAGAAGAAGAGCCTTGATGAGGTCGTCGTTATGTCCAAACTTTTTCATCAACATGGTATACAGGCCGTCCCTGAACTTGCGGGCATCGTCGCAGAGATCTTGGTAATCTTGCATGCGAAGTCCTTCATCTCCGTCCAGTTCAAGCTTGTCGCGGCATTCCGGACTGTTCAGCCAATCCAGAAATACCGGATCGCGTGACAACGGCCGTTCCGCCGCATCACCGAATACCTCCCGCAGTCGAGCGATCGGCCACAATGCAAAAAGTTCCTCGAGCCTCCAACGCTTCCCGGGAACGGGCAGATCCCTGGTTCGGCTCACCGCGGCCATGCCGCCGAGATAAAGAAGCATGCGCGAAAACCTGAGTTTCACCAGCCGGATGGCTCTTGGCTCGGCATCTGCAACCGTCTTGTGCTCTAGATCCACGCAGATGGTACGACAATACCGAATAACATGGTTCAACAGGAACATGCACAGCTTCCTGCGTTCCAGATCATCCACAACGTAGTGCTTTATCAGCCTAGTCCGGGTCCGCTTGAACATCGTGCAGTTGTGAATCCACTCTCCCTCAAGCAGAAACAGCATGTGGCGGGTAAGGAATTCGTTCGTATCGTTTTCTCCACCAATCCGCTCCACAAGTTCTTCGATTTCCAGCGGTTTCTCGAAGACTCCGCCGTTGGAGGGAATCTTCAGTCCGCTACTCCTCAGACGTTCGCAGTATTCGTCACGAGCGCTCCGCGCATCCTTCGTACTTACTTCACTGCCGATCAGAAAGAAGAGATCAGCATCCGAGCCAACAGTGCATTCGCGCCGAGCGACACTGCCTTTAACGCCGATGAGATAGTTGGGATTGCCACCAAACATCTCCTGTGCGGTTGCACGCATCGAATCCAGCCGACGTTCGGATTCGGTTTCGCATTCGGACAGAATTCGGGCACAGCCGTCACCGCTCATTACTGTATTCATTGACGATATCCGCGAGCTTTACAAAATAGCGATCACGCGTTTGCCTCTAGCGCGCACCAATGTGATGTGTATTTAGAAGATCAACACTTTCGTTCACGAAGAACTCCCTGTCGCTGATCTTCACGTCAGCGTCCCTCCAGGACGTGGGCAGCCGCGACGAAAGTTCACCTCCGCCTTCGAGCAAAACGTCCAGATACCTAAACAGATCAACATGGCGCTCCCTGAATGTCTTCTCCGTCTTCAGAAAATCGTCTGAGCTGAACCTGTTGAAGTTGGTTGCCATATAGGTCTGTGCAACCGTGTCAAGCAGCCGCCCCAATCGGTTATTGATCACAAGCCTGTATACACTGTTCTTGAACAACCAGAATTCGTCAAAGTCATCCTTGGGCAGACGACCCGACACGGCCCACCTTCGAACAGCGGCACTCGCGGTGTCGAACGCTGGCCGAAGACCAACGAAGGCACGGCAGCGTGCAACGCCTTCCGGGGTATCGATATTGATGGGCGCGGAAAAAGGACGGCATGGCTGCCAACCTCCTCCCCGTCGATCAGCGCCAGAACCTCTTCGCAGTCAACTTTGAATTGGTTTAGGATTTCCTGAATTTCTGACCCAAACCGGGGCGTCCCTTTAAAGATGTCACGCGTAGCCCGATGATGGTTTATGCCGAACCGTTCTTTGAAGACAGGTTCCAGTGTATGTGACAGCGGACCATGCCCCACATCATGGAGCAGTGCCGCACATACAAACGCCTTGCGGTGTTTCTCCTCCATCTGAACATCAAGAGCATAGCTCTCGGCCAGCTTGGCCACGCCGATTGAATGCTCGCGACGGTTGTGGCGCCGTCTGTCGGGTGCTCGGCCGTTACCCCGTCTCACATAGGAAATTGCACCGAAACTTCCGATCCCCGACAGCCGTTTCAAAGATCTGGTTGTCAGGAGCGCCTGAGCAACCTCATCGGAAAGTTGGACATCCTCATCGGATCGCAGGGTCGGTGTAACGTCGACCATGTCCATCGACGCAGTTGCGTATGGCAGTTCTGGATGCACATTGACTGTCATTGGCGTTCCGCATGGCGCTGACCTTCGAAGATGCGCGGTCTCAACGACAATCGAAATAGGGCGACCCGGCCTCTTCATGCTGGCGGCCATCTCACGTCGCGCCGAAGGCCGCCGCAGCGCCGAGAGCCAGGCGATCATTGGATAACACGAGAATCTGACGCTGCCGGCAAGCCCGAATCATCCCAACGCGGTGATCACCGTTCGCGAACCGCCGTTCATTGGGTTCTAGGCCAGCGCAGCAGCGCAGTAGCCCGATCCGAGCGTGATCGGTCGTTAGGGGACCTAGGCGATTCCGCCGTGCGCCAACTCCAAGGTCAAACTGCTCAGCGGACTTCCTTCACCGCCATGCTTTCGGTGACAGACCTTTCCCAGAAGGGTCCACACTTCCAGCTCAAATTGCGATGCCCACCCTTCCCGGAGCCAAAGCTATCGCATTTGAAACCCCGTTCCACTCCCAACCACCCTCAGTCCCCTGGAATCCGCCAGGAAACTGCTTTGAGCCCATCGGCTCCGAGCGTAGCCTGGCCCTCCGGGCAGCGTATGGTCCCGGCGCCGCCTGTATTGCTGCCAAAACGGGATCAAAACGAAATTTGCTTACTTGGCAGACTCTCAGGTCCGCTGTAATGTTCGCATAATCAATCAAACAGAGCAGTGATTTCCAAAGACACGAATGACTGCGCTCAAGGAATACCAGCGGCTGGAGTTTGCGGGGGTGTGGCGCGCATCGCCAGAACACCAGCGGAAGGATGTCATCGTTTGCGTAGGAAACGCAACGCTGGTCATGTACGATTACGCCGACCAGCCGCTGACCCATTGGTCACTTCCCGCACTGGTCAGGCTGAACAGCGGTTCCAATCCTGCAGTCTTTGCGCCTGGAGTCGATTCCTCAGAGGTGCTGGAAGTCAGCGATGGCACAATTATCGAAGCCATCGAGCGGATTCAACGAGCCAGCGAAAAGCGCAGACCCGGCAACCGACGGTTGAGGATCGCCGTCATCGCAGGCATTCTGTGTGTGTTGCTTGTTTCTGGCATCTTTTGGCTTCCCGAATTGCTTGTGAACCACGCGGCAGCGGTGGTTCCCGACGCTAAGAGGATTGAACTAGGCGAACGCCTTCTTGCTCAGATTCAACGCACTTCCGGACGTCCCTGTCACACCGGCGCCGGTACGGCGGCGCTAAGCCGACTCTACAACAGGCTTCTGGGAGACCGGCCGGGAAGGCTAGTTGTGCTGCCGAATGGAACGGCGCAGACCAACCATCTGCCGGGTGGCCTTTTTCTGATTGATCCAGCGCTGGTAGAAGACCATGAAGCACCCGATGTGGTGGCCGGTTATGTGATCGCTGAAGCCGTTCGTGCCAACGCCCATGACCCTGTCGCCCGCATGCTGAAACAGGCTGGCCTCGTGGCCGCGTTCAGGCTGTTAACCACCGGCGACGTAACCGAAAACGTGCTGTTTGCGCAGGCCGGGGCATTGCTGACCCAGCCGCCCGAGCCAGTTCACAAAGAAACGCTTCTGGACAGTTTTCGCGAAGCTGGGATTTCGGCAACACCGTATGCAACCGCGGTTAGCAAATCTGGCGAGAGCACCCTCGAGCTCTCGGATGCAGACCAAGGTGCCGACATTCCGGTACTATCCGACGCCGACTGGGTGAACCTTCAGCGAATCTGCGGCGGCTGACGCGCCGCGGCGGGAGACAATCCCGGTTTTTTTGCCCAGACACAGAAGCAGTTGACTGCGGCTCGCGTGAGCCAAGGATTCCGGGTTGGCCGCTATAGACCTGCTTGTGCGCCACGGTCTCCCCGCGAATCAGCCGGGCCAAAGAACCGAAAGTGTTGAACTTCGGCCAGTAATCCAGAATCTCATTGAGCCAACACGGGCAATTTCGGATGCTGCACGGATCGGCCAGGACCACGAACTCGTCCCTTTATACTACTCAAGAAGGGATCTGACCATCAGCAGTGGCAAGCGCCTCGGCCAAATCGACAGCACCGGAATAAAGCGCGCGGCCCACGATAACCCCGTCAAGTGGAGCGCCACATGATCTCAATGCAGAAACGTCAGACAGCGTACTGATTCCTCCTGACGCTATGACAGGAATCCTCAACGAATTCGCCAGTTTCGCCGTTGCCTGGATGTTCGGCCCCTGCATTGCGCCATCTCGATCAATGTCCGTGTAGATGACAGCGGCCACACCGGAATCCTCGAAACTGAGCGCGAGTTCCGTGGCCGAAGCATCGGTGACCTCGACCCATCCTCTGGTTGCGACGCGCCCGTTCCTGGCATCAATGCCAACTGCGATCTGACCCGGAAACGATGTGGCAGCCTCGTGGACAAGCTCTGGATTCTCGACGGCAGCCGTTCCCAGAATGACCCGGGCAACACCCCTTTCCAGCCAGTGCTCCACGATCGCAATGTCACGAATTCCGCCACCAAGCTGAACAGGGCAACTGACCGCCGCCAGAATCCCGTCAATTGCCGAGCCGTTCACCGGATGCCCGGAAATAGCGCCATTCAGGTCAACCAGGTGAAGCCACTCGCAGCCGGCGTTCTGGAACTGGCGGGCCTGTTCCGCAGGGTCGTCTCCAAACACTGTCGCTTGATCCATGGCCCCCCTAAGGAGCCGAACGCACTGTCCGTCCTTTAGATCGATGGCAGGATATAGAATCATGGGCTTGGTCCCGTGAATTTGAGCAGGCATGTCCTGCCCGTTCAACTCAATGTGCGCAATGCATTTTGCGCCTCGTCCGGTGATTCAGATCCATGTCAGAGACTCCGGTTCGGAATCGCCATAAGAGGCACCACTTCGGCCAATACGGGGACGCGCCGCTACGTTCCACTATCGTCACCCTTGCCATCCCAGTTTCGAAAACAACCGAAGCTTTGGTGCTACCGCTGCACAAATCGGTCTGCGACCGCCTTAGCCCTTGGATCGTCCATCGCCCTGAGTTCTTCAATTATCGCCGGTCTCAGCGACTCATGCTTGTCCGCAGATCTTCCAAATTGTGTGATGACCTCGTCGTCGGCAACTGTCGCCAGTGCGCGCACTACGTCCCCATTGGGATTCCTGGCGAGCAAGGCCAAAAGACCCTGCCGAGCTTCCGCATGCCCAAGCTTGCCCATAGTGATCAGCGCGGCCTCACGCACCGACAGATCCGGGTCGTTTCTGCCCTGCTGAAGGATCCAAACGGGCGGAACTACCCACTGGGCCAATGAAAATGCCAGCCTGCGAACGATCGGTCGACCATCTTCGAGCCATTGTTCAATCCGCGGACGGGTGAACCGGACTCTACACGCAAGAGCAGCCTCCAGCGCATGCGGGAGCAGCGCTTCCGACAGACCCCGTTCCTCAGCGATTCGCTTGACCGCATCCCGCGACGGTCGCGTTTCGATCTTTGCCAAGGTTTTCAATACCGCAAGCTGCTCCCTGCACGGTCTGTTGATTCCGTAGCCACGGAATCGTTTCCAAAGCTCCTCGAGCGCAGGAACTGCGGCATCCGCAAGATCCCGCGAAACCACCTGCTCGCACAGGGCTTCCGCTTTGGCCAGATTGGCGCCGGGAATCCCGGCAATGATCGCATCATCATCAAGCGCATTTGGATCTAACGGCTGCTCAGCCTCCTGGGCACTTCCGCAATCCTGCGGCTGGCACGGTGGGTCAAACAGGTTTCCCTGCACGGGATCAGCATTTTGGGACCGTCTCATTGCATAGTCGTTATGGTTGGCAAGGCTATGTCTTCCCGCAATGGAGCGAATTGCAATTCCATGTTCCGGGTAGAAACAAGCATGTCAATCAATCCATTCCGCATATCGGCATTTCCGGACTGAACGAGGTCAGATCCCGAGATATTGGCGAATCGTTTCATCATCAAATGGCAGAACCGAATACTGATCCTATGCAAACCCAGCATTCGACCCAGACTCTACCGACTGGATCCTTCAGGCGGACCCGGGCCGCAAGAAGGATCAGCGGTGGCAGAATAACTCCGTAACGTGATCCGTTCCTGCTTCGGATCGCTTGCTTGACGTTCGAGGCAAAATTGCTTCCGGCCAACAACTTCCCGGATTTCCTCAAACTGCCGCGAACCCAGGTTCACTCAGGAGCGAGGCGAACATTCAGGGCATGATGCGCTTCATGAATCCATCGAAAAGCGGTACGGTGAATGCAGTGTCGCCGTGGCCAGGGCTATAGATCATCCCTTTGGCAATGAGCGAGTTGCGCACTGGATCGACGGCGGAAACTTTTTGATCAAGCACCCGGCAATATCACCGGATCGGCGAGGTCCGGACCCAAGCTCCGCCATAGCGCGCACGTATCGCTTCTGGGCGGGAGGCAGTCGATCGAATCGCACACGGAAAAAGCTCGCGTCGAGCTCTGCGAGCGCCTCCGCCGTTGCACGTTTCGCGTCACCGAATCCAATTGGGGAAGCACTCGCCGCATTCCAGCTGTGCTTTCCCCACTCCTGGAGGAAATAAGGGTATCCGTCCGTCTCGCGCAGGATCTCCGAGACCGCTTCAGGTTTGAACTCTGCGTCCTCCCTTCCGGCAGGTACGATCAGTGCGTCCCTGGCATCTGTGCCTCCGAGGCGGTTGACCGGCGCAAACTCAAAGAGGCGTTCTGCGTAGGACTTGGCGTTGCCAGTTCGTCCTACCAGTTGAGGCAATCCCGCGGCCACCATCGTAATCGGCAATTGCTCCTGACTGGTGCTGTGCAGCGCGGCAATCAGGGAAGACAATTGGTTTCCGGGCACGTACTGCAGCAGCGAGAGCACTTCCTATCCGGACGTTAAATCGCATCTGTTTTTCCTCAGTGTGCCTGACTGTCACTGCCGTCCCAGACCAAACAATAGCCCGACCCGGCCTGAACCAACCCATCTATGCTAACATCGCGTAACACTTCGCGTCAGCGAATGCACCCAATTTGAGATATTACTGGCGCAAATCCAACTCGGCGATGAAATTCGGGTCACGCGTCCATGGACTGCGTGTTCTTCGACACATTGCCGTTGGTCACATCCCCATCCCTTACCCGACCGAACCGCTACAGCTTCAGCAGTGTCCAATTCATTGTCCTGACGGTGGCAGTGACATGTGCGGTAACCGAAGAGCACAGCAGCCTTGCCCCCCGGGCCAAGCTTATCGCGTCGCTTCGGCGGATCTCGGCCACGGCGGTTTCGTGTTCCATCTGCACGTAGCAGCGGATCCTGTCATTCGGCAGCAAGTCAAATTCCGACCCTGTTCACTGCGCTTTTGTCCGCCGTCTCAGCCAGCCGGTCCAGAACCGGCAGCAGTTCCGTCCGCAGGTCGAGCAGCGGTTTCAGCAATTCATCGCCTTCAGGCAGCGTGGTCCGGCCATCGCTTTCGACCGAACTGCGCAGCGTGGCCGCCCAATTCGCCGCGTATCGGGACATAAGTTTCTCCAGTCCGGCGTTTTCTTCAGGATCTAGAAAGCCGACAGCGGGCATGGACACCTCTTTCCCCAAAAGATCTATGACGATCGGCAGGCGGCGTGTCCCGCGGGCCAGCCCGTCGGGATCCGTTCCGGACAACCCCGCATGGCGGTCCTCCCTGATCCGAATGTCCATACTGGCGAGGTCATCCGCAAGTCCGGGATGACCGCCCTGCCGCGCCCAAGCCGCCTGTTCGGCGATTTCATGGCTCTGGCTGGCGTCGATTCCCCGCCGCCCTAATGCCGCCCTTACGAGAAAGGAGGCGGCTTTGGCGGCAAAGGAGACAAAATAGTCCGCTTGGAAGCGGATGTTGAATTCCAGGTATGGATCCGGCCGTGACGCCCTGACCATCGCCCGAATCGCCGTGTCCGTTTCAAAAACCGCAATATGGAGGAATCTCCCGTAGGTTTCCGCTTCCATCGACGGCTGGCCGTTCATCTGCGGCCGATCCCACTTTCCGGCAAGGAGTTTACCGTTTCGGGTGATTCCATGGGCGGGATGGCAGATGCAGCAGGCTTTCCGCTCCACGAGCCCTTCAGGCAGCGTGATGTCATTGACATAGTTGTGCTTGATCACGTTCCGTGGGCAGAACGGGATGTCATTCGGCACTGTTCCAATCAGGTTGCCGTCGCCGTGGAGAATGAACGCTACGTCCCAGTCGCTGTCCGACTTCCAGTTCCCTCTTGCGCGGGAGCCGTAAAGAACCGCGGCTTTGGCCTCGGGCCATGCGCACAAGGTTTCCTCCGCCGCCAAGCGGATCTCATCATAAGCGGCTCTGTAATCCATGGGCTTTCGACCAGCCAGCCGGATGGAGTGCAGGAGAACCCTGTATTCCTCGACTGATTCTTCATCGGGTATGGCGCTGCCTTTGGCGCCCGTCAAGTTCTGCCTGGCACAGGCATCATTTTTCCCGTTCGCTATGGCAAGCAGACACGGCGCACGGTTCGCCAGCGTCCCGACAGCGGCATCGACCAGATGCCGGACAGGTCGTGGACGTTCCTTACGGCACGCAGGACGTCGGATTTCACATGATTCGAAGCGTTTCAGCACCTGCCACGCGTGCCGCCGGATCGGGTGGCAGTCCCTTGCCTCGAATGGACGGAACACCGGCAGCCCTGCAGCCGAAAACACACCGTGCAAGTGACGAGCCCGGCCGTCGAATGCACCCGCCAAGCGAGTTAAATTCTGAAGTCGCTCAGCCGAAACCGAGAGCTTCACAAGGAACCGTACAGGCAACGGTCCCATACAGATACCAATAGACGCGGCCGTGCTCGACGCCGTCCCTTGTTCTCCTCATACAGCCCTGGAAAGGCCTGCTTCCAGACCTCAACACCCAACAGACAACCGGAGCTAGCGATGCGAGATTTCCGGCCGTCGCAGGCAAGTAATTAGAAATCCATGGCCTCTTTCAGATTTCGCCGCACTTTCAACCCGCTGCCGCAGACGCAAGCACGAAGTCAAACTCGACATCCCAGAAAAATGGGGCGCCAAACCCCATCTCGTCAAGGCGCGCCAGATCATCAACCTTGTTGAACGTCGCAAGAAGACTCTCCTTAACGCCAAACACGGCGTCGCTTCCGATATAGGGGTCGTCAGGATCGAATATATGCGTCGTCAGCTCATCGTATCCGTCGGCGCTGATTATGTAATGCAGATGCGCAGGCCGATACGGATGCCGGCCAAGTTCCACAAGAAGAGCGCCTATCGGCCCGTCGTCCGGAACCGGATAGAACTTTGGCCTGACACCCTTGAACCAGTATCCGCCGTCCTCTCCGGTTCGGAATACGCCCCGCAGGTTGAAGTCAGGCTGGTAGCCTTTCTGCTGGACGTCATAGAAGCCCTCGTCATTGGCCTGCCAGACATCGATTTTGGCTCCTTCAACCGGGTTGCCGTCCACATCAAGAATGCGGCCATGCACCACCATCGGCTCACCCTTCCCGTCGAGGCAGATATTGGCGCCCATCTCGTATTCCGGTGCGCCCTCGACATGGAATGGCCCGATAACAGTGTTCTCGGATGCCCCGGTCGGCCGACGGGAGTTGATGGCGTCAACCAGCATGGACACACCCCAAGTGTCGCTCATCAGAACAAACTCCTGGCGCCAGTCATCGCATTTATGGCCAACGTCAGTAAGAAACCTGATTGCCTCGAGCCATTCTTCCCGGGTCGGCTCGATTTCCTTGACCGCCTCATGCAGCTTGCGGATCACGACCTCCATCACCGCGCGAAGCCGTGGGTTCTTCGCGTCGCGCATCCGATCAATGACCGCTTCAGCTGAATTCTCCTCGGTGAAATACGCCAGACGCTCCGTCATGTGCCTTCTCCCCCTTTTGCGAGGACGAACGCGAGCGCGCGCCCAATCTCGCTCTTCGGACTGTCGGCCATATCTTCGATCCGCCACGCCACATGCTGGTCCGGACGCACAAGGATGCAGCCGCTGTCGGAGACCTCAGACGCGCGGGCCCAGTCACCGACGTGGTCGACGTAAGTCTGGCGCGGGCCGATCACATGGCAACGGATCCCGATTCCCAGTTCCGCCGCTGCCTGTTCGGCAGCTTCAATCCAGGCTTCTCCGCCAATTCCGGTGAACAGGGCGAACTTCCCCTGCCCGCAGAGATCGAGGGTGGAGATCCGGTCACCTGTGTCGTGGTCGAATACCCAGACATGAGGAAGCCGGGCGCCCGGCCAGGTGGTCGGCTGGTAATGAAGTTCCGCGTCAAGCTCGAACGCCGGTTCCATCTGCCCGTCAGCCACCACGGCACAGGACCGGTAGCGCTGGTTCATCTCGACGCCATGGGCGTCGAATTCATACTTCTTGAATTCGATGGCCTTCCGGATCGCGGCGCGCTGCCTCTCGGCTTCCGGACTGGTGCCGGTCCGCGCCTGCATGCTTGCATTGATCCTGTCGATGTCGGTTCCGCCCGTCATGCCCAATGCCTCGAAAATCGGACCGAACTCGGCGATTGACTGGTTCGCGCGGGTCACAATCTGTTTCGCAACCGGCGCGCGTTCTTCGGAATAGCTGTCCAGCAGCGCCGGGCCAGCCTGACCTTTGATGACGGCGGATAGCTTCCATGCCAGGTTGAACGCGTCCTGGATAGATGTATTGGAACCCAGACCGTTCGATGGCGGATGCCGGTGGGCGGCGTCCCCCATAATGAACACCCGTCCCTTCTGCATGTGGGTCGCGTACATGTTGTTTACGGTCCATGTGTTCGCGGAAAGAAGCTCGATCTCAAGAGCCGGATCGCCGACAAGCTGGCGGGCGACGCCGGTGGCGAACTCCGCGTCCACCTCCGGAACCGGTTCGTTGATGTCGTAGCCCCAGACAATCAGCCATTCGTTCCATGGACGCACCATCCGCACGAGCCCCATGCCGATTCCACCGACATCGGCGCCGGGCTGCATGATCCAGTACAGAACTGACGGACGATGGGCGACGTATTTCGACAGATCGGCGCGGAACAGAATGTTCATCGAGCCGCCGACACCCATCTTTCCCTCGAATGGCAGGCCCGCCTGTTCGGCCACCAGGGAATTTCCACCATCGGCACCGACCAGGTACTTCGAACGAACCTGGAACTCGCGCCCAGACAGCCGGTCACGCAGCGTTGACGTCACGCCGTCCGTATCCTGCTCGTGGCTCAGATACTCCGTCGACATGCGGCCTTGCGTGCCGCGCGAGCAGGCTGTCTTGAACAGCAGGGGCTCCATGTAGGTCTGCGGCAGGTCGTTCATGTGGCAAGGGGAACTCAGCAGGTGCTCCGCACGGCTTAGCGGATGCTTTCCCCATGATTTCATCCGTCCGATCTCTTCGCCGGCCAGACTTTCGCAGAAAACGTTTTCGCCCATGAGATCCTGCTCGGTGGCATGCATATATGCCTCGTCTTCGACCTCGCGGCCTAGATCGCGCAGCACCTCCATCGTACGCTGGTTCGTGATATGCGCCCGAGGTGTGTTCGCGAGCCAGCGGTAACGGTTGACCACCATGTTCTCGACGCCATAGCTCGACAGCAGCGCAGCCGTAGCCGCCCCGGCAGGTCCGGTGCCGATTATCAGGATGTCAGTCGTGATTTCTGCCATCGTCAGTCTCCGATGATTGCGTTTCCGTTTTTACCAGCCGACGCCGGACCGGAATGAGCTCAATGCCGGTCCTGGCGGCAACAATCCCCCAGATCCCCCGCGGCGCGAACAGCATCACGCCAATTCCGATCAAGCCGAGCAGGAGCAGATACCAGCTTCCGAAATCCGCCAGAACGCTCTGCAGAACCAGGAAGACCACCACGCCGAGAATCGGACCCTCAATCGTTCCGATTCCGCCGATCACCACAATGAAGATCACATAGGCCGTCCAGTCTAGCACGCTGAATGCGGCGTCGGGCGATATCCGGGCTTTCTGCAGATAGATGAGCGAACCGGCAAGTCCGGTGCCGAGTGCCGCTAACAGGAAAACTGTCCATTTCATGGCGCCTGGATCGACACCAACCGACCGCGCCGCCGCTTCATTGTCCCGGACAGCGGCCAGCGCGAGCCCGCGGCGGGTCCGCAGCAGCCAGCAGACTCCACCGATTGTCAGGACCGCGAACAGCAGCGCCAGCCAATAGGCGAGAATGTCGCGCGCGGCCGATGTCTTCACATCGAAAAGCGCCTTGATGGCGTCAACGAACCACATGTCCTTGGTCGCATCCCGCGGCAGGGACGTGCCGGTACCTCCACCGACCTGCTTCCATTGCGCAACCGAAAGCCGCACGACTTCCGCAATCACCCAGGTTCCGATCGCGAAATAGGCGCCCTGAAGCCGGAACGCGAAAAATGCGGTGGGGACGGCGAGAACCAGCGCCGCAAGGCCGCCAAGCAGGATAGCCGGCACCGGATCGAGATCCCAGAGAATCACTGCGCCGAACATCGCGTAAGCGCCAATTCCGACAAACGCCTGCTGCCCGACAGATACAAGGCCACCGTAGCCCGCAAGCAGGTTCCACCACTGGGCGAGCACCACGAGCGTTAGGACGAAGAAGAGATCCTGAATCAGGCTGCGCCCGGCGAAGGCAGGCAGAATGACCGCGACCGCCACAAGCGCGACCGCCAGAATTCCGGCAAGGCGCGAAACGCGCGTTTGGGTTTCGGCGACGTAGCGCATCAGTCCACCGCCCTTGGAAGCAGACCGCGGGGCCGGACCAGCAGCACAACCAGAAAAGCGACGTGGCCGGAAAGTATCTGCCATTCCGGATTGACTGCGGCTCCGACCGTCTGGGCGACTCCGATGATGATCCCGCCGAGAAGCGTTCCCCACAGCGACCCAAGCCCGCCGATGATTACCGCCTCAAACGCGTAGATCAGCCGCGCAGGACCGATGGTCGGGTCGAAATTCGCCCGCATTCCGAGATAGAGCGCCGCGACAGTCACGACCACCATCGCAATGCCGGTGGCGACTGAGAAGATCTGCGCCGGTCTCACTCCCATAAGGCTCGCAGTTACCGGGTCGTCGGATGTAGCGCGGAATGCGCGGCCGAGACTGGTGCGGTAGAACAGCTGGTTGAGCGCGACGATGACAAGAACTGCCGATACGAAGCAAAGCAATGGCATCACACCGACATTGATCGGACCGACCGCAAGCGACTCGGTCTCCAGCGTTCCACCGCCAATGCGCTGGCTGTCAGCCGAAAACCCTTCCAGCAGGGCGTTCTGAAGCGCAATGGAAAGTCCGAAAGTAACCAGCAGCGGGGGCAGGATGTCTTCCCCCAGCGTTCGGTTGAGAACGAACCGCTGCAGCAGCCAGCCAAGCGCGAACATCAGCGGCGTCGCAATGGCGGCGGCAATGAATGCGTTCAGTCCCAGAAGCGACACGAGAATCAGGATGATGTATGCGCCGAACACGATAAGATCGCCATGAGCCAGGTTGACCAGCCGCATGATGCCGAACACCAGACTCAGACCGGCGGCAAAGAGCGCATAGAGTCCGCCAAGGAGCACACCCTGGATTACTGTATCCAGCCAGATCATGCGGCTGTCTCGCCGAAATATGCTGTATGGATACGGTCGCGCGAGACTTCCGACGGTTTGCCGGAAAGCGTGACTCGGCCCTCCAGCATGCAGTAGACCCGATCCGAGACCTTGAGGGCCTGGTTGATGTCCTGCTCCACAATCACGACCGAGGCGCCTGATTCCCTGATTTTCGGCAGGGCGGCGTAGATGTCACGTATAACCACAGGCGCGAGGCCCAGACTGATCTCGTCGCAGAGAAGCACCCGCGGATTCGACATCAGCGCCCGGCCGATCGCCACCATCTGCTGCTGCCCGCCCGACAGCGCCGTCCCCGGGGATTTTCGCCGCTCTTTCAGCACCGGAAAGAGTTCATAGACCGTCGCAAGCGTCCAGTACCCGCCGATGTTCCGGCCATAGGAGCCGATCTGGAGGTTTTCCTCGACGCTCAGGGAAGGAAAAAGTCTCCGACCCTCCGGAACCATCACGACGCCGAGCGCCATGACCCTGTCGGCGTCAAGATGCCCGACGGGAGCGTCGGCAAACGTAACCGAGTCGGGGGCGTTCCGGATAACGCCGGAGATCGAACGGAGAAGTGTGGTCTTTCCCGCTCCGTTGGCGCCGATTATGGCAACCGTCTCCCCTTCATCCAACGATATGTCGACACCGAACAGCGCCTGGAAATCACCGTAGAATGCCGTGAGGCCGCGGGTCGCCAGCAGTTCCATCAGACCTCGAGCCCCAGATAGATTTCCCGCACTTCCCTGCTGGCCATGATGTCCCCGGGACTGCCGATGCCGATGATGCGGCCGAAGTCCAGCACGAGGAGCCTTTCGACTACGGAGGTCAGCGCATGCAGTACATGTTCGATCCAGACGATGGTGACACCTTGACCGTGTATCCGCCGGATGGTCGCAACGAGAGACTGGCATTCGCCGTCGGTCAGCCCGCCTGCGATCTCGTCCAGAAGCAGAAGTTTCGGAGCGGTCGCCAATGCGCGGGCAAGCTCCAGCCGCTTGCGCTCCAGAAGCGGCAGGGCACCGGCAGGCGTGTTGGCCCGTCCCATCATCCCGGTCTCTTCCAGAATCCCCGCACAGTGTTCGGTGACGTCTGCTTCATTCAGGTTTCGTCCGAACGACCCGGCGACGACCAGATTCTCGAATACCGTCAGGTTTTCGAATGGCTGCGGGATCTGAAAGGATCTGCCGATCCCGGCAACTGCCCGCTGCATCGGCGGGGTTTCGGTGACATCCTCGCCGCAAAATTCGATGCTTCCCGAGTCCGGCATGAGATTCCCGGTGATGAGGTTGAAGAGCGTCGACTTCCCGGCGCCGTTCGGACCGATAATGCCAAGTGCCTGCCCTTCGGGCACGTCAAAGGTAACCGCATCGGCAACCTTGAGGGCACCGAACGACTTACCGAGGTCTCTGAGCCGAAGAAGCGCCATGTCCATCCTTCAATGTGCGGGCCTGACCGGTCAGGCCCGCGCACTTCCTGCCGGATCAGGAAATCTCTTCCATCGCGCCGCCTGTCGGAATGTTGGACGCGGTCTGATTGTCCACGATGACAAGGTCATAGGCGCCGCTGTCCGTCAGGCGCCACTGTCCGCCGACCAAGGGCGTCTTGGCAACGTTTCTGGCCGCGAACGGCGGCAGGCCCTCTCCGTTCCAGGAAACCGGGCCAACGACCGTATCAAGGCCTGTTGCCGCAATTGCATCTGCGACTTCGTCACCGTCACCGGTGTCCGACACCCTGCCCATGACGTCGCGCGCCACCTCGAACAGCGCATGGACAAATCCGATCGGCTGGGTCCACTGACGCCCGGTCGCCTCTTCATATCCGCCAGCGATGTCGCCTGCGGATGCGCCGTCCAGCGAAGATGCGAAAGGATGGGACGGCGACCACCAGACTTCGGATGACACGTTGTGGCCCGTTGCACCAAGCGCTTCGACCGCCTGCGGGAACAGGATCGCCTTGCCGATCGACGCGGCCTTCGGCGTGTAGCCCTGCTGCTTGGCTTGCGTCCAGAACGTGGTGAAGTCCGGCGGAATCACCACGCCCGTCACGATTTCAGCTTCTGCCGCCTTGAATGCGTTGATCTGTGCGGTGAAGTCATCCGTGAGGTTCTGGTAGCGGCCTGTGTCGGTCAGCTGGTAGCCAAGTTTGTCGAGCACCGGCGGGAAACCCACCACCGGATCGCCCCAGGCATTTCCGTCACCGTCATTGGGAAAGAGCGCGCCGACAGACTTATTGGTGCTGAGCTGTCCCCACATATTGGTGAAGACCGCGATCACGTCCTCGAGGCCCCAAAAGAAATGGTAGGAATAGTCGAACGGAGCCCATGACCCGGGATCGCCGGGATTGCCCTGCTGTCCAATGAAATATGGCTGCCAGGGCGCTACAGTGGACACGCACGGCACTTCCTCGGACTCGCAGGTTGTAGCGACGGGATTGGTGGTTTCGGGCGTCGAGGCCACCAGCATCAGGTTGATTTCGTCATCGACGATCAGTTCCTTGGCCACTTCGGCGGCGCGGTTCGGATTGGACTGGCTGTCCTTCACGATCACCTCGAAATCCCCGCCAGCGGCTGCGCTGAACGTGTCGATGATGAACTGGTCGGCTTCGGCGAACGCAGCGAGCGGTCCTGACTGCGGGCTGACGTAGCCCAGCTTGATTCTGGCGCCCTGTGCAAGTGCCGGAGCGGCCGGCCCGCCGGCGGCCAGTGTCATTGCGGTTGCGGCAGACGACTTAAGCAGTCTTCGGCGTGTGAGCATTGCTTTCCTCCTTGAAGTAACGAGTTGTTCAGCTGCCTGGAGCGGCTCCGCTCCAGGCGTCCTGAAGAAGCGCGCGCAACCCGTCCAGGGTCACGTCACGCGGATTCCAGTAGGGATTTTGGACTGCGAGCTTTGCGGCGCGGTCAAGGTCGCCCTCGGCCATGCCAAGTTCCTTGAGGGATTGTGGCGCACCGATGCTTCCCGCGAAATCCCAGATCGCCCTCCCCGGACCCTCTCGACCCAGCACTTCCTGAATCGGCGCCAGCAGCTCGGGTACTGCGACGGCGTTGTAAGCGATGGCATGGGAAAGGACGACGGCATGGGTCTGTGCATGGGGTAGGTCAAACGACCCACCCAGTGTGTGGCAGAGCTTGTGGTGAAGCGCCATGCCGACGCGGCCCAGAACGGCGCCACAGGCCCAGGCTCCCCGCAGCGTTTCCTCCCGAGCGGCCAGGCTGCCGGGGTTTTCAAGCACTTCGGGAAGGGATTTCGCGAATGCCCGGATGCCCTCGATCGCAAGCTTGTTGGTTTCCTCGGTCCTATCCTTTGCATAGAGAGCCTCTGCCGCATGCGCCATTGCGTTCAGACCGCTGGTGGCGCTCAGCTGTTTCGGCAGTGTTACGGCAAGCTCCGGATCGTAAATCACGACATCAGGCAGAATAGCAGGGTCGATCAGCGTAGATTTCACGCCACCTTCAGTCTGGCCGAGGATCGGCGTCGCTTCACTGCCAGCGTAAGTGGTCGGAACCACGATCTGCGAAAGGCCGGTGCGAAGCGCCAGGGCCTTTCCCAGCCCGGTCGTGGAACCGCCGCCAACAGCGACAAAGCAGTCCGCCTCCACCGAACGCGCGTGAGCCAGAGCCTCTTCGGTCACCTCAACCGGTGTATGCATTGCGGCGCGTGAGAACACTCCCGCTGCCCGGCTGCCCAGATCTCCAGCGAGATCAAGTGCGATTCCGGACTGTTCCGGCGTTGACAGGACCAAGGCCCGAAACCGCCCGATTTCCTCCAGTTCGCCAGCGATCGAGTGTCGCAGACCCGCACCAAAGCGCACCTTCTGGGCTGCGGCGGAAGGGAGGTCCAACGGCATTTAAGGCTCCTCAAAGACGGTTATTCCGAAATCTAGATTAGCATCTGAATTTGGTGTCTTGATCGAATTGCGCCTCGTTTATATTACATACTGTTATGAAGCTGGATCCACGCCATCTCGAAATCCTTGCCGCAATCGTGGATCAGGGAGGGCTGACCGAGGGCGCTGTCGCCTTGGGTAAATCGCAGCCAAGCGTTTCGCGCTCGGTCGCGATGCTTGAGGAACGGGTCGGCGCCCAGCTGTTCGAGCCGCAGCGCAGGCCTCTGCGCCCCACCGAACTCTGTCTTGCCCTCGCCGAGGCCGGCCGAAGCATTCGAACCGCGAACGAAAGCGCCAGCCGGATTGTCGCAGGTTACAGCAGCGGCCGGAGCGGGGCCGTGAGAATCGCCGGCACGCCGATCTTCATGGACGGCGTGGTTTCAGGGATGATCGCGGGATTCCAGTCAGAAAATCCGGACGTCCGTATTGACCAGAGATACGGTTATGTCTCCGAACTGATTCATCGGCTTGACAGCGACACGCTTGATCTGGCGATCCTTCCCATTCGGGACTCAGAGGTGCCGGAAAGTTTCAGATTCACGCAGATTCTGCAGGGCCGCAACGTAATCGCATCCCGAGCAGGGCATCCACTGGCGCGCAAATCTCCGGTGCGTCTCAAGGACATCGCTGTCTATCCGTGGATCGCTCCCCCCGCTGACAGCCCGCTCTACCATGACCTGCGGGCCGTGCTGTTCAGCATCGGCATGCGTGACTTCAAGGTCAGTTTCACCGGCGGTTCTCTGAGCGCTGTGACGAACATACTGTCAGGGTCGGATGCTCTGACGGTACTTCCGTACTCCGTTGTGTTCATGCTGCGGCGGGAGAACCGCCTTGCGGCCCTGCCGGTCCGAATCGGCGATCCAGACCGCAATCTGGGCATTCTGGTCAACGGAGGCGTACCGGAGAAACCGGTCGTGCGCCGTCTGGTCCGCTTCATTGCCAGCGAATTCGCTGGCCTTGCCAACACGATCGCACACCATGAGCGGAACGTGCTGTGGCGGTGACAGCCGCCGTCGCTTCTCCGGTCAACTGTTCCGAAGGAGGCCTGTCAGCTGCGCGAATATCCGGTCATTCGCCGCGATGACGTCCCCGGTCTCAAGCGGATTCGCATCCGGCGACAGAGCCTCGACGAATCCGCCTGCTTCCTTGACGAGCAGGATACCGGCGGCCATGTCCCATGCCTTGAGCCTGCGTTCCCAGGTTCCGTCGAAGCGGCCCGCGGCCACATACGCAAGGTCGAGTGCCGAGGATCCGGTGGACCGCAGGCCGGAACTTCCGGGTGAGACCCTTTCGATGTCCCGCATCTTTTCGGGCAGTTCGGGGAGCGCGGCGAACGGCAGTCCGGTTGCGAACAGCGCTTCCTGCATGCGACGCCGACCAGACACCCTGAGACGGGTCTGGTTCATCCAGGCGCCCTGCCCCTGCTCGGCAAAGAACAGTTCGTCCCTTGTCGGATCATAGACGACACCGGCAACGACCACGTTCTTTCGCTCAAGCGCGACCGAAACCGACCAATGCGGCAGTCCGTGCAGGAAATTCGTCGTGCCGTCCAGGGGATCAACGATCCAGCGGCGTGTCGGATCGGCCCCTTCGGCCACTCCGCCTTCCTCACCGAGCCAGCCGTAGTTCGGACGCCCGCCACGGAGCTCTTCCTCGATGATTTTCTCGGCGGCGATGTCGGCACGGCTCACGAAATCGCCGGCACCCTTGACCGACACCTGCAGGTTCTCGACTTCGCGGAAGTCCTTTGCCAGCGAACGCCCTGCCCGTCGCGCGGCCTTGATCATGAGGTTGAGGTTTGCGCTGCCTTGCATATCCGGACTCCCGTGACCGCCAACGCGCTATAGGCTGTAACGCAAGGCTCTCCAAGGCCCTTCAGTCAGTGAATCATACGCGGCGCGGCCGGGAGATCCGCGAAGTAGCGCTTCCGCGAAGGCCCACGTTCTGTCCCGTTTTTCACCATCCGTCCCGCTTCAAACCAGTTGATGGGACTCAGTCAATGCTGAGAAGTCTTCGGGAATTTCCGAAATTTCGCGCAAAAAAAACCAAAATACAGGCCGTAATCACCCATTGGATCATTTTTGGTATATCAGAATCAATTTTGGTTTCGAACTGGTCCGATATACAATTTTGGCACTAACAAAGAATGGGCCAGTTGCGAACTGGGCCAATTTCAGATGGAGGAACTCTCAAGATGGAAGAGCAACTCGCCGAACTGGCGGCGAAAGTCGCGGAACTCGAAGCTTCGGCAGGCGTGACCAACACGATCTTCGCCGAGGCGTATTACTATCTCACCATCCCGCTGATGATCATCATCCATGCGGGATTCCTAGCCTATGAAATGGGCGCCTCGCGGCTGAAGAACGTGCTGGCCTCCGGAGTCAAGAACATTCTGGCCTTTGCTTTTATGGTGCCGACTTTCTATTTCTTCGGCTGGTGGGTGTATTGGGCCTTTCCGACAGGACTCACATTCTCGGCAGGGCCGAACGGAATCTCGGGCTGGGAGTATGCGAGCGAAATCGCCCTGCCCTGGGTCGAATATATGGGACCAAACATCGCGGACAACGCGTCAGGCGTGTTCTGGGGCGCATTTACACTGTTTGCGGCGACGACGGCCTCGATCATGTCGGGCGCTGTCATCGAGCGCATCCAAGTCGTAGGCTTCGTCATTCTCGCGATCGTGTTGGGCAGTTTCGCCTGGGTCGTTGCGGCGGCCTGGGGCTGGCACGCCGATGGCTGGCTGGTCACCAAGTGGGGCCTGCATGACTTCGGTGCAGCAGGACTTGTCCATGCTGTAGCTGGCTTCTTTGCCCTCGGCATCCTGGTCAATCTCGGACCACGTATCGGCAAGTTCAACGCCGATGGAACGGCCAACCACATCGGAGCCCACAATCTTCCTTTTACGGTAACCGGCCTTATGCTGATTATCGTCGGGTTCTGGGGTTTCCTTATGGCCTGCACCATCGTGCCCGGCGAGACCTGGAGTTGGTACAATGACAAGTTGGCCACAATTTATGGAACGCCCATCACACTTTCCGCGCTCAGCTTCAATATCCTGATGGGCTTCTCAGGCGGGATCATCGGCGCCTGGGCAATTACCCGTGATCCGTTCTGGATGATGTCCGGCGGACTTGCGGGAATCATCGCGACGGCTTCGGGTCTTGATATTTACTGGCCCCCGCTCGCCTTCGCGATGGGCTTTGCCGGTGGCTGCCTGCTGCGCCCGTGTGCGAAGGTGCTGGAGAACTGGGGAATCGACGACGCGGTCGGTGCGGTTACGGTCCACGGCACGATTGGCCTGTTTGGCCTGATCATGCTCGGTGTATGGGGATCCGGCTATCCGGCCCTTCAGGGCACCGACGTTCCCGCAATCAGCCTGATCGGTCAGATCGTTGGCGCGGTCGTGTTCTTCCTTCTAGGCTTCGTCCCCGGATACGTCGTGTCGCTGATCCTCAAGATTCTGGGTCTGCTGCGCGTCAGCGCCGAGGCGGAACGCGTCGGTCTGGACAGCACGAAGGTGCCTGTCGCGGCCTACCCCGAAGGAATCGCGACGTCGGCCGTTCCAAACAGAAGCTAGAGAACAGCGAAAGGAGAATACCATGGGATCCGCTTTCAGCACTTGGGGAGAGTTCACTGGCCCGATCTATATGGGCGCTGGCACGTCATGGGAGGTCATCTGGACCCTCGTGGCAGCTGGCTGCTGCATAGTCGCGCTGGTGCTTGGTTCCCGGCACGAACTGGACGCTTACAAGCGTCTGGAATCGGGCGGGGATCCTTACGTCTGACCCAATCAACCAGACGTTGATCCGGCAGGGCCGCGGCGACGCGGCCCTGCCATATACTTGACAGACTAAGCAGGACACGCAACCGATTCGGCAGCGCAACAGCGGAGAATTACATGACAGTGGATTTGCAGACCTACGCCGAACAGAACCAGGTCAGGTTCTTTCTGTTCAACTTCACCGATCTGTTCGGTGTGCAGCGGGCCAAACTGGTGCCCGCTTCCGCAGTGGGCGAAATGCAGGAGTCCGGAGCGGGATTCGCGGGATTCGCCGCCTGGCTCGACATGACGCCCGCGCATCCCGACATGTTCGTGATTCCGGACCCGGACTCTGTGATTCAGCTGCCCTGGAAGTCCGAGGTCGCCTGGGTTGCAGGCGATCCCTGGATGAATGGCGAACCTGTTGCCCAGGCTCCGCGCAATGTTCTCAAGCGGCTAAGGGACTCGTCAGGCTCACACCGGATGATGGCTGGAGTCGAGCCGGAATTTCATCTCATTGACCCCGACGCATCCGGAATATCGGATCCGCGCGACACTCAGGAAAAGCCGTGCTACGACCAGTCGGCGCTGATGCGGCGCTATGACGTGATCTCGGAAATCTGCAGCACGATGGACGGGCTTGGCTGGGAGCCCTACCAGAACGACCACGAGGACGCCAACGGGCAGTTCGAGATCAACTGGGCATACTCCGAATGCCTCACCACCGCCGACAGGCTCGCGTTCTTCAAGTTCATGGTGAAAGAGATTGCGCAGGCGCATGGTCTGCGCGCGACCTTCATGCCAAAGCCCTTTTCGACAATCACCGGAAACGGCTGCCATGTGCATATTTCGCTGGTCGAGAACGGAAAGAACCT
The DNA here is from genome assembly GCA_022824145.1 of Rhodobacter sp. Taxonomy (GTDB): domain Bacteria; phylum Pseudomonadota; class Alphaproteobacteria; order Rhodobacterales; family Rhodobacteraceae; genus JAPOUP01. The sequence continues at coordinate 49,086 of JAJEAY010000271.1, read as the reverse complement.
GTTTGCCGACGACGCTGACGAAATGGGCCTGAGCCAGACCTGCTACCACTTTCTCGGAGGGCTGCTGGGCCATGCGCAGGGGCTTGCGGCAATCACCAATCCTACGGTCAACAGCTACAAGCGCCTCAACGCCCCCCGCACGGTCTCAGGCGCCACCTGGTCGCCGAATACCGCCAGCTACGGCGGCAACAACCGCACCCATATGGTGAGAATACCCGATGCCGGCCGGATAGAGCTTCGGCTGGCGGACGGCGCGGCCAACCCATATCTGCTCATGGCGGGAATCCTTGCCGCCGGTTCCGACGGAATGGCGAAGGAAACCGATCCCGGCAAACGCCTCGACATCGACATGTATTCCGAACCGCACAAGGCACGCGGCGTCCGGAAACTTCCGCTCAACCTGCTCGACGCGCTGCGGGCGCTGGAAAAAGACAGAATTCTCTGCAACGCGATGGGCGCGGAATTCACCACTGCCTATCTAAAGCTGAAACATGAAGACTGGAATTCCTACGCGCGCCATCTGACGGATTGGGAAAGAGAGCACACTCTGGACTGCTGAAAGTGCGCAGGATCCCGTAGCGATTTCAGGCTGGCGTGACAGTGAGCGTCAATGAATGGCGAGCTTCCCTATCTTGATCTGACGGCCCCCGGTTTTTCCACCAAGGGCGCTGAGGTTCTTGCGGCGCGTGATAGGCACTGGTGCGCCCGCACGCCGTTCGGCCTTGCGGTGCTGCGCCATCGAGAAGCGGGCATGCTGCTCCGCGACCGGCGCCTCAGGCAAGGGAGCTACGCCTGGCCCGACAGGATGGAACTTGAGGGCAGTTTTGCCGAGTTCTGGAAGCGCAGCGTCATCAGTCAGGAGGGAGAAACGCATAAAGCCCAGCGCCGCATAGCGCTGGCCGCGCTGTCAGAGACTTATGTTGAAAGCCTCGTTCCGGAGTTCGAACGCATCGCAAGGGAATTGGCGGAAAGTCTTGAGGACCGAGCATGCGAATTCATTCATGACTTCACGGAGCCCTTTGCTGGCCGTGCAATCACAACACTTCTGGGTTTGCCGGACAGCGAGGCCCATTGGGTGGCGGCCGACGCGACGTCACTGGGATACGCAATGGCGGTTGACTGCATTCGTTACCAGCCCGAGTTCAACACCGCATGTGACCGGCTGGCTGAACTCGCGCGATCCCTGCTGGCGCATGCAAGGCGCGGTGCAGATACAGAAAGCGTCGTAGCCAGGATGCTGGCTGCCGCAGGCGACGCGGAGGCCGGGATACTTGAAGATCTTGTGGTGATCTCCATTTTCGGCGGCGTCGACACCACACGGGCGCAGCTCGGCTTCGCACTGGCGTTATTCGCCCGCCATCCTGATCAATGGCAGCTGCTGCGCAACGATCCTGAACTTGTCCCGCAGGCTGTCGATGAGGTGATTCGAACGTGGCCCACCACGACCTGGAGCACCCGCGAGGCGCTGGATGATTTTGAGTTCGGCGGGGTCAGAATCGCATCGGGAACAACGCTTCATATGCTGGTTCATTCGAGTGGAACCGATCCTTTGGCCGTCCCTGGATGGCAGTTTGACATCACCCAGCGGCGAAAGATGCATTTCGGCTTTGGAGGCGGTGCGCATCACTGTCTCGGAGCGCTGGTTGCCCGCACCGACATGGCGGCGGCGCTTCGCGTGCTTGCGGGGAAGTTTCGGACGGTGGAGTCCGCAGGGGAACCGGACCTCCAGCCCGACAGCGGAAACACCAGTCCGAACGCGCTGCCCCTGCGATTCAGGCGTTAGCGAACGCTTTGCTCAATAGACTTCGCACGGCCTTTTGTCCTCGCAAGAACACATCCCTTAGATCAGGAGAACGAAAGCAATCCCGAATGTTTGGTTGCATTTCAACAATCACCCCTAAGAGCTTAATTCTGGGGATTGGCTTGTGCTGGCTAGATGTCAATTCATTGCCGTCGTCCACAAAGAGTGCCTGATTTCAATATAGAAGCCAAAATTGTCACTGGCCACGGTGGATCCAAGAAATTTCAAGTGCGTTTTCCATACCTGCAATCTGTTTGTCGTCGGCAATCTTTTTGTTTTGTGTTTTGGCGACTCACTGCCGAATATTTTCGACGTATAGTATGGCTGCCCCAACTACGGCTGGCGCTCCAATCCCACTTGAAACTACAACAATAACCAGTGTTCTGGGCAAGTTTCTTGAAGCATGGGCTTCGGTTGCTTCCTCCCTAGTTTACACTGTGCCGTGTAGGTTTCGTCGCACATTCATCGAGTCCAGGTCTCCTGCAATTGTTCAGACAGCTGTCGGCTATGATTGTTCCGTGTTCATGCTGTCAGCAATTGCCGCAAACGGAACCGGCAAGGCAGGAACATTTATCCGGTCGCCCATGGATCGATCACGTCGATGCCGGTGTTCATGAAGTCCCGAACGTTCCGGGTCGCCACAATCATTCGCTGCGAGTGCGCGATGGCCGCGATCTGACAGTCCAGCTGCGATACCGGACGCCCGGCAGCACGGCAGGCCGCGACGATTTCGGCGTAGGCACGCGCCGCGCCGCTGTCGAACGAAAGAACCCGGCCAGCGAACAGGCCGTCAAGCGTGCGCACGACAGCCTCTGCCAGACCCCGGCGGCGCGCACCTTCCGGCAGGATGGCGATGCCAGTGAGAATCTCCGCTCCCGTGATCGACGTGACAAACAGCCGGCGCGTTGGCACCGCATCCATCCAAGAAAGAACCTCCAGAGTCGGCGCGTCGCGCATCAGTTCCGACACCACGTTCGTGTCAAGCAGGAACACAGCTGCCTCAATCGAACTGCGGCGGCTCGCGCATCGGCCCGCGCGGAGGCAAGTCCAGATTGACACCGCCCAAGGGCTTGAACAGTTCGTGAATCGCCGTCCCTAGTCCCTAGGTCTTTGTTAGGCACGGCCTCCTGCCCGACTGCATCGCGCAAGATCAGTCGGACTTCCTCCTCCATCGACCTGCCGTTGCCTGCAGCACGCTTGCGCAGCTCGGTCTTCACGCCATCGTCGAGATTGCGGATCGTCATGCTCGCCATCGCCAAGTCCTCCATCCGAGTGCGGCCCCAGTCTATGTGGTGATTGCAATGCAGTCAATTGACAGCCCCGGGCAGGCTCAGCAGGAGGTGGTGCGTGACGCAAAGTCTCACCAAGGCGATGAGCGAAAAGATTTGGCTTGCGGACGGAACCTCGTCCAAACCCCCTGACCATCCTCCGTGTGAAGCGGTTGTACTTCGGATATGAAAACCGCTGTATCCATCTCCGAAGGCATTTTCGAACGCGCCGAGCGACTGGCCTCGCAGGAAAGTCGGACCCGGAGCGACGTTTACGCGGCAGCGCTCGACGAGCATCTCGCGCGCCGAGCAAAGGACGGGGTCACGGACGCCATGAACCGCGCATGAGACGAGACCGGAGGGGACGACGAAACCTTCCATGCCGCCGCCGGTCGGCGGGTGCTCACCGTTACCGAATGGTGGTCTCCCAGGGCGACGTCTGCTGGGCCGAGCTGCCTGAGCCGAAGGGCTCCGGGCTAGGGTTTCGCCGGCCGGTCATCGTCGTCTAGCGTGATGCGCTGACCGGGAGCCGACTGGCCACGGCGGTCTGCGTTCCGCTGACGCGCAATCTTCGGTGGGCGTCCGCGCCAAGAAACTTGTTGCTGACCGCCGCGATGACGGGCCTCCCGAAAGATTCGGTCGCGAACGCGGCACAGATCATCGCCCTCGACCGGGCGCTTCTCGAAGAACGCACGGGCCGGATTTCGTCGGCCAAGCTCGATCTGCTGCTGGCCGGCATCTACACCGTCCTTGGCAGTTTGGCTGAACTTCACGAAGCTGGCAGACAGGGATTCCCCGCGATTCCCGCGGGTTATGGACGGATCCGGCGGATCCTGCTATAGTGAACCCTCTGAGCAATTCCCGTCAGCATCCGATTGCTATGAGGCTTTGGAAAACACTGATCGTAGGTTTACTGCACAATCCTTTCGATGCTGCTCACCGAACACGAAAGCATTCCACGCTCGCACCCGTTCCGCACCGCCGTTTCGGTTTCTTTTTGGTCCGCCTCTTCCATGCTATCGCGGATCCGTTCCCCAAATTCGGCGGGGTGAGTGCCGGGTCGGCATACTCCCTTGCAATATCGCACCCGACCCACTTAGCTGTGTTGAAATCGGCATTATCGAATGGAAGTGAGGCCAGAATTAGTCATAAGACTATCCTATGACTTTCGGGATACTCTTTACGATGTCCGTGCAATTCGGTCATATTCAGAATGCCAGTCCGGACATTCCTACACATCATAGATCCTGTTCCCGAATCAAAAGATTTGAGAACGGCCTGACACAGGACCGTCGTCGAGTATCGCCAGCGTGGCTAGTCACCCGGTTGCCTTGGCGTATAACTTGCCGCCTCAGCTTCTTATAGATCTTCTTGCGACGCCCGACGTAAACGACGAGAGCGGTGAGCGTCGCGTCGTGGATTTCGCAGAGCAGCCTAAATTCCCCGACGCGATACCTCCAGAAATGCCCTAATTCCGAGCCAGTAAGCTAGTGTCCAAGCTGGCGCGGGTCGTCAAGCTTCGCAATTCGCTCACGCAAGAATTGGCTAATGCGCAGGGCACTGACCTTGTCAAGCTTCTTGATCTGTTTCGCCGCGGATTTCGCGGCCTCAACGCTCCAGGCCAAGCGCGGCGTCGAGCTCATCGAGGGACAGGGATGCTTCACTGGATTTCCGATGCCTGATCAAGGCCTGTTCGGCGATCGCCAGATCTTCCGCATCCAAGAGATGCTCCTCGATCGCCTCGCGCATGTTGCAGTTCGCAGTTCGTCCGGTCCTGGCGGCCAGCGTTTTCCGGCGGACGTAGGTTTCGTCAGGAAGACTGACCGCAGAGTGCTTGATGTTCATTCGTTTCTACAGAACGGCCTGCCTTGTCCAGAGCGGAAATGAATCTGCTTTCGGAATTCATTTTGATCTACTGTCGGTTGGTGATGAAATCATAGTAGAATGTTAAAGCATTAGGAAAATTGACTTTCTTACCAAGGATGTAGACTTGCGGTCCGCGCTCCTTTCGTTGGGTTGTTTTGCAAAAAGCATTCGCGGCGATCAACTTCATCAAGGGGAATAGGCGCTGAACCCGGAATTTCCGCAAACGTGATCGCCACCGGTCCGACGACCGCATCGAGCGGCCGAGGCTTCCCGCAGACCCCCGCAGACGAACCGAAGGGACAGCCCGGATTTGTGTATTCATGCCGCCATCTGCCAGTGCATGAAGTCGGCAACGTGGCTGTTCGTCTGGCGCATTTCTTCACTCTGCCGAAGGCGAGATTCCGGCAACCGCACTTGATGTATCCGGAACCTCAGGGCAGGCCTGTCGATGGCGGTAGTGGCCATAGCGCATACGATGCAAGCTCGACCAGCAGGACCGCACAAAATCCGAGTCAATGCCGGCAGCAATAATTTGCCGTGGTGTTAGCTGTAGACTCCCCTGACACGTTCCTTCTTCGGATCGAAATGAGGAAACTTCGAGACCACGGCCTTCAGCCGCTTCTGCTGGCCGTCCAACTGGCCGACCTCGATCTCAGTCCCAGGATCGGCATGCGTTACCGCCACTCGTGCCAAAGCGATCACCCGGCCGAGCAACGGTGATTTCATCGCGCTTGTGACCTCGCCTACCTGGGCTCTTCCAATTCGAATGCAGTCGCCTGCGGCAGGCACCACCCCGCCTTCGATTTCAAGACCCACCAACCTGCGTTGGGGATGCGTCCGGCGTTCCTCCAATGCCGTGCTGCCGATGTAATCGCCCTTGGTTGAAGCCCGTGGAACCGTAAAGCCGATTCCCGCCTCGAACGGATCGGTCCTGTCATCGAACTCAGAACCCGCAAACACCAGCCCCGCCTCGATCCTAAGCATATCAAGGGCGCCAAGACCAAGCGGGGTCATCCCGAAGTGCTCTCCCTCCTCCCAGATCCTGTCGAAAATCTCCACCGCATCCTTTGGATGGCAGAATACTTCGAATCCCAGCTCCCCTGAATATCCCGTGCGCGAAATCACCACCGCAGTGCCTTCCACACCACCTACCCTGGCCACTGTCATCCGGAACCAGGGAAGCTCCTCAATCGTGGGCATTGCGGGTGGAGTCCAGAACACGCGGGATAGGATATCGCGCGAATGCCGTCCTTGAACGGCAATGTTGTGGAGCTGGTCAGTCGAGGACCGGACCCACGCGTTGAGACCGCGGGAAGTGGCCTGCTCCCTAAGCCAGAGACCGGACGCATCGCTGCCTCCGACCCAGCGAAAGTTCATCTCCCCCAGCCTGTAGACGGTGCCGTCATCAATCATTCCGCCATGTTCGTAGCACATGGCGGTATAGACCACCTGCCCAACCGACAGTTTGCTGATGTCGCGGGTCACGCAGAGCTGCAGCAGGATCTCCGCATCCGGTCCGGTAACTTCGTATTTTCGCAATGGGCTAAGGTCCATCACGACCGCCCGCTCACGCGCAGCCCAGTATTCGCCGATGGTACCGACATTCGGAAAACTGTTCGGCAGCCAGTAGCCGTTGTATTCGGTGAAGTCGCGGGTGTGCCGGGCGAAGCACTCGTGAAACCCGGTCTTCTTCGTTTCCTCTAGATCCGCCTCCGCGGATTTGCGGTAGCCAGTCGAACGCACGAAATCCTCCTCCGGGCTGTAGGTACGAACCTGAATGTCCGTCGGGTTCCAGCCATTAGCCGGATCGATGTCGCATGGGCAGGCGGTGCTGATACAGACGAGATCGGACAGAGCGCGCAGCAGGACATAGTCGCCCGGCCGCGACCAGGGTTCGTCGAGACCGATCGCGTTGGTGTCATCCAGCATTGTGTTGAAAAAGAAATTGATGGCTGGCCACCCGCCACGGGGATGGACTCCGTGGCTTGCAAGATCCGCATTGATGTTGTCCGAACAGTTGACATGGCCTGGATAGCCCAGGTCTTCATAATAGCGTGCGGTGCAGGCCAGTCCGAAAGTGTCGTGGCGTCCGCAAGTATCCTGAACGATTTCCACCAGAGGCTCCTGGTCAACCGACCAGTATTTCGAGAACATTCCAGGTGCGGGATAGAGCGTTCCCATCAGGCTGCGCGTGGTGGTCGGATCTATCTCGCGCTCAAGACCCTTGTCGAGCGCCCGCAGGCTGAATGCCTGAAAGTCACTGCATTCACGGCCCTTTACATCAAGGATCTGGATGAACTCACCCTTCTGAACCGTGTAGGACGTCGCCTCGCCCGGCTGTATGTTGAAATCCTGCAACGGATCGGCCAACGGATCTGGCGGAAGGACCGTATCTTTGCCGGAGCCTGGACTCGCGCGGCGGATGTAGAGAACAAGTTCTGTTGCCGTGTTCTGCAGGTCCGGTCGCATCGGACCACCCGGCGCGGCGCAGATGAGAAGACCGTCGCACTCCACCGAAAAGGATTCCTGATCGCCTGGCCGCGAGCCTTCACCGAATACCGGAACGGCATCTCCCGACTCAATTCCAAATCCAGCCTTGGAGAGCGCATCCAGAACGCGCCTGCCTGACCTTGAGCCGTTCGCAAGGGTGTCAATCGTTTCAGCGGGGAGACCAGTGCCCGCCGCCCCGAGCATGGCAGCGTCCGAACGTCCGTCGGAGGCGAACAATGTCAGCTGACCGGGCTGAAGTCCCTCCCTGTCGAGCACAATGATCTCGTCTCCCTGAAAGACCGGTACCGCACGGCTGCCGCCGCCAGGAACAGGATAGCGCTCTACACCCTGGGGCAGGATCGGCAACCCCGGAGCTAGGACACCACGGCGCTCCCATGTCACTTCGAAGACCGGGCGTATGGATGATGACAGGACGTTCATTTTGCCAATCCACGCATGCGGCAGCTGCGGAAGACACACAGGATGACTGAGGTCATCGGGCTCCGGCGCCGCAACCGGTTAGGTGTATATCGTTCGGCGATCATGCCAACCCCAGTGCTCTTTTCCGCCTGTTGGCCCAGTTCAGGATCGCGAGATCGAAGGTAAGCGCCATAAGGGCAACGTTCATTCCGAGGACAAAGTTCTTGCCGAGATCCGTTCCGGCGAGCGTTCGCTGCAGTTCCTGCCCCAGATCCTGAGTGCCGATGAAAGCCGCGATGATAACCATGAAGAACGCAAACATGATCGCCTGGTTGAATCCCACGGCCATGGTCGGAAGCGCCAGAGGCAGCTGAACGGTGCGCAGCTTCTGCCAGCGCGTGGCTCCCGACATATCCGCCGCCTCGGTGATTTCCGGCGGCACGGTTCGCAAACCTTCGATTGTGTAGCGCGTCAGCGGAACGGTCGTGAAAATGATGATGGAGAACACCACCGCTACGTCGTTGACGCCAAAGAGCATGATCGCAGGTATCAGGTAGATGAAACTCGGAAAGGTCTGCGCCGTGTCGCATACCAGCAGAATGCGTCTCGACCACCTGTCGCTTCGTGACGCTAGAACCCCGAGCGGAAGCCCGATGAAGGTCGAGAGAATCACCGCCGAAATCACCGCATAGAGAGTGATGACCGAGCGGTCCCACCAACCCGAAAGAGCGACCATGGAGAAAAACACCGCGGCGTAGATCGCCGGCTTCCTGCCGCCGAGGTAGCAGGCAAATGCGACGACGGCCAGAATGAACGCTGGCGTCGGGATCCAGAGAAGCGCGTTTCGGAACGGAATCAGGATCCAGACATTCAGAAACCAGCGCAGCCACTCAGTGAGCCCCTGAATCGCATCGACATTCAGGAATCCCTTGATCAGCGTGTCGATCTCCTTTCCCATCGAAAAGTCCTGGCTGCGTTTGATGTGGTCTGCGACCTGCACGAACTGGGCGATTGCGAGAAAGGCCAGGAACGCTCCGATAGCGGTCACCAGAACGATATGTCTCAGCCACCAAGGCGTGTCCTTTTCATGGTGTTCAGGCAGCTTCTCCACCCACGCTTTCGACATCCGGTCAAGCATGATGGCCAACAGGACGATGGTCACGCCGATCTCAAACGAGCGCCCGAGCTTGAACGACCCCATCATCGCGAGAAGCTTCGCACCCAGGCCAGGCATGCCGATGAATGCCGTCAGGACCACCATTGCCAGACAGAGCATGATGACCTGGTTGACACCGACCAGTATTTCGGTCCGCGCGGATGGAACGTAGACGCGCAGCAGCATCTGCCAGCGGCTACAGCCGGCCATCTTGCCGGCCTCGACGACATCAGCCGGAACTTTTTTCAGGCCGACCGTCGTCATCAGGATCATTGGAGGGATGGCATAGACGATGGTGGCCACCGCACCTGCAGTCGGGCCGACCTTGAAGAAGATCACTGCTGGCAGCAGGTACGTAAAGAACGGAAGAGTCTGCAGAACCGCAAGGACAGGCCTGATCGCCCGGTCAAACCAGGCCCATTTCCACGCCGCGATGCCAAGGAAAAGACCGATTAGAAACGCCAGCGGTGCGGCAACGGCGAGCACTGACATGGTCTGCATCGCGATTTCCCACTGGCCGATCAACGCGGTCCAGACGAACGTTCCGCCCGCCAGCGCCGCCATGCGCCATCCCCCCAGATAATAGCCGACGACAGTTGCAATTCCGGCGATCGCGGTCCATGGAATCGGGCCTAGGAACGGCCAGCGGCGCTTTCCTTCCAGAAGGTTTGCGGTGGTGTTCAGCAGGAACTCCAAGGGGCCTTCGGCGACCCACCGTGTCAGAACCGCGATTCTCAGCTTTTCGATGACAATGACGTTGAAAAAATAGTCAAGCCAGTCCGCAAGCGGCGGCACCCAGCTTTCCGGCAGCCGGATCAGGAAATCCGGCAGAACGGGCTTTGCGCAGGTGAGGACAACAGCCGCCGCCAGCAGTATCCCTGCAACCTTGGCAGCAGACATGCCGAGGCCGGCCTCACCATCGCCCGCTATCGGTAGCGATGCCATTTCAGCCGTCCCCGAGGAGGATGTCGAGAGCCTGTTTCCGGTTCAGAACACCTACCAGCTTCCCGTCCGCATCGGCCACCGGCAGTTCGTTTCGGGAATCGTTGACCAGTCGCCGCGCCAGCTGAAGGATCGTGGCGCCCGCTGCTACCGGCTCACCGTCCGGTGCGGCATCAACGACTGGCTTCGCGATTACGCCCGCATGTACAACGCGGCTCTTTTCGATGTCTTCGGTGAATTTCTCCACATAGGGAGTCATTGGATTCAGCACGACCTGGTCTGGCGTGTCGCACTGCTCAATGGCACCGTCCTTCATGATGGCGATTCGGTCAGCGAGACGCAGGGCCTCATCGAAATCATGGGTAATGAAAACGATGGTCTTGCCGAGCAGATCCTGAAGACGGAGGAACTCGTCCTGCATTTCCCGACGAATGAGCGGATCAAGAGCGCTGAAAGGCTCGTCCAGAAACCAGACATCAGGTTCGATGGCGAGACTCCGGGCGATGCCGACACGCTGCTGCTGGCCACCGGACAGCTCGCGTGGAAAGTAGTCTTCCCTGCCCGCAAGACCGACAAGTTCTATGACTTCGAGAGCCCGCTTCCGGCGTTCGTGACGGTCCTGTCCGCGCATCTCCAGTGGAAACGCGACATTGTCAAGAACGGTACGGTGCGGAAGAAGTCCGAAATTCTGAAACACCATGCCCATGCTTGAACGCCGTAGCTCGATGAGTTCCCGCTCGCCCATCGCGCCGATGTCCCGGCCTTCGACCGTGACCGTACCCGCGGTAAGCTCGTGAAGACGCGAGAAGCAGCGCACGAGGGTCGACTTTCCGGAACCGGACAGGCCCATAATGACCAGCATTTCGCCGCGGCCGACGGTTACTGTGACGTCTCTTACGCCAGCGATGTAGCCCGCACGGCGGATGTCCTCGAAACTCGCGTCCGCGGACATCGAGGTGAAATAACCTCTTGGGTCAGGACCGAAGAGTTTCCAGGCGTTCTGGCAGGAAATGACTGTTTCGCGGTCCGTCATTGATCAGTTCCTCATGGAACATCGGCAAACTGGCATTGCCGCTGATTCAAAGCCCCCAGCAACGGGACTTGTGAACGCCCGGCCCCCTATGCCTGACTACGATTCAAGAACCGCATTATAAGGAGGTCACCCCGGAATCGGAAGGCCGGGATGACCCTTTGGATTTGGTTAGGCGCCGAACCGGCTACATCGCAGCTTCGATCCAGGGCTTCCAGAGATCCTCGTTGTTCTCAAGCCAGACCTCTGCGGCCTCTTCCGGTTCCATCTCGTCGATATCGACCAGCTTGGCCATTTCGGCGATCTGGGCATTTGTGAAGCTGATCGCCTGCAGGACCTTGTATGCAGACGGCCACTTGTCCGGCATTCCGTCCCATGCGGCCTTCTTCAGGTAGCCGTCGGCCGGGTTTCCGCAGTCATAGAGCGCGTCAGGATTGGGACCCTTCGCCGGATCGGTGTCGCATCCGTCTTCCCATTCCGGGAAATTCACGAACTCTCCCGGCCAGACCGCTTCGGCAAAATTCGGCGTCCAGTTGAATACCAGCAGCGGCTTCTTGTCAGCCTCGGCAGCGCCGATCTCGGCCCAAAGCGCAGCAGCCGATCCCGCGTTGATCACAACGAAGTTGAGGCCCAATGCCTCGGCGCGTTCGGTGCCGTGCTTGAGCCAGTCGACAGGCCCGTCAAGATAGCGGCCTTTGTCGCCGGTCTCTGCCGTCGCGAACAGGTGAGCGCAGTCATTCAGAGCGGTCCAGTCAGGCAGGCCCGGACATGCGTCCTTGGTCCACATCGGATACCACCAGTCCTCACGGGTCACTGCGTCGTGGTCTCCCGCATCGTGAAGGCCACCCTTTTCCAGCGCTGCCCTGAATGAAGCTCCGAACGCTCCTTCCCAGACTTCCAGCTCGAGCGCGACGTCGCCCAGACGGACTGACTCATACACCGCCTGACTGTCTGTCGTGACAAACTCCACATTGAGTCCCATTGACTCGTAGATCTGGCCGACCACATGGCTCATCACGATCTGGGAAGACCAGTTGTGGATGGGGATTACGATCGGATCACTTGAATCAGCCGCGTGAACGGCACTTCCGGTCACCAGCGCGAATGCGGCTGCGGACAGGGCAAGTTTCGGTTTCATGGGCATATCCTCTACTGTCATTTCGGTTTTCTGCATGATCATGCCTCCAGGAATTTCCTGGCTGCGAACGGCGCCATTCTGCCAAAAATGCACCGCTACGACAGCATAGAAATTTGATTGGCTTTGACCAAAGAAATTAGAGGCATGCCAAGGAAATACATGCTTTGATGAAACCAGAGCGAATCGCTCGTCTTCAGACGTCCACAGCAATGCGGGGCTAACCAGAGCATGCTGAAAAAAAGAAAAGTGCTTCCTCCACTCGACCACCTGCTGGCATTCGAGTCGGCGGCGAAGCGAGGCAGTTTTGCGCGCGCCTCGGACGATCTCAACATTTCGGAGACTGCGATCAGCAGGAAGGTTCGCCTGCTGGAACAGCACTACAACGTACCGCTGTTCGTTCGCGGGCACAGGTCGATCACGTTGACCACTCAGGGCGCTGCGCTTCTGTCATCGGTCAACAGGTCCATGAACATTCTCAGGGACGCATCCGAAGCCATGTTCGCGCGCTACCAGACCAACACGGTTACGCTAGCCGCGACGAATTCCGTCGCGTCGCTGTGGCTTATGCCAAGGCTGAGGAGATTTAACCGGGCGAATATGCGGGTAAAAATCATGCTGGTGTCGTCAGACAGCGACGAAGAGTGTCTTGGCGACGGCGTTGATCTGACCATCCTTCGCGGAGAAGGCGACTGGCCGGGATATGAGGCGAAACTGCTATTTGGCGAGACCGTCTTTCCAGTCTGCGCGCCGCGTTACCGGCGGCTGAACCCGAACTGCACTGAGTTGGAGGCTCTTTCCGGCGTTGACCTGATCGAGGTCGCCAGCAGCCACACCGAATGGATGGACTGGAAAACCTGGCTTGCCTACCAGGGTGTGCATGATGTCGCCCTGGAACGCGCGGCGTTTTTCAACACCTACCCGCTAGCGATCCAGGCTGCTGTCGATGGCTTGGGTGTCGGGCTGGGTTGGGGCCATCTGGTTGACCACCTGCTTGAGAGCGGTGAGCTGGTGCAGCCGGTCGGAGACCGCTTTGCGCGTACGCAGTCAGGATATTACCTTCTCACAAACCGCGGTTTGAAGCCGTTTCCCGAACGCGACATTGTCGAGGACTGGCTACTGAGGGCGAGTGCGGCACGAAAGCGCTACGGACCACGCGTCGAGGCGGCAGCCAACCGGTAACCTTTCAGTCGGGAAGCGGTGGCAGACCGACAGCGGCAACAACGAAGCCTGCAACAATTCTTCTGCGGCGCTGTTATCGCATCGACGGCCCGAACCATCGCAAATCGGCGATCCTGGCACTCTTGTGCAGGGAACCGCAGATTCGGTGAATCTCCTGAACATCAAACAGTACTGACCGGCCATCTTTAACGATATCGAGCTTTCAGTTCGAATGCCGAAGGCCGCAAGCAGCTTTGATCTCGCCATAATTTTCCACTGCGCCACAGCGTGTTGGCCCCGGTGGCACCGGCCATCCCTATCGCTCCCAAACCATCCCCAACAGCCTCGGATCTTCAGAAAATGCACTCTGTGCGAACTCAATGCCTGCTCTCGGATAGTCTCGAACCGCCAGCGCACCTCTACTGCTGATGCGAATGCGCCAGCTTTGGCGTTCGACCGGTGCTGGGTCACTGAATGCTTGGCAGCTCAGCACGGCCAGGTTGGCATTGGCGGAAGTATCGCGAACAGATGCAAAGCGGATGACTTCAACATCTGTTTCGCGTGCCATCTCTGCGAGTTCCTGGCATGCGGAATAGTCGGTCAGATCTGTCCATGCGTCGTGGTCTTCCGCCAAGGCACCTGTAGTTAAGTCCAATCCGCGCACCGTCGAAACCCCGACCGAGAACGCCGTGTAGTCCGCTGGACTATTCGGAAAAGGCGTTCCGGGGCTCTCGGCGTAGAACAGGAAACGATAGAATACCGTTTCGGTCACTGCCGTTTCAGGACGTTCCGAGCCATACCAGACACCAGACGTCAAACCCGCTTTGCGGAACCTGGAACCATGTTGATAGGGTCGATATCGGAATGGCGTGCTTAGCAGGTAATCAAGGCCCCGGCACTCGGGAGGAATTTGCGGTTTCGTCTCCTCAAGGATGTCTTCGAGCACGCTTTGCTCATCCAGACTATCGACAAGGCTGAGCGTTGAAACGATATGCTGCGCCTCAACTAGCCGCCAAGCGGGGCCTTCGATCAACCTTTGTTCAGATCGGAGCGCGTCGCGCGTCCAGATAGGTGACGACATCCGCAAGCCCTTGTACTGAAATCACTCTATCGACCGGACGCCCATTCAGAGCTGTGTTCCAAGACATCATCCAAAGTTTCGCGGCTCTCTCGTCCCCGCCCACAATCGCATCAAGCGAGCGGAACACACGCACGAGCAAGGCGGACAGTTCAAAGGCTTTGCTGGTCTCGGCCAATGCAGCTTCACCGCTCTTCATGCGTGAGATCTGCGCCTCTGACAAACCAAGTACGTCAGACAGAACCCTTCCAGACATCCCTAGCCGGTCGGCTGCTCGGATCACAGCCTTGGTCAGAACTGCACCTTTAGTGGGCATCGCTTCATTGACTTGATGGTATTGCATTGCACTTTCCGCTTCCTGAATGAATACTATACCAAAATTATTCCACATGGAAGAACTATATGTAAGTGCGCTGCACCGGGTAGAAACACCCCTCTTTCACCTAACCCTTTTTCCAAATTCCGATCCAAGCGTTCAAGACGTGCTAGACAGTCCAGCTGACCCGACCATCCTTCGTAAAGAAGGTGACCGGCGGATCGGGTTTGAGGCGAAACTCCTGTTCGACGAGATTGTCTTTTTGGTCCGCGCACCACGTTACCAACAGCTGAGCCGGACCTGCTCTGAACTGAATGGTCTTTCGGGAGTAAATCTGATCGAGTTCGCCAGCAGCCACAATGAATGGATGGACTGGAGGACCTGGCTTGCCTCGCGGGGCATGCATGATGTTGCCTTTGAGAGCACTGCGTTCCGGCGCGCATAATGCTGCGAATCGGCCAGGAATTGGCGACAGTCCCGGCGCGGAAACCGGAAACCGCTATGCCGAGGGGCTGCCGCCGCCTGATCCGTGAGGAAAGAAGTCGGATCTCCGCGCTGAGGGAAACCGGGAAACTCAACGGGGCGGTCGCACGCCAGCCTGAGCGCGGCCCGACTACTGTTTCGCGCGGGATCCGCCGCAACGGCGGCGGCGGGGGCTACGGGTACGCGGTGGCTCGGGGGAAAGCGGAGGGGCGGCGGAGCGCGGCCCCGTCTGTTCCCGGGAAAATGACTCCGGAGCTCTCGCCTCTGGTCAAGGGGAGACCGCGGAAAGCCAGGTCCGGCAGGAACGGAATGAAGCGGATGCTATCCAATAAACGCGCGGTGGCGGCAGTCGATCCGGCCTACACGTCGCAGACCCGCTATATATGGGGGAACAACGACAAAGCGTTCCGACGCACGCAGTCAGACTTTACACGCGTGGCAGGCAGCATTAACCGTCAAGCAATCGATATACGGCCCAATTATCAGATGCGCAGACTGGAGGTCGTGGCATGCAAAAAGTTCAGGGAATCGGCGGTTTCTTCTTTCGGGCAAAGAACCCCGAGCGACTTACGAAATGGTATCAGGATCACCTCGGCATAAACCCTGCCCCAACCAACATGGAGATGGTGCCCTGGATGACCGAGTCCGGGGTCACGGTTTTCTCGCCCTTCCCAGCTGACACGGATTATTTCCCTGCGGACAAGACCTTCATGCTGAACTTTCGCGTAGCCGATCTGGACGCGATAATCATGCAGCTGAAATCCGCAGGCATCGAGATCACCGATGAAAGCGAATTGGAGGGAATCGGACGCTTCGCCCGCATACACGATCCTGAGGGAAACGCTATCGAACTTTGGGAACCTGTTCCGTGAGCCAGAGAACTCGGGGAGATTTCATCCCGTCATTTGCGCATTAACCGCAAGGGGAACGCGGGATGGCAGGTGATCCATTGGCCGCGGCAAGCCTTATGCCTGAACCACCTGGAACAGTCCCGCCGTCAGGAACGGCCCCAACGCCAGGCATAGTGAAACGCAAAGGAACCTGTCAGGACTGCTCAGATCATCCCGCTGAACCGGACATTGGCGCAAAACGCAGCTAACGGCCGGAAAGAGCCCAATGTGCTGGTTGCTGCAGACATTACGAATTGGCGCTCTCTGCAAAATGTTGACATCGCCGCTTGAAAGGTCGGCCAGAACCGGACTTTCTGGTCAGGCTAAGTGAAAGTGTACTCCAGATAGTAGTGACCCCCCAGATTCAAAACGACAGGGATGTTGGCAAAGACACACGACAGGAAGAGCCAAAGCAATGATCGCGCAACGATGGGGTCAAGAATTCCCTCCTTGTGCTGATACGCAGCTCGGCCGCCTACCACTCTCTGCTCAGCAACCAATCCTTAAAAATCAGAACCTCGGTTTCCGGTCGCTTCTGCGATCTTGGCTGCAGCAAATAGTGCGCTCGCGCCATCCTAAGCTCAATATCGCCCGGCGTGACGAGACGGCCCTGTTCGATTTCATCGCAAGAAAATAATTTGGACAGAAACGCAAAACCCACGTTGGAAGCGACAAGTTCGGACGCTGCGATCGTTGTGTCCACGCGGATGCCCTGACCCAATGCCGGACGCTGCTTAGTCGGAAGCAAAGCCCGCCGCCAAAGATCATCGAAACCGGCGACATTGATGATCATGCCGGCCGGGATATTCGCCAGATCTTCAGGGCTCTGCACCATGTGCGCGTTTCGCGGACTGGACACAAGAATGGCCGTATCGTTGGTGATCCGCGTCGCGTCGTACCCGGCCCAGTCTCCGGCGCCAAATCGGATGTCAATGTCGGCTTCGGCGGATTCTTCAGAGTTTGCCCAAATCGAGGACCAGAAATTGATCTTGATGTCGGGATGCAACGCGTAGAATTCGCAAAGTGCCGGAGCGAGGCATCGGGTCATGAAGGAAATCGCCACGCGGACCGTGACAACCTTTTCGCCCGGTTTGCCGAACAGACCTGCAGTTGAGGCGAACATTTCATCAAAGGCGCGCCTTATGGGCGGCAGATAGGCGTGGCCGATATCGGTCAGTTTCAGATTGCGTGGCTTCCGCTCGAAAAGAGGCGCCTTGATCATGCTTTCCAAGCATTTGATCTGATAGCTCACAGCAGCCTGCGACAAGCCGAGCTCTTCGGCGGCGGCGGTAAAACTCATATGCCGCGCCGCAGCTTCAAATGACATCAGCCATTTCAATGGTGGGAATTTGTAGGTGTTGACCATGGCTCTCCGAATCAAAAATTTGGTTCAAGACTGACTTTAAGGTCAAAAAAGTTGATCCTGCAATGCTATCCGCTTTGGCGCGGAACAATCAGGCAATCCAGTGCTACGGGTCCGCCTTCAGTGCAGACAAGTGGGTTGATGTCAATTTCACCGCAAGTGTCCCCGAGGCTGGCGATAATACGGGAAAATGATGCGACCGATTTGGCAAGCGCATTCAGGTCCACCGGCGGCTGGCCCCGAACACCCTGTAGCAACCGGAAGACCCGAAGTGTCCGCAGCAGGCGCAGGGCTTCGGCTTCGTCAAATGGTGCCAATACGGCTGCTTTGTCGTTCAGGAACTCCATCAGAACTCCACCTGCAGTAATCAGAACAATCGGTCCGAAGCTCTCATCCCACACCGATCCAAGGGCCAGTTCCACCCCCTTCGGCGCCATCTCTGCGATCAGGGCTTTCGGTCCCAATGCGGCTGCCATCTCTTCATACGCGGTATGCACCGCGTCAGCGTCAGGCAGACTCAGAACAACCCCACCGACGTCGCTTTTGTGAGCATGTTCCTCAGCAGTCTTGAGAACCGCAGGAAAGCGAAGCGATTTACAGGCATCTGGTAGTTCTTCGACACTATCGATGCGCGCCATTCGCGGGCAGTCGATGCCGTAACCGGAAAGCATCTTCAGCCCCTCGTGCTCGGACAGGGTGAAACCCGCCGCTAGTCGATTGCGCCAATAGCGCGTATCCGGCAAGTTTGTTGCCTGGGGTAGCGGGCGGGCAAGGTGGTCGCGCCACTCCATGACATGACGGGCCGCCAACAGGGCGTTCCGCGTTCCACGGATCAATGGAATCCCCTGCTGCAGGAGGTGTTGCGCAAACTCGCGCTCATCGGTCATCGAATAGTTAGTGACAAGCGCCAATGGCTTGTCGGTCATATCCGAGGCCTTGACCAGACCCTCTACATATTGGTCGGCATAGCCATAGCCGTCGCGTGGGTCGGACATGAACAGGCCCATCGCCACGTTGGGATCATTTACCAGCGCTCCGATCATCGCCGCATTGCGGTTGATCAGATCGTGGTCCGTGCCATAGGCGTCCAACGGGTTTTCCGGATGAAGGCCCGGCTCCAGACACGCTTCCAGCGCGCGGCATGTCGCAGGTTCCAGCGTGGCAAAGTCAAGGCCGATTTCGGTCGCGATGTCTACAACCAGTTCGCGCTCGCCGCCGGAATCGTGCACCGTCCCAAGCCGGCCGGGTGCGACCATGCGTGGCGTGTCGAACAGAGCCAGTGTTGCGGCCATTTCGTCCATATCGGCCACGCGGGTCACACCGTATTTGCGGAATACCGCCTGATAGGCCGCATCATTTCCGGCGACCGCTCCGGTATGCGACACGGCCATCTGCGCGCTTTTCTCGGTGCGCCCGACCTTGAGCGCAACCACCGGGATCTTTGCCGCTTGTGCCTTTTCAAGTGCAGCCATGAACGCAGCAGGATCGCGGATGGTCTCCAGAAAAAGGCCGATCACCCGCGTTTCAGGCTGGTCCAGCGCCCAATCCATGTAATCGGCCACTGTTGTGACAAGTTCCATTCCCGTCGAGACGCACAGGGAAAAACCCAGCCGCCTGTCATTATGGGCCAACGCGCCAAAGGTTGAGCCTGACTGCGCAATCCAGGCGATGCCACCGCGCCGGATACCCGGTGGCGAACTCATGCTGGCCACCCGCAATCCGTTGCCGGGGTTGTAGAACCCCATACAATTGGCGCCGCAGATGGCCATTCCGGCTGCCCGCGCCTTCTGCGCAATGCGCTGCGGCAGGGCGGGATTGCCGTCACTCTCCAGATAACAGGAGGCGAAGATTGTCGCCGATCTCACGCCTAGGGCAATGGCCTGATCCAGGATGCCATCGACAAACCGGCTGGCGACACCGATCACCACATGCTCGGGCACCTTCGGCAGTGACGCCAGATCGGGAGAGCAAGCCTTTCCCTCAATCCTATCGAGCCTTGGATTGACCAGATAGACTTGGCCTTCAAAACCATCGAGGGCGCACATCGTCATCATCGCGTGGCCGCTGCTGCCCTCACGGTCGGAGGCGCCGACGATCGCCACAGAACGTGGCTTGAGAAGGCCATCGAGTTCGTGATTGGCCATGGTACCCTTCCGCCCCATCTGCGCCACTGACTCAAGGGCAAAACCGATCGGTCGTCCACAGAAAACCGCTCAAAAAATAAACGCTCAGGCCCCTCGTTTTTTGATGCAAAACCCGGACATGGCCCTGTTAGGCTGGGTGAGAGACCGAAGACATGAGACCCGCGATGAGTGACGCCCCGATCCTGACCGAAATTCAAGGCCGCACCGGAATTCTGACCTTCAACCGCCCGCAGGTTATGAACGCGTTCAACTCCGAACTGCTCGCCGCCACCCATGACGCGATGACGGATTTTCTGTCGGACAGCCGGGTGTTGGCAATTGTCGTGCACGGGGCCGGGCGGTGCTTTTCAGCCGGTTTCGACATGAAGGAAAGCGCGGCAAAGAATATCACTGGCGAGGAAGAATGGAGAAAGGTCCTGGCGACGGATTTCGACTTTATCATGCAGTTCTGGGACAGTCCCAAACCAACCATTGCCGCGGCGCACGGGTTTTGCATCGCCGGAGCAATGGAATTGCTGATGGCCTGTGATCTGGCCGTGGCGGGCGAAAGCACGGTGATGGGAGAGCCCGAGGTGCGGTTCGGCTCGGGCATCGTGGCCTTGCTGGCACCCTATGTCACCGGACCAAAACAGGCCAAAGAATTGCTGCTGACCGGCAACGACCGCACTCCGGCACGCCGCTGTTTCGAAATGGGGCTGATTAACCGTGTCGTACCGGATGGCGAGGAACTGGAGACGGCGCTGGCCCTTGCCGGTCAGATCACCAGCGCGTCTGCCCAATCCGTGCAACAAACCAAACGCGCCATTAACCGCAGCTATGAACTCGGCCGGATGCGCAAGTCGCTGGCCGAAGCTATGGAGGTAGCCGTCGGAATTGAGGCTGACCAGTCCCCCGAGAGGGTGGAATTCAACCGCATCCGCAAGGAAAACGGCCTCAAGGCTGCGCTGGACTGGCGTAACCGGCAGACGGAAGATTAGGCGGTTTCTCTGGCGCGGCTGGTCACACTGGATCGGGCGCCATTTGCAGATGCAACAGGTCGCCTTCATAGGGATGGGCGCGGGCCACCTCTTCGTTCAGTTCCACGCCGAGGCCCGGTTCGGTGGGTGGGAGGACATGGCCGTCTTCGAAGTCCATCTTCTGAGTCAGGATGTCGGCATGAAACCCACCCCAATCTTCGATGCTTTCTAGGATCAGGAAGTTCGCGCTGGCAGTTGCCACCTGCACATTAGCAGCGCCCACAATCGGTCCGCAGTACAGATGCGGCGCGATCTGCGCATAGCGGGTTTCGGCCATCGCGGCAATTTTACGGGCTTCCAGAATACCGCCCACACGTCCCAGGTTCATCTGCAGTATCGTGGCTGCCTTGAATTCCAGCAGCCGGGCGAACTCGTACTTGGTACACAGCCGTTCGCCGGTGGCCACCGGCACCGAGGTGAAAGCGGCAACCTCGGCCATGCATTCCGGCATGTCAGGTGGCACAGGTTCTTCGAACCATAGGGGGTCATACCGTTCTAAAATCCGAGCCATCCGTTTGGCTCCGGAAACCGTAAACTGACCATGCGTGCCGATCAGGATGTCAGCGCGGTTTCCAACGGCCTCCCGAACAAGGCGGCAGAATTCTTTGGCGGTTTCCATGGCCCGCTGGTCCGGTTGGCGACCATCGAACACGCTATATGCGCCGACGGGCTCGAACTTCACTGCCGTGAAGCCCGCCTCGACATAGATGCTGGCCCGTTCGGCGGCAACCTGCGGGTCGGTATAGGCCCTGGCGCGTTTTCCGGGTGGTGGAAAAGCGTCTTCGGCATCGGGATAAACGTAGGTATAGGCGCGAAGGCGCTCATGCACGCGTCCGCCAATCAACTCGTAAACTGGTTTGCCGGTCGCCTTGCCGATGATGTCCCAGCACGCCATTTCCAGTCCGCTGAACACCCCCATCATCGACAGATCGGGCCGGTGGCTGAACCCCGAACCATGGGCGCGGCGCCACAGGCGTTCGATATGATGTGGGTCGCTGCCTTCAAAATAGCGGGTAAACACATCTCGGATCATGTGCTTGACGACCTCCGGCCCAAAGGTCGCTACGTAGCATTCGCCGTACCCGACAATTTCGCACTTCGTCGTCAGCTTGACGAAGATGAAATATCGACCGCCGAAATGCGGCGGTGGATTTCCCACGACAAAAATCTCCAGGTCGGTCAGCTTCATGCGGGGCCTCCTGATGTGGCTTCGAGGATGTGTGTCGCACCTTTATGCGCGACCATCAGTGTCGGTGCGTTGATACTGCCTGAAGGAATCGATGGGAACACCGAGGCGTCGGCGATGAACAACCCGTCAGTTCCGTGGACCGCAAGGTTTGGCCCCACAGCCGCCGTGGCGGCATCAGTACCCATCGCGCAACTGCCACAGGGATGAAAATCCGATCCTGCCCGGTCGCGAAAATCGTCGATGATCTCATGGTCGGTCATTTGTGTGGGGCAATTGGCGAGGGGGCTTCGGTGATTTTCTGCAGCGTTTTTGACGCGGCAAGCCGTCCAACAAGCCGCGCCCCTGCGACCACTCCGTGTAGATCTGTCTCTGCCGTTAACGCACCAAGCGATATTGCCGGGCCGTCGGAAATGTCCGCGCTGGAGACCTTCACCCATTCGCGGCTTTTCGGGCGGGTCGGTTGAAAGGACAGGGTGTAGCCGTTGAACGGATCCGGTTGAATGACGAGCCCGTTCTTGCGGCGTGCAATAGAATAGGTGGCCGGGTTCAGATACAACTGCTGATTTGGGAACTGCAGATCATCTGAAGATCGCAGGAACCCGCCATACTGGATCACCGAATTTACGAGGGGGCCACCGTGCGTTGCCGCATACAGCAGAGCCTGTTTCACCTTGCCTGACAGAGAATGCAGGTGCCCATTCAACGTCGGCTTGCGTGTGCGAAAGTAATAGCCCACCGCCAGATGGTCTTGCAGATGCTGCTCAACATTTGGGTTGTGCAATCGTACCGGAATTCCGATGCGGCGCAGATAGCCACCATCACCGATCCCGGACACTTGCAGAATCTGCGGCGTTTGAATGGCACCGGCCGCCATGACAACTGCCTGTCGGGCCATGGCAATGGATTCGGATCCGTGCCGGACGTATGACACACCCACCGCCCGGCCATCCTTCAAGATAACCCTGTTTATCGGGGCGGATGTGATCAACCGGACACAACGGGCGGCCACCGCAGGGCGCAGGAACGCGTTTGCGCTGGACCACCGGCGACCATTGCGGGTAGTGATCCGGTAAAACCCGGCTCCTTCCGGCTCGATCCCATTGAAATCGGCGTCCGCCGGATACCCGAGTTCCGCCATGGCAGCTGCGAAATGCAGCGTGAAACGATTCCGCAGCGCAACGGGATTGGTGATCGCCATTCCAGTGGATCGCGTCTCAAGCGCCTCGAATACCGTTTTTTCGTCCGACCATCCGCAGCCATGGGTCTGCCACCCGTCATAGTCTGACGGCATCCCACGGCACCAGATCAGCGCATTGATCGACCCTGACCCACCCATAACCCGGCGACGCGGACAATTAAGACGGCGGTCCATCAATCCGGCTTCGGACACAGTCTTAAACCGGTAGTTCCGCTCATCATCTTGAAACAACAGACCGTATCCAAGTGGAATTTTGACGTAAGGAAGTTTGTCCGTTGGTCCGCTTTTCAGAACCAGAACCCGGTTGCGGGCATCATCGCAAAGCTGATGCGCCAAGACGCACCCGGCCAAAACAGCGCCTACAATGATGAAATCATAATTCTCCATCGTGCCGTGCCCGCTGGTCAGTGACCGCCGTAAATGCCGTTTTGGTTTGGTCCGGTCGTGAAATCGGAAATCCCTTTCTGAATTTGCGATCTTAGAGGCTGACTCAAAATACCATATATAGCACCACTAAGGGGAGTCATGATATAAATCTACAATATACTGCATATCAGCCGGACCTATAGGTCAGCCTCTTAGAACGCTGAACTTGGTTACTTGTAAAGCATCAATGGATCAAAAAACTTGGGGCCAAAGCGGAAAAAGCTTAGTTGGACTGATCGACCCCGCCCTCTATATGGTCTCTCTGTTCTAGGCAAGGTCCGTTGGTTTGACCTTTCAAAAGGGACCTATGATGCTTTACGGTATGATCGGCCTCGGAAACCTTGGCGGCAAGATTGCGTCCAATCTTCTGGAAGCCGGATTCCAGCTGCAAGTGCATGATCTGGATCGCACCCGCGCCGAAGAGCTGATCAATCGCGGCGCAACATGGTGCGACAGCCCGCCCGAAGTGGCGCGCGGCGTTGACGGCCTGATCACCTGTCTGACATCGCCCGGGATATCGACCAAGGTCATGACGGGACCTGACGGCGCTTTGTCAGCGATGCCGCCCGGCAGTGTGTGGATCGAAACCAGCACGACAGAGGTAGACGAGCTGTTGCGCGTTGCCGACCTGGCACAATCTTGCGGTGTGGGCACGATCGAAGCGCCGGTCACAGGCGGTGTCCACCGGGCCGAACGCGGCGAAATTACGGTATTGCTGGGGGGGCATGAAGCTGACCTGCAGCGTCATCAGGGGGCAATCGAGGCGTTCGGCGGCATGAACTTTCATCTCGGGGGGATCGGCACCGCATCCACATTGAAGGTCATCACAAACATGATGGCCTTTGTGAATCTGATCAGCCTTGGCGAAGGGCTGATTCTGGCAAAGCGTGCGGGCCTGGACTTGGCGGCATCCTATCGGGCCATTCAGGCCGGCTCAGGCAACAGCGTTGAGTTCGAAAGCGTCGCACCGGTGGTGCTGAACGGCAGTTTCGATACCTCATTCACGCTGGAACTGGCCTGCAAGGACTTGGGCCTGATGATGCAACTGGGACGCGAATACGATGTGCCTTTGAAATTCACCGGTCTGATGGATCAGATGTTTCTTGAGGCCAAGGCGAAATACGGCGCGGATGCCTGGACCCCGCATGTGGTGAAGATGATGGAAGACGCAACCGGAGTTGAACTCCGGTGCGATGGTTTTCCGAACAAGATGATGGATGGAAAAGACGTCCTAGATTTCTGGGAAAAACAGAAATCGGCCAAATGAACGACACACGAACCAACTTGGAGGATGATATCATGTCAGGTCTGATCAACAGACGAGGACTTTTGAAAACAACCAGTGCCGCAGCTCTGGCACTTGGCGCCGGGCCGTTTGCCGGATCGATCGCGCAGGCCGCGCCGCAGAAAGGGGGCCATTTCCGTGCAGCGATTCCCGGGGGGCATACCGGGGACAGCTTCGATCCGATCACGTTCAGCGATCTGTTCATGTCGGTACTGGGCGCCGGGGCTATCTATAGCCGCCTGACGGAAGTGGACGCAGACGGCAATGTCGTTGGCGGCCTCGCCGAAAGCTGGGACGCGTCAAACGATGCGCGGGTGTGGACCTTCAACCTGCGCAAGGGAGTAGAATTCCATAATGGCAAGTCGCTCTCCTCCGCCGATGTGATCGCGTCGGTCGATCACCATCGCGGAGAGGACTCCAAGTCGCCGATCAAGCAGATCGTTGACCCGATCGAGAAAATCGAATCACCAGACGACCATACCGTCGTCTTCACCCTGACGGGCGGCAACGCGGATTTTGCGTTCCTTCTGTTCGACTATCACCTGTGCATCATGCCAGAGGACGCCATTGGCGAGGGCGTCGGAACCGGCGGTTACGTCATCGAAAGCTTCGAGCCAGGTGTGCGCGCCGTGGCCAAGCGCAACCCAAACTATTTCAAGGGCGACAATCGTGCACATTTCGACTCGATCGAACTGATCAACATGACCGATGCTTCGGCTCGCTCGAATGCGTTGCTGTCGGGAGGCGTGGATTTCATCGCGCAGGCCGATTTGAAGACGCTGAAACGCCTATCCGCGGCGCCCGGTGTCGTCATCAACGAACAACCCGGCACCAAGCACTTCATGTTCCAGATGATCACTACCCAGGATCCATACACGGACAACAATGTGCGTCTGGCAATGAAATACGCGGTTGATAGGCAGGCGATGCTGGACAAGGTTCTGGTGGGGCATGGCCTGATCGGCAATGATCAGCCCATCGGCCCGGCCAATCGGTACCACGACCCCGACATCCCACAGCGTCCCTATGACCCGGACAAGGCCAAGTTCCACCTGAAAGAGGCTGGTCTTGACAGTCTGAAGGTGAAACTGGCCACGTCGGACGGTGCTTTTGCCGGAGCCGTCGACATGGCGGTCCTTTACAAGGAAGCCGCCGCGCTCGCCGGGATCACGGTTGAGGTCGACCGCGTTCCCGGCGACGGGTACTGGAGCGACATCTGGCGCAAACGCCCGCTCTGCGCGAGCTATTCGTCCGGCCGGGCCACTGAGGACTGGATTCTCTCCTCCTCCTACCTGAGTGGAGTGCCCTGGAACGCGACCCAGTGGAGCAATTCTCGTTTCGACGAGCTGCTGATCGCCGCCCGTACTGAACTGGATGAAGCTAAGCGCCGCGAGATGTATGGCGAGATGCAGCGCCTGATCAGCGACGATGGTGGTGTGATCGCCCCACTCTTCACGAACCATGTGGAAGCACACAACGATAAGCTGGCCCATGGCCAGGTCGGCACGGTCTCGGAGATGGACAGTAACTTGTTGATCGAACGCTGGTGGTTCGCATAATCGAGATGACACAACGCACGTAAGACAGGTGGCAAATTTAGGATGAACCCGGCGGCAAAGCTGATACTCCAACGGTTGCTGCTGGGTATCCTGACCTTGCTTGCCGTGTCGATGGCGATCTTTGCCGCGGTGGAGTTCCTGCCCGGTGATCTGGCCGAGGCAACCCTCGGCCAGGAAGCCACCGAAGAAACCATCGCTGCCATACGCCGCGAGCTTGGGCTCGACCGGCCGCCGGTCGAGCGCTACTTTGTGTGGCTGGGCAACATCGTGCAGGGTGAACTGGGTGTCTCTTATGCCAACGGCCGTGACATTGTCGAGATCATGGGCGGTCGTACCGAAAACACCCTTTTCCTGGCCGCCATGGTTGCGGTCATCTCGGTGCCGCTGGCGGTGGGGCTGGGGATCGTGGCAGCGCTCTACCGCAATTCCCTTATCGACCGGCTGATCAACCTGATATCGCTGTCGGCCATCTCAATCCCTGAATTCCTGATCGCCTATCTGCTGATCGTCACTCTGGCGCGCAGTGGCCTTTTTCCCTCTTTCGTGGTGATCGACGATACGACAACGCTGGGCTCGCGCATCTACCAGAGCATCCTGCCCGCTCTGGCCCTGACCGTCGTCGTCAGCGCGCACATGATGCGCATGACGCGGGCCTCGCTGATCAACGTACTGTCCTCGGCCTATGTCGAGATGGCGCACATCAAGGGAGCCCCAAAGCCTGCCGTTATCATCGTTCACGCCCTGCCCAATGCGTTGGCGCCGATCATCAACGTCATCGCCATCAATCTGGCCTGGCTTGTTGTGGGCGTCGTCGTGGTGGAGGTGATATTCGTCTACCCCGGGCTGGGTCAGTTGATGGTCGATTCCGTCGGCAAGCGCGATATCCCGGTGGTGCAGGCTTGCAGCCTGTTTTTCGCCAGCGTCTACATCCTACTCAATCTTGCTGCGGATATTGGCTCGACGCTGAGCAATCCACGCCTGCGGCACGGGCGATAGGTGCGGGCTGATGGAAGCAATTCGTACATTGCGTTCAGCTCCGCTGTCGGCCTGGTTTGGGATTGTCGTGATCTGCGGGTACATATTCGTAGCACTGTTCGCACCGCTCATAGCCCCCTTTGGCGAGCACGAGATCGTCGGTGAGCAGTATATGCTGTGGGACAGCACTTATTTGTTGGGCACCGACAATCTGGGTCGCGATATGTTGTCCCGTATTCTCTACGGGGCCCGCAACACGATCGGGATCGCTCTGGCCGCCACGGTGATTACCTTCATTATCGGCGTTGCCTTCGGCCTGATGGCCGCTACGCTGGGCGGGATTGCCGATCAGATCCTCAGCCGGATCGTTGATGTGATGATGGCGATCCCGCTTTTCATCGCGGCCCTGCTGCTGTTGACCATCGTTGGCACATCCGTTTTCAACATGATCGCCGTCATCGCCATTCTGGAAGCCACCCGCGTCTATCGCCTTTCCCGGGCGGTAGCGAAGGATGTTGTGGTCCTCGATTTTTTCGAATCCGCGCGCCTGCGGGGCGAGAAGCTACCCTATCTTCTGGTGTCGGAAATCCTGCCGAACATCACCGCACCTCTGGCCGCAGAATTCGGCCTGCGATTCTGCTTTGTCTTCCTGCTGATCGCCGCACTTTCCTTCTTGGGGCTGGGCATTCAGCCGCCCACCGCCGACTGGGGCTCGATGGTACGGGAAAACTCTTCGCTGATCACGTTTGGCGATATCACGCCGCTTCTGCCCGCCGCCGCGATCGGCCTTCTGACCGTGGCGGTCAATTTCGTGGTCGACTGGATGCTGTTCCGCGCCAGCGGACTGCAGGAGTAAGCTGTGTGAGCGGCCCACAAACATCAACACCACCGCTTCTGCAAATCTGCGGCCTGAAGCTGGAAGGCCGGATCAACGAGGTCTGGACCGGCATAGTGCAAAACGTCGATCTTGATCTGCATCGCGGCGAGGTGCTGGGTCTGATTGGAGAGTCTGGCGCGGGCAAATCAACGATCGGCCTCGCAGCGATGGGCTTTTCCCGAGATGGCTGCCGGATCAGCGGAGGCTCGGTCCGGTTCGACGGGCGGGACTTGGTGGGTCTGAATGAACGTTCCCTGCGTCGCCTGCGCGGCAGCCGCATCGCCTATGTCGCCCAGTCCGCCGCCGCCGCTTTCAACCCGGCCTACACGCTGATGCGGCAGTACTGTGAATCGCCCGTCCGCTTTGGCCTGAAATCCCGCAAGGAAGCCCAGAATGACGCTGTTGCCCTTTACGAAAAGATGCGGCTTCCAACTCCTCGGGAAATCGGATTCCGCTACCCGCACCAGGTTTCGGGCGGGCAGCTGCAGCGGGCCATGACGGCAATGGCAATGGCTTGCCGACCTGACCTGATCATCTTTGACGAACCGACCACCGCGCTGGACGTGACGACTCAGATCCAGGTGCTTGGCACGATCCGGAACATCGTGCGCGAATACGATACCGCGGCGCTATACATCAGTCACGATCTGGCCGTGGTCGCCCAAATGGCTGATCGCATCAAAGTATTGCGCTATGGCCGCGAGGTCGAAGAGGCTGAAACCCGCCAAATGCTGTCTGCGCCCCAGGCCGACTACACCAAGACCCTCTGGGCGGTACGCAAATTCCGAAAGACCGCGCAGGCCGTACCGTCCAAGGACGCTGTGCCGCTGGTTTCCTTGAAATACGTGACGGCAGGGTATGGCACCCACGATATCCTGCACGACATCAGCTTTGATGTGTATCCCCGCCGAACCCTCGCCGTCGTCGGCGAGTCGGGCAGCGGGAAATCCACTGCGGCCCGTTGTCTGACAGGCCTGCTGCCTCTCAGGAAGGGAGAGATGCTCCTTGACGGCCAACCCTTACATCCGGACTTTCGCAGGCGCGACCTGCCCGAGCTGCGCCGAATCCAGATGATCTACCAGATGGCCGAAACCGCACTTAACCCGAGAAAGCGGGTCGGCGACATCCTTGGGCGTCCGGTTGCGCAGTATCTCGGGCTGTCGGGCAAAGCGAAACGCGACCGGATCTGTGAGCTGCTGCGGATGATCGAGATGGATCCGGGCGAGTTTATCAACCGCTACCCGCCCAGCCTTTCGGGCGGCCAGAAGCAACGCATCGGCATCGCCCGCGCGCTTGCCGCCGAACCGGATCTGATCATCTGTGATGAGGTGACTTCGGCCCTTGATCAGGTTGTGGCGGAAGGGATGCTGAAACTGCTCGACCGGATTCAGGGTCAGTTTGGCGTATCTTATATGTTCATAACCCACGACATTCAGACCGTGCGAGCAATCGCAGACGATGTGATAGTCATGCAGAACGGCCTCATAGTCGAACGCGGCAAAGTGTCCGCAGTGCTCAACGACCCTCAACAGGATTATACACGCGAACTCCTCAATTCGGTCCCGGAGATGGATGCCGGATGGTTGGAGAAGCGCCTTAACGCGTGAAGCGGTAACGCACGGACTATGATAACGCGTCACTACTGGCTTCTTTCCGCTTTCAACAAATGTCCGAATATGCGCGTGCCTGCGAAACGCAACTTCAGACGTCCTTCCGTAATGGGGCCCCGACGTCAAGCACCGATTCCTGTACATGAGCGGCCACGAAGCCCGAACCCGACAGGACTGCCCCCGGCGCCGGCGGCAAGGGGCGCGGCGTTCATGTCGGGAGCGGCGTTGGCGTTTGGTCCGGAGCCGAGGGTTGCCTGGTTCGCCGGAGCGACCGCAAGAGTCCGGCGAGGCGAACCAAGCAACCCTCGGAGGGGCGGTGCATGTCAGGTTTCGTTCAAGGCCTCGTCTCCACGTTCCAGGAAAGGTCCACATCACGTCCGCTGCCGGGCATCTTCCCTCCGTCCGCGGTCGGCTCGTCGGCCGCCTGCATGATGCTTGGTCCAGTCCGGTCCCCGAGCGTCTGTTGACCTGCGCGCTCGAACGCGACAGCGCCGTTCGGCAACGAGGACATCCGCGACATCATCGGAGACCGCGTCCCGGCAAGGGGACGTCCGTGGGCGGGCCGCCGGGACCCGTTCCTTCCCTCCTCGTCACGGGCTGCGGATCCGTTGCAGCCACGCTCATGCCGGACCAGGCGCCATCGCCTGATCCCGGCTGAACCGGAACTCCGTCCCGTCCATCCACAACCGGAGAAGCATCACGCCCATGCGCCGGGCCAGCGCGGTCGTGGCGCGCTTCCTGCCACTCTTCGCCGCCAGACGCAGCGCCCAGACTTTCAGCCAGTTCATCTTCCTCGTGCCGTTCAGCATCGACGTGGCGGCTTGGAAGAGCGCCGTGCGCAGGGCGGCATCGCCGATCCTCGTGATCCCACCCGACACGTCACGCTCCCCCGACTGGCTCCGCTTCGGCGTCAGCCCCGCCCAGACGCCTATGTCCCTGGCCCTTCGGAACCGAACCGGGTCGTCGACCGCGGTGACGAAGGCCAGCGCCTTGACCGGGCCCGTGCCCGGCATCGTCATCAGCCGCCGGCACGTGTCGGCCGACATGGCGAGGCTCCTGATCCTCTTCGCAGTCATGGCCGGTTCGTCGCGCATCTGCCTGCGCAGCCGCTGGACCGGCGCGACCGCGTCCGACAGCATCGCGTTGACCGAGGCCAGTTCCCGGACCCTTTCCTCCCAGCGGCCCTTCGACACCCGGCCGAGCTTCAGGCCGAAGTTGCGGAGGATGCCGCGCTACGAAAGCTCCAGCCGTATGATGCCTTCCACAAGCGCGTTGCGCGAGCGCAGAAGAGCCCGCTTCTCCAGGGACGCGACCGACTTGCAGTGGACTGGCTGGAACCAGCCCATCCGCACCAAGTGCTCGATGCCCTGTCGGCGGCGATTCAAAACGGCGTGAAATCAGAACGTTCTGATTTCCCGCCGTTCTATGCAGCCGTCGACACTGGCCTGAAGATCCGGTCGGGGATCGATGACAATGAGTATCCTCTCGGCGTCAAGGTCTCCGACGAACAGATGAAGGGCCTGAACATTCGCCACGACGGCTTCCACGGCGAATGGAACTACACCCTGGTGACCAGGTGATATCGATCACGTAATTTTGGCGAGCCTCCTTATGCCTGAACCACCTGGAACAGTCCCGCCGTCAGGAACGGCCCCAACGCCAGGCATAGTGAAACGCAAGGGAACCTGTCAGGACTGCCCAGAAAACCCCGCAAACAGCTACACGGATGCCCAGAATCTGCACCGGGAAGCGCGGGTCTTCTCGGGACCGGGCGGCGTATAGCTTAAGTCCAGATCAGGTCCGCATACGGGATCCGTCCGGGTCGAACAGCGGCCGCGGCTGCAGCCGGGCATCCAACAGTTCTCCCAACACCTCGATCTTCCATCCAGTTTCAGTATCGGCCAGTTCCCGCGGCACGTAGCCAAGCGCCACCGATTTTCCGGAATGATGCGCATATCCTCCGGAAGTGACCCATCCGACCACCTTGTCATCCAGCGAGATCGGCTCATCCCCGACGGCATCGGCATCGACAGCATCGACCGTGAATACCCGAAGCCGTAGCTTCCCCCCATCTTCGCGGTGAGCCGCAGCTTCGGCCTTGCCGATGAAGTCCGCTTCCTTGCCAAGAGCCACAAAACGTCCGAGACCAGCTTCATCAGCGGTATAGATCGGCCGATACTCGCGCGCCCAACCACCGAATCCTTTGTCCAGCCGCATTGCGTTCAGCGCCCGAAGGCCGAAATCCCTGATTCCGAACTGCGCCCCGGCTTCCTTCAGCAAGTCATAGACGTAGCGCTGGTACTCTGCCGGAATCCACATCTCGTAACCGAGATCCCCGGTAAAGCTCACACGCCCCACAAGAGCCGAAGCCATCCCAACATCCATGCGTCGGATGTCCATGAACCTGAACGCCTCCGCCGAAACATCGGCGTCGGCCACTGACTGAAGCAGGTCACGCGCCCGCGGCCCTGCGATGGACAGTCCGGTCATCTCGCCCCGCTGGACTGAAAACGTTACCCCCTGTTCGGGCAGATGCGCCTCGAACCACCGTACGTGGTAATCCTCGGCGATGCCGGACCCCGCAATCAGGAATTCCTCCAAACCGAGCCGTGCCAGCGAGAAATCCCCGATCAACCGCCCGTCCTCTTTCAGCATCGGAGCGAGCGTCATGCGCCCCTGAACGGGAATCCGGCAGGCCAGCATCCGGTCAAGCCAGCCTTCCGCACCGGAACCGGAGACCACATATTTCGCGAATCCGGATATCTCGATGATCCCGACACCTTCCCGGACTGCCCGCACCTCAGCCGCCACATGTTCGAAATCGGTCGACCGTCGCCAGGAGAACTCGTCCTCGACTCCCTCAGGCGCGAACCAGAGCGGCACTTCCAGACCGTGGGCCGCACCAAACACCGCTCCCCGGTCCTTCAGCCGGTCATAGACAGGAGTGGTCTTCAGCGGCCGGGCATCGGGAAGTTCCTCATTGGGATAGCGGATCGAGAACCGGCGCGAATAGTTCTCACGAACCTTCGCGTTTGTGTAGCGCCGGGTCGCGAAGTCGCCGAACCTGGCGACGTCCATCGCAAAAACATCCTCCCCCGGGTCGCCGTCCACCATCCAGTTCGACAGAGCGAGTCCAACACCGCCCCCCTGGCTGAAGCCCGCCATTACCCCGCAGGCGCACCAGAACCCCGGCAGTCCCCGGACAGGCCCCACGAGCGGATTTCCGTCCGGAGCGAACGTGAACGGCCCGTTGATGACCTGCTTGATTCCCGCTCTCTCGAAAGCCGGGAAATGCCGAAAGCCAACTTCCAGCGACGGCGCGATCCGGTCCAGGTCAGGCTGCAGAAGCTCGTGCCCGAATTCCCACGGCGTCTCTAGTTCCGACCATGGTACGCACGCGCGCTCATAGGTGCCCATCAGCATGCCGCCCCGCTCCTGGCGGAGGTACAGTTCGCCGTCGAAATCGACGGCATGGACGATCTCATGACCGGCCTTCTCGTTGAATTCACGGACTTCCGGCATGTCTTCGGTGAGAAGGTACATGTGTTCCATCGCCAGAACAGGCAGTTCGAGGCCCACCATGCGCCCGACTTCCCGTGCCCAAAGTCCGGCGGCATTGATGACATGCTCGCAGATCACGTCACCTTTCGATGTGCGCAGTTTCCAACCCCCATCGGCACGGCGTTCAATTGCCGTGACAGCGCAATGCGTCTCTACGGAAGCCCCGAGCTTGCGTGCCGCTTTGGCGTATGCATGGGTAACGCCCGAAGGGTCGAGATGCCCGTCGTCGTCTGACCAGACCGCCCCGACAAACTGGCTCGGATCCATCAGGGGCATAAGTTTATGGGCTTCCGCAGGCGAAATGACCTCAGCGTCGATTCCAAGGTACCGCCCCTTGGCCACCAAACCCCTAAGCCAGTCCATCCGGTCCTTCGTCGCGGCAAGCATGACGCTGCCGGTCAGGTGAAGGCCCGTGGCCTGGCCGCTGAGTTCCTCGATCTCCCTGTAGAGTTCGATTGTATACCGCTGGAGCTTTGCGATGTTGGGATCGCCGTTGATCTTATGCATCCCGCCAGCGGCATGCCAGGTCGAGCCGCTGGTCAGTTCAGATCGCTCAAGCAGAACAGTATCGGTCCAGCCATGCCTCGCGAGATGGAACAGAACCGAGGCGCCAACAACTCCACCCCCGATCACAACCGCTCTTGCATGCGTCTTCATCGCGCAACACTCCATCTTTCAGTGAATTGTTCCACGCAAGAGAAGCGGACCGACGTTTTGCAAACGCCCGTCCATCACCCTACGTGAACCCGCAGCTGAACCTGACTTCCGCTTACGTTTGCAGATAGCTTTCCAGACTGTCGTCCAATGCGTCCTTCCAGGGTGTATGGTGCGGCGGCGCTTTGGTGCCAGTCATCGGACTGGTGTATCCGTTGTTGCGGAAGGTCATGATGTCCTTCTTCTTGTGCTTCTTCCACTCATGGAACGCTCGGTTCGAAGCATCAATGTCGAAGGACGGATAATCCGTCTCGTCGATCAGCTCCTTCGTATATGCGCCCTGGTAGTCAATGCAGGCATAGTCATCCTCCAGCGCCGCTTCCGCGTCCTTGCGCGCCTTGACGTCCGCTTCCCGGCTGGCGAGATCCGGCACCTCGATCCGGCCCATGATGACGTCGCGCACATACCATGCCTGCGCATCGAACATGTTGAACGTGTACCACTGGTCCTGCATTCCCAGATAGAAAATGTCCGGATTGCCGTTCCAGACGACGCCTTTGTAAAGGTCATCGCTGGCCAGAACGTTTGCGGTCTTCAGCCGCAGGTCGTCCGGAAGAAACGGAAAATGATGCCTGTATCCAGTGCAGAGAATGATCGCATCGACTTCTCTGCTGGTTCCGTCCGCGAAATAAGCTGTCCTGCCCTCAACCCGCTCAAGCCGGGGCACTTCCTGCCAGTTATCCGGCCACTTGTAGCCCATCGGGGCTGTTCTGTGCGCAACCGTCACTGACCTGCAGCCGTATTTCCAGCACTGGCTTCCGATATCCTCGGCCGAATAGGAGGTGCCAAGGATAAGGATGTCCTTGTCGATGAACTCGCGTGCGTCGCGGAAGTCGTGGGCATGCAGGATTCGGCCGTTAAAGGTGTCGAAACCCGGGTATTCCGGCACGTTCGGAACGCTGAAATGACCCGATGCGACGACCACGTGATCAAAAGTCTCGCGGGTCTCTGAATCCTCGGCCTCGTTGCGCGCCGTAACCTCGAATCCGCCCTCCGGCAGCGTACGTACGTCACGTACGATAGTGTCGAACCGGATCCACTGCCGGACGCCCGCCTTCTCCACTCGTCCTTTGATGTAGTCGAACAGCACAGACCGCGGTGGATAGGACGCGATGGGTTTGCCAAAATGCTCTTCGAACGTGTAATCGGCAAATTCCAGACCCTCTTTCGGGCCGTTGGACCAAAGGTATCGGTACATCGAGGCATGGCATGGGTTTCCGTACTCGTCGGTGCCCGTTCGCCACGAATAGTTCCAGAGCCCGCCCCAGTCGGACTGTTTCTCATAGCAGACGATATCCGGAATTTCGGCACCCTTGGCCTTGGCCGACTGGAATGCCCTAAGCTGCGCCAGCCCGGACGGGCCTGCTCCGATGATACATACGCGCTTGGTCATGTCGCCTCCTAGCTTTTTTGGTTGATTTGGCGGGTACATTGCCCGCGATCAGGTGGGCAGCACCGGCTGTCATGGGTTCGAAAGCACTGCCGTGCCTGCCCTGATGGGTTGAATGGTCATGATATGTCGAGCTTTCGGACAAAGATTCCGGCACAGCGTCCCGGCGAACTCCCGTCTCGCACTGCCGGAACTGCCGACATCGCCGTCACGCAGCTTTCGGTTCAGCCTGGGATGCCACCCAATCAGGCTCAAATCCCAAGACCTCGACGGCAGGCAGAACCCCCGGATTGAACAGCCGGTTGTGGGCCAGTGTCGAATGATGCAGCGGACTGTCCCCGGCCAGCCGCCGAACATGGCAGGGTATGTCGAACCGCTGGCTGTAGGCATCGAAATGCAGCACGCATCTGCCTCCGGCCAAAATCCTTGAGGCAGTGGCGCTGCCCGGTGGAAACGTAGCTGTCAGGATGTCCGAGAATTCCCGATGCTTCTGATAGTAGCCCGCGCTGAGGAACCGGACCGCCTGTTCGAGCCGCTCGGCCGGATCGTGGGTGCGCCCGGAGATGTGATCGAGTTCCGGTGTCATCGAATGCTCCGGTTCCCGATTCAGCACCGTTAGAATCGGACCCACGGTTCCCGCCTGCCCCGGCAGCGACACCAAAGGCGTCACCGCCTCGTCAGGTCGCCCATGGCGCTGCCGCATCGCGAACTGGCGCACGCGGCACTGCCATTTCATGAACGCCTCCCTTTCGGGATTTCGAAGCATTGCGGCGAGGGAACTCACGCGACTCTCCGTTGTCGGTCAACGAGGCTGTAAGCACGGTCGTGGCTCAGGCTGGGAATTCGGGCCCTCACCGATTCGACCTGGTCGATATCAATGCTGGCGCGGACTACGCCGGGAACTGTTCCGCCATCGGCAACGACCTCGCCCCAGGGATCCACCACCAGCGAATGGCCGTAGCTCTCACCACCACCCTCGATCGGACCAACGGCGCATGGCGACACCACGAAACAGGTATTCTCGATGGCTCTGGCGCGGTTCAGTATGTGCCAGTGCTTTTCGCCGGTGCGGCGGGTGAATGCGGCCGGACAGGCGATTATGTCGGCTCCTGCCTGCGCCAGGGTTCGGTAAAGCTGCGGAAACCGCAGGTCGTAACAGATGGTATGCCCGATCCGGCCGAACGGCGTGTCATGGATGACCGCGCTGTCGCCCGGCGAAACTCTCGCGCTTTCCCGGTAGACCTCAGATTCGGAAAGCTGAACATCGAACAGGTGGATCTTGTCGTAGCGGCCGCGCACCTCACCCTTGTCGTCCAGCACGAATCCCCGGTTGATGATCCTTCCGCCCGGCCCTTCCACCGCTACCGAGCCCAGCATCACCCATACACCGCGACGGGCGGCGAACTCACGGAACGCAAGAACAAACGGATGCCCGGAATCCGCTGCTGCCGGCGGCGCCAGCACCGGACCTTCCGAGGCGAGCCCGCCGCAGTATTCCGGCAGGAAAATGATATCCGCATCCGCCGCTGCATCAGCAAGCGGCATGGCCTCGTCGATTGCCGCTTGAAAAGTCGGCATCGGACGGGTCTGGAGGCAGGCGATATCGACTGTACGGGGCATGCTGTCAGAACTTCATATAGGCCTTGCGAAGCGCGACCATAGGATGCCGGTCGGACATCTGGAATTTCACCAGAAGCTCGCGGGCGATCATGTCGCGGTCCTGCTGGTTGTCGGGAAGAGCGATGCTGTCGGGAATGCGCACCCAACCGTTGTTGTTGCGGTCGAAAACGGCGGGCTTGCCTTCCTCGTAGCCCATGTGCACGTCTTCCAGCCAGTTCAGGTCGTCCCAGCCCATGAATTCGATATATTTCTTGAGGAAAGGCGTCATCCGGTCATAGTCCGGAACCAGATTGACGTCATACCGATAGCCTATGTGCTGGCCAATCTCCTTCTCGCGCTCCGACTCCAGGCCAACGGCATCGTCGATGAACTGGTCGACGCCCTTGATCTCGGACCCGCGGTACTGAGTTCCTGCCATTGTTTCGTCCCCTGCCCTTAATAGTGATGATAGTCTTTAACGCCGACTGTGTGATTTGTCCCCGCGAGGGGAACGCCCGCCATTGCCGAGGCTTCCATGGTAAGCGCCGCAAGATCCTCCGGTTCCAGCGAATGCAGATGCGTCTTTCCGCATGCGCGGGCGAAGAGCTGCGCCTCGATCGTCAGAGTGTGCAGGAAATTATAGACGCGCTCGGCGGCTTCGTCGGGATCCAGCCGCCTGCGAAGAAGGGGATCCTGTGTGGCGATGCCCACCGGGCAGCGACCGGTGTGGCAGTGATAGCAATAGCCGGGTTCGGCTCCGATTTCCTCTGGAAAGTTCGCTTCGGGAATGTCCTTGTTGCAGTTCAGGGCCATCAATACCGAATGGCCGAGCGCGATTGCGTCGGCGCCAAGCGCAATCGCTTTGGCGACATCGGCTCCGTTACGGATTCCGCCTGCATAGACAAGGCTGATCTCCCCGCGCTTTCCGAGATCGTCTATGGCCTTTCGCGCCTGCCGGATCGCGGCGATGCCCGGCACTCCCGTGTCCTCGGTTGCAAGATGGGGTCCGGCGCCGGTGCCGCCTTCCATTCCATCGATATAGATCGAGTCAGGATCGCACTTCACCGCCATGCGCACGTCGTCATACACACGGGCGGCGCCCAGCTTCAGCTGGATCGGGATCTGCCAGTCGGTGGCCTCCCGGATCTCCAGGATTTTCAGCGCGAGGTCGTCCGGGCCAAGCCAGTCGGGATGCCGGGCGGGCGAGCGCTGGTCGATCCCTGCCGGAAGCGACCGCATCTCTGCCACCTGGTCAGTGACTTTCTGGCCCATCAGATGGCCACCCAGTCCAACCTTGCAGCCCTGTCCGATAAAGAACTCGCAGGCATCCGCCAGAACCAGATGGTTCGGATTGAAGCCATAACGCGACTGGATGCATTGATAGAACCACTTGGAAGAGTAACGCCGCTCGTCGGGAATCATTCCTCCTTCACCTGAACAGGTTGCGGTTCCTGCCATGGTGGCGCCCCGCGCCAGCGCCGTCTTGGCTTCGTAGCTCAGCGCCCCGAAGCTCATCCCGGTTACATAGACCGGAATGTCGAGTTCCAGCGGACGCTTGGCCCGGGCTCCGATAACGGTCTTTGTCTCGCACTTCTCGCGGTAACCCTCGATCACGAAACGCGTCAGCGTACCCGGCAGGAATGTCAGGTCGTCCCAATGCGGGATTTTCTTGAACAGCGAGAAGCCGCGCATGCGGTAACGTCCAAGTTCGGACTTGATGTGAATGTCGTCAATGACGCGTGGCGGAAAGACGAAGCTGTCGCCGATGCGGTTGACGTCGCGGTGCAGCGGCTTCTTCAGGTTTGGGCTTCCGTCAGCCATGCATTTGATCCTTTCCCGGGGCCTTCAGGGCAGTTCCACCGCGCGGAGGCGAGGTGTGTTCCTGCGCTAGAGGATAAGTTTCTTTTCGTTGGGCTCGAGGTTGTCGTAATTCCAGAGCTGTTTGCCCGCGACGATCTTGGTGAAGTGATCGACACCCTGCTCGGGCACCAGCCCGTAGAGAGTCAGTTTCCGCTTCAGCCATGCCCGATCAAGGTCAGTCAGTTCCACCGGCACCGCGTCCACACCCAGTGACTGGATCCTGCCGCCCACATAGATGGTTCCATCATACATAGAATCGCCCAGGTTCTTTCCGGCGTTTCCGCACACAACCATTCGCCCGCGCTGCATCATGAAACCCGAGAGCGCCCCTGTGTCTCCGCCGACCAGAATGGTTCCTCCCTTCATGTCAATGCCTGTCCGCGATCCGACGGAACCGTGGCAGACAAGATCGCCGCCGCGGATCGCGGCGCCGAAGGTGGATCCGGCGTTTTTCTCGACAATGACCGTGCCGGACATCATGTTCTCGGCGCATGACCAGCCCACACGACCGTTTATGCGTACGTTCGGGCCATCGATGAGACCCGCAGCGAAATATCCGGTCGATCCTTCGATAATCAGGTTTAGGCGGCTGAGGATTCCGACGCCGAGAGAGTGCATGCCACGCGGGTTCTGCAGCACTATGGTGCCGTAGCCTTCTTCCATGAGGCTGCGGACCGAGGAGTTCACTTCGGTCGTTGACTTGCCGTCACAGTCGACTTCCGTTCGTTTGTTGTAGTCGACATCCGGAGCCCACGGATAGGCGAACCTGTCCTCCGCATCCGGGTCGAACTCCACATAAAGTGACTTGCCGGTCAGCTGTTCGGTTCGCATCCCGAGAGCGGTCACCCGCTCTTCCTGGGTCATTGCTCTAAGCTGGGCGTTGCTCAGGTCTGCCATACCCGAACCTCCTCATCATAAGGATCGGTTGTGTCGATCTCATCGGGAAGAATGGCCCGTATCGCGACTTCTTCTGAGGCCATGGCGATCAGGTCGTCCGATTCGTAAAGAACCAGCGGCTTTGCCGCCATCGTATCTTTGGCCATGCCAAGCTGGTCCCGAGTGCAGACCAGGTAGGTGAACACTCCGTCGATCTCTTCGATGGACCGTTTGAGGCTTTCCTCAAGCGCCACGCCCGTCGCCAGATGATGCGCCGTGTAAACCGCCAGCAGCTCGCTGTCGCAGTCGGACATGAACCGATGGCCCCGCCGCTCCATCTCCCGCCGCATGGTCCAGTAGTTCGTGATCTGTCCGTTGTGCACCACCGAGATGTCGTTGTAGGGAAACGCCCAGTACGGATGCGCCGATTTGATGTCGACGTCGGATTCCGTGGCCATCCTCGTGTGGCCGATGCCGTGCGTTCCCTGGAAACCGCCCAGGCCGTATGCGTCAGCCACTTCTGTGGCGTCGCCAAGATCCTTGATCAGTTCCAGACCGCTACCCATGCTCAGGATCTCGGTCCCTCCATCTTCCTCGATATGTCCAGCCAGGGCGGCGGTATCGCCGTCATGGGACAGAACATAGCGCAGCGCATATTCCCTCGGCGCTTCCTTTGACTTGACCGATGCGCCATGCTCTTCAAGAATGGCATCGACACGGGAGATCCGGTCGGCAATCAGGCGGTGCGCGCCATGCCCGATGGCGAGATCATCAGCCTCCGCGACTTTGATCCTCATTATGTAGTCTGCGGGGTCGCCGCCTTGGGAATAGACG
The DNA here is from genome assembly GCA_022824145.1 of Rhodobacter sp. Taxonomy (GTDB): domain Bacteria; phylum Pseudomonadota; class Alphaproteobacteria; order Rhodobacterales; family Rhodobacteraceae; genus JAPOUP01. The sequence continues at coordinate 8,574 of JAJEAY010000271.1, read as the reverse complement.
GCGTATCCGGTTGAATCCGGCCCGCGGTGCTTGAGAGCCTGCAACATTGCGGTCATCTCCCCGCCTACGCCGCCGGATCGGTTTCTATGTATGATTCCAGCAATTCCGCACATTCAGGTGCGCCTCCCGGTCATGGGGTTTCGGTTGGAAGGGCCTCCCGTCAGGGCAGGCACTCCATGTACATCTCGTTGTCCCACTCCGTCACAGTGGACATGAAACGGGCGAACTCGTCGCGTTTGTATTCGTCGTAGAGCCGGTACATCTCACCCGGAAGCCCGGCTTTGACGACGTCGTCGCCGGCCAAATGATCCAGCGCTTCGCCAAGGCTCATGGGCAGCTTTCTGACGTCCTTGCCTTCGGCCATCGCCTCGTAGATGTTGCGCTCTTCCGGCTTGCCGGGATCCAGGCTGTTTTCCAGGCCGTCTTCCATGGCTGCAAGAAGAGTGGATCCCATGAGATACGGATTCACCATGGAATCGACCGAACGGTATTCGAACCGCCCGGGCGCCGAGACCCGCAGGCCGGTCGTGCGGTTCTGGAAACCCCAGTCCGAGAATACAGGCGCCCAGAATCCCGTATCCCAAAGCCTCCTGTAGGAGTTCACCGTGGAGCAGCCGATCGCGGTCAGCGCCTGCAGGTGGGTCACCACGCCACCGATGGCCTTCAGCCCCGTCTTGCCCGGCATCTGCGGGTCGTCCGTATCCGGCATGAACGTGTTGTCACCGCCAGTGACATACATATAGTTCTCTTTCATTCCGGGCAGGCTGTCGGGATCGTTCCCGGTGCGCCTGAACACGTCCTCGCCCTCAGTCCAGAGCGACATGTTGTGATGGCAACCGCTTGCCGACACGCCCATGAAGGGTTTTGACATGAAGCAGGCAAAAATACCGTTTTCCCGGGCGACCTGGGCGCAGATCTGGCGGTAGGTCGTCAGCCGGTCGGCGTTTCTCAGGACGTTGTCGAAAGCCCAGTTGAGCTCCAGCTGTCCCGGGGCGTCCTCGTGGTCACCCTGGATCATATCAAGCCCCATGGCACGAGCGTACCGAATCACCTGCATCGATACCGGCCGCAGGCTTTCGAACTGGTCGATATGGTAGCAGTAAGGCTTTGAATAACCGTCACGCGGCTTGCCGTTCTCGTCGAACTTCAGCCACATCATCTCCGGTTCCGTTCCCATCCGCAGCTCGAGGCCGCGGCGTGCCTTGAACTCCTCGTGCAGCCGACGAAGGTTGCCCCGGCAGTCAGCTGTCAGGTAGGCTCCTGGATCCTCGCGCTCCTCCCGGTTGCGGAACAGCGTGCAGTAAAACCGTCCGATTGACGGCGCCCACGGCAGCTGCATGAAGGTTTCCGGCTCAGGAATGCCCACGAGTTCGGCGGCTTCCGGCCCGTAGCCCAGATAGTCGCCAGCCCGGTTGGTGAACAGATTCACCGTTGCACCGTATACCAGCTGGAAGCCTTTCCTGGCCACGCTCTCCCAATGATCGGCGGGAATGCCCTTGCCCATCACCTTGCCGGTGACGGAAACGAACTGGAGATAGAGATACTCGATCCCCAGCCTGTCAATCATTTCGCGGACTTCCTTGATCTTCTCGTCGCGCCCAGGGGCGTCTACAAATCTCTCAAGATCGGTGGCCACTTTGTCTCACTCCGTGTTGAATCTTCGTTTGGGGTCCGGATACCGGCTTTTGGGCCATCCGTCGGCTACAATGCCTGTAGCGGCCCCGCAGTGGAAGCGCAGGACTGACCGCAACGGCGCAGACCGCTCCGCTTTCAGTGATTTGCCCGCTCCGTCTGTCATCCCTGCCTCACCGAAAGGCTTCCCCTTGGCTACCTGAATCAACAATGACGTGTCTAGTCCAAAATGCAACCTATTTCATGCCAAAAACCAAAATGTATTGCACTCTATGCAATTTTGGTTCAGAATTGGCTCATCATTCCTCGGGAAGGCGGATTACATTGTCCAGTTTGGGCGCAGCGGAAATCGCTGCGGAACTTCGGCGCGGCATCCTTGACGGCAGTCTGCCGCTTCACCATCGACTGCCGGCGGAACGCCGTATGGCGGAAACCCACCGCGTTGCGCGCAACACAGTTCGGGAGGCTCTGGCCCGGCTCGCCGAGGAAGGATTTGTCGACATCCGGCCCGGCAGCGGAACATATGTTGCGTTTCAGCCCGACAATCCGACGACGAGCAAGGCAATCGAGCAGGCAGGTCCGCTGGAACTGATGGATGCGCGGTTTGCGCTGGAGCCGCACATCTGCAGGCTCTGCGTCCTGCACGGCCGCCGAGCAAGGTTCGATGCACTTGATTCGCTCTGCGGGCGCATGGAAGCGTCGCTTCACGACCCCGTCGCCTTTTCCGAGGCGGACACGGAGTTTCACTGGACACTGGCCGAGACGACCAGCAACAGGCTCCTGAGCTGGATCATTGGCCAAATCAATTCGGTGCGCAGCCAGGACGAATGGAAACTGATGCGGCAGCTCACGCTCAACGCGGCCATGATCGAAAGGTATAACGTTCAGCACCGAAAGATACTCAATGCGATCCGCAACCGTGAACCAGAGCGCGCAGCGGGCCTGATGACCGAACATCTCGAGACAGCCCGGCTAAGCCTGACGAGGGCAGCGGCAGCGTAACTGCCGGAAATTCACGCTGGGCGCCGCCGACCGCACCTTCGAGATTCCGGCGCTGCTCCGAACCGTCAGCGAGCCGCAGACGACCACGAGATCCATGGAGTTTGCGGTCCGATCAGGTTCTTGCCGCGCATTGCAGCCAGTTGATGTACAGGCGTTCTGCCGTATCGTTGAATTCCTTCATGCATCTTTCGGCGTCGGTCTGCATTGTTGTGACGCCATCCGGGCCCAGCGCATTTTCCAGCGCGGCGGCGTATTCCGGTATACGCGCCCAGTTCGTTACGGTATCCGGCTCTATCTCGACGTGGAACTGGGCGGCATAGGCACGCGGCCCCCATTTCATCGCCTGCACCGCGCAGGCCGGCGATGATGCGAGCACCTGTGCTCCTGCAGGAAGCTTAGTCACTTCTGAACTGTGCCATTGCAGGCAGCTGAGCGTCTCCGGCAACCCGTCCATCCACACGCTCTCAATGCCGTCTTCGGTCAAGTGCACGTCCATGATTCCAATCTCAGGACTTTCCGAGGGGCGAACCTCCCCGCCAAGCGCCTCTGCCAGAAGCTGGTGGCCGAGGCAGAGACCTAGAAACGGCATGCCCTGAACTTCCACCGCCTCACGGACAACCCGTTTTTCCTCTCGGAGCCAGGGATGCTCGTCCTCCTGCCAGACGTCCATCGGCCCACCCATCACCCACAGGCCGTCATAGCCATCAAGTGACGGAATCGGCTCCCCTTCATCAAGCTCGACCGCGTCCCAGCTATGGCCGTCCTCCGACAGCATTGACCGGAAAATTCCCGGGTGTTCGACGCAGACATGCTGCAGGACAAGTAAATGCATGGAGTCCTCCGATGACTGTTTTTTTCATTCGGCTTCAAGCGTTTCCGGCCAGGGGCCGCCAGTAAGCAGGTGTCCAGTAACCATGTGGCCAGTGGAACGGACACCGCGTCCACCCGGGTTAATGCCTTGCTGTCACTCCAGTTAAGCATAGACGGGGAAGCCGCGATGGCAAACGGGTTTCGTCTTTGCAGAGGATTCGAAGCGGCGTGAGCCGCAACCACAGTGAGTTGGGATCACGTTTGCGAAGAATCCGTCAGTTTCGTGCCCTATTCACTGGGACTGATCCGATTCACATGAGTTTTCGCCACATCTTCCGAGGTCTGTGCCTGAATCACAGCATGTGGCATGGAAACCAACGCAGGTCCCTGTTCAATTTCCGGCGCGGGACTGAGCGATTCCGAACCTGTCTCTGTGATGCGCAGAAATTAAATTCAAGACATCCACGAATCCGTTGGACGGTGCATTCTCGGTCGTTGACAGAAGCGATTTCCTTACTGCCCCTCGACCACATTCATCCCGGGATCAAGGAGAAACGCCCGTCGCTGACATGACTGGCGGACACCGAACCGATGGCTCAAAAGACGCATAGATACATGGGTAATGACCGCAAGATTCCCAAATGCCTGCGGATTGGCAACGTGGATGTCCACGTCGTTTAACGCTGTGGGAGCGAACTGTCGTCGCTGAATTCGCGTTTCTCATAGACGGTTTCAATTTCCTGACCGTTCCATACGTAACAGAGGTGTCGCTCCTGACGGGCGTTGAAAAGAAGGCGTGGTCGGAACACGGCGACACATTCTCCTCCTGTCCAGCGGACACTGTCATAGGCAATCCCGTTCGATCCGGCCCCTTGCAGAGTTCTCGCAAGATGCTGGCCCGCTGCATAGATGTCGTTGTCATAGACATGCGGTTGGGTGGCTTTCTGGCCTCGCAAATCATGGAGGTTACCGTCGAGATCGACCAGGTAAACCCGCATATCCAGTTCCATTTTCGCCTGGGAGGTAGCGCTCAGGAACTGTTCGCGATGGTGTTTGGTTTCGGCTATGGCCGTGTTCAGACCGTTCGCGGCATAGAAGACACCGTAGGTTCCATCCGAGAACCGGCTCCCGTTTGGATTCAGATGGGTAAAGGCTGCCATGATAATGGTCGATCCGGGTCCGCTGATGCGGTCTTCCGGTGGAACGAGCGAAATGTCGCCAACCTCGTCACGAAGTCTGGGATTCGTGAGCGCATCCAGCTCGAAGATCGTTTCGAGATCATCCGGATCCGTCACCCGTTCGAATAGCTGGACAGGCGGAAACCGGCTGGGGATGATCCGCCAACACGGCCTCCACTCAATGCGGGCCACAGGAACGGTCATGCCCAACCGCCCCGCTGTGCATCGAGATATTGCCGCACGACGAAGAGGTCTGCCACCTGGCCAGAGAGCATCCGGTCAAGAGCTGACCGACCGCCGAACTGAAAAGCCTTATTTGGACGCCTAACCCATTCATCTGCTGCTGTTTCGTCGGGAACCAGTATCTGAAGAGCCTTGTAGATGCCCAGGATGTAGGAGATGCGCTCCAGTGTGTCCTTTGGCAAAGCAGTGCCTTGATCACTCTTCCATTTGAAGTAGGTTGACCGGGCCGAAAGTCCAAGCAAGATCATCTGTTCCTCGACTGAGAGGCGCCACAGATCTGCGATGCGAAAGAATGTGCGTAAGGCCGGACCAGAGAGGGCCTTCCGGTCAAGCTTCGTTGCCGTCAATCCATGTGTAGGCATGGCAGACTCCATAAATGTTCTTTGCTAGAAAGATAATCCGAAAATGAACAGCCTGCAAGCCGATTTTGATCGAGTGAAATAGGCCCCATTTCCAGCGTGCAGGCGGAACAATCCTGAAACACACAGTGGATTCTGCGGCCACCAATGTTCAAGTTCTAGCATAGCACGCGGCCAACCGGCTGTTTGTCGCTTCCGGCTGCATTGGGATAACGCCACGAAAATAATAATTTATATCAGTATTTTATCACTCATTCTCTTGATGGAAATCATCAACCTTAGGAAGACCCAAGCCAAACACCGTCCCTTTTCCTAAATGCGTCCAGTGCGCTGCAGCTATCAACGGCCAAATTTGCCCGACTCCTTCTGGAAGCCCCAGTTTTCCAACGACTCCCAACATATCGATTTCGCGCTGTTGCGATCCTGACCAGCGGACAAGATCCTGCCTAGCACCCTCCCACCTCGTTGCGGGTAAACCCGCCGCCTCGGCCCGAACTTCACGAACTAGATCGCGGTACGCGGTTCCTTGGGCGCATCCGCTAATCGTAGAAACACGCCGCAAGGCGGCGACAGCAATGTCGACATATTCTGGCTGAAGCAAAAGTTTGCCGTGCCTGATCAAACGCAGTGGTGAGGAAAACGACAGGTCGCAGGGTGTTGTTTGAGGTGGTCCGCAGAGTGGAAATCGAGCGTCGGAGAGTCTCCAAACGTTTGAAATTGCGCCGAAGTGAACGATGTCTCGTATTCGAAAAGGAATTCGTTTAGGCCCAAGTCCCATACTGCAGGCAATTTTCCACGCACTCAGGTTAGCAGCTCGGTTAATTGTGGTCTCATCACCAAACAAGATCCACTCGATAGCTGGTGTCGTTGCAGGGTCAGGAGGCGCAGGCCGCATTATGTATCGTGGAAAAGGCTTATTGCTTTGAGTAAGGTGCCACAAGATGTTGTGGCGGTGGCTGGACGGCTGAATCGGCGGATCCGGCACTGAATTTCCGCAAGCGGCGGCGCGGAGGCCGCCGGAAAGACGGAGTCAGGCCGGAATCCCGGAATCCGGGGCGTTCGGAGGAAAAAGGGCGGAGTCCAGGCGGGCGGACGGCGCGCTTCAGGCGCGCCCGTCGACGAAATCCCGGTAGGTGGCGGGCTTCAGCCGCAGGCCGATGCCGAGCAGCGTGTCGAAAGAGCTCCGCCTGCGACGGCGGCGGCTGCACCGGAAGACGAACTCGTCCAGGTACCGCTGGAAATGCTTCCGGCGGAGGCCGTGCAGGACGCCCATGGCCCAGCGCTTGAGGTTGGAGAACACGCGGTGGGTCCATTCGGGATCTCGTGCGCCTTCCTTTTTCCGACCACGCGCGCGTCGCGGGGATTCTCCGGCAGGCCGGACTGTCCGCTCCATCCGTCGGTGACGACCCGGGCGCCCGGCTCCACCGTCCCTGCGATGAAGGACCGGAGCCCGTCCCCGCCGTAACTGTCTATCCTTTCCAGACGGATGCGGCGCGGCTCCCCGCGTTCCGAAAGCTCCACGGCCCCGGCCAGGAGGATCTTTCCTTCCCCGCTGCGGCCTCTGGCCTTCTTTTCGGGCGTTTCCGGCGCTTCCTTCGCTGCGGTCTCCGACCGGCACCGGACCGACGCCTCGTCGACCTCCGCGATCCCCTGCAGAAGCGTCCTGTCGGGGTTCACCGTCGCCCGCCGCAGCTTCCGGAGCATCAGCCACGCGGCGTTGCAGCTGCCGGTCCCCAGCCGCCCCTGCGCCTGGAGCGCGGATATCCCGTTGGAATGCGTCGCCATAAGGTGCGCCGCCAGGAACCAGGTCTTCAGCGGAAGGTGGCTGCGGTGCATGAAGGTGCCCGCCGTCACCGACGTCTGCCGGCCGCAGTCCGCGCATTCCCGGCTGCAGCGCATGTCCTTCAGCTCCCAGCCCCTGCTCCCTCCGCAGGCCGGACACTCGAAGCCGTCCCGCCAGCGCATGTCGGCGAGATGGCGGGCACAGGCCGCGTCGTCCGGGAAGCGTTTCTCGAACTCCTGGCGGGAGATCGGGCGGTCTTTTGTGCGTTGGCTGTCCATGAAGAGGAACATAATGGCAACCGAACGGCACGTCAACCCCCTCCGGACACAAAATCTGGACCCACCGGACTTAAAGGAATAAGCCTTTTTTTTATTTTATAAATACTTATGTGCTGTTTCTAAATTCAGACTTTCTGACCCTGGGAACTGGCAACAGTTCGTCCGGAAGCTTTTTCCAGCTATTTCCGGACATTCGCGGATTCCCGTTCGGCAGCATGGGCCGGCGGGATCGCTGTATGGCGTGAACCCGGATTTCAGGAGAGATTCCATGGATCGCCTCCCTCGCCAGCACCGGACACCGTCCGGACAGGCGCCATCTGCTTTCCGTTAGGCGACGGCGGCGGAAGATCCGTCTGCTTCACCAGCCAGGGGCACTTCGGCTTCCATGACATTAACGTTCTTCCCCAGAACCTGCCTACGCATGACCTCGGACTGCCCGCAGACAGAACCGGAACCGGCGCGGGTTCACGAAGGGAGAAAATCTACCGAGGTTAGGGCGTCTGAAGTTCGTCATCGGAGATGCCGTGCAGTTCCGAGACGCAGCTATGTGCGGTTACCCCTCTTCCCTGGCAAGTTTGCGCTCACGCCAGATGGCATAAAGGCCAGAGCAGACGATCACCGTCACCCCGACCGCATGTTAACGGTTTTTGGTGCTCTCAATCAGGCGCCATGACACGAAACTCGCGGCCAAATTCGGGCGGCGCAGGTTAGACTGAACTTCACGAAGCTGGCAGACAGGGGTTCTCCGTGATTCCAGCGGGTTACGGACGGAACCGGCTGATCCTGCCTGCCATTTACATGGCAACACCCGATGCCGGATCGATTTCCAGCAGCCCGAAGGCCCTGTCCTGCAGCGGCGTCGGCCTCGCCAGCATGGTGAAGGCGTGGTCCGGGTTTCCGGGCAGCGCCACCTCGTTCAGCGTCAGCGTGGCCAGGTCGGCGAGAAGCGTGTCCATGCTGTGGACCGGCAGCCCGTCGGGCGCGCGCCGGGCCGCGGCCTTGGCCTTCGCGCTGTCCGAGACCTCCGCCGGCTCCACCGGCGAGCTGCGCTGCGCCCGGGCGCCCTCGCGGTCGCCATCCTCGAACAGGAGCGGCGCGAGGCGGCGGCGCATGTGCCATTCCACGTAGCAAGCGAGCATGCAGAGCAGCACGTGCGCCCGCACGCGGTTCTCCGAATAGACGTGCACCGGCCGGATCTCCAGCCGCGAGGTCTTGAGCGTCCGGAACGCCCGCTCCACCCGCGCGAGGCTTTTGCAGTCCTCCACAGCGGCCTCCGCGCCCATGGACGC
>JAJEAY010000098.1 GCA_022824145.1 Rhodobacter sp. | reverse complement strand
AATTTCGAGCGGCAGAACTTGGTGACACGGCTGACGAAATTCCCAAGAACATCGGCAAGATCCTTGTTGACCGATGCCTGGAAATTCTCCCACGTGAATTCGCTGTCCGAGTTCTCGGGAGCGTGCGAAAGCAGCCACCAGCGCCAGTAGTCCGACGGAAGGATCTCAAGCGCCTGGTCCATGAAAACGCCGCGGCCACGCGACGTGCTGAACTGGCCACTATCATAATTGAGGTAATTGAAAGATTTGATGTAATCGACCAGCTTCCAGGGATCTCCCGAACCGATGATCGTGGCTGGAAAACTCAAGGTGTGGAACGGCACGTTGTCTTTGCCCATGAACTGGACATAGCGAACGTCTCCGGCCCCCTCGTCGGTTCGCCACCAGCGTCGCCAGGCACTGTCGTCCAGCCCTTCGTCATCCGCCCATTCCTTGGTGGCGGCGATGTATTCGATCGGGGCGTCGAACCATACATAAAAGACTTTGTCCTCCATCCCCGGCCATGAATTCTCGCCGCGACGGACGGGGACACCCCAGTCAAGATCCCGCGTGATGCCGCGGTCCTGCAGGCCATCGCCGTCATGAAGCCATTTTTTGGCGATCGATGTGGTCAGGATCGGCCAGTCCGTCTTTGAGCCAATCCAGCTGTCCAGCCGCTCCTTCAAAGTAGACTGTCGGAGATACAGATGCTTGGTCTCCCGTAACTCCAGATCGGTCGATCCCGAAATTGCCGAACGTGGTTCGATAAGATCCGTGGGATCGAGCTGTTTGGTGCAGTTCTCGCACTGGTCGCCCCGGGCGCGGTCGTAGCCACACTCGGGGCAGGTGCCCTCGACATACCGGTCAGGCAGGAACCGGTTGTCAGCGTTGGAATAGAGCTGGCTCTCGGAAACTTCCTTGATCAGACCGTTATCCGCCAGCCTTCCCGCGAAATACTGCGTCAGGCGGTGGTTCTGCGGCGATGACGAACGCCCGAATTTGTCAAAGCTGAGGCGGAACCCGTCAGAGAGCCGCTTCTGGACTGCCCACATTTCGGCACAGTATTCAGCCACAGGTTTGCCGGCCGCGGCTGCAGCCAGTTCTGCCGGCGTGCCATGCTCGTCCGTTCCGCAGATGAACATCACTTCATGCCCGCGGGCACGCATGTAGCGGGCATAGAGGTCAGCGGGCAGCTGGCTGCCGACGAGATTGCCCAGATGCTTGATTCCGTTGATGTAGGGAATCGCCGAGGTGATGAGAATGCGTTCCATGCGTTCCTTGCCTGCCGCGCAATGACCGCCTGTTTCCGGCGAATTCCGCAAGCGTGTGGTATCGGTGACGGCGGTCTCCGAAGTTCCCGAGGATTCAGTCTTTTGCGTATGGCCGAAAATGAATTTCGGCGCGGGCGGAAGTTAGTCGGAAACCGGTGCCATCCGCAAGCGCGGAAAGCGCAGCCTGTCCAAATCCCATCGACGCGTAAGGCTGTTTATGATTCGGATGTGCTGGAATCCCGGTACAGGCCGGAGCCGCGGGTTATTTCCGGTTCCCGTTCACTTCTCGGAGGTGTGCCATGAGTCTTCCGATCAGGAACGACGTGCGAGGCGCATAGACATATTGGGTTCGCTCTTCGCGTGTCGGCCGCGCTCTCATACGTGTGAGACCGAACGCGATAAGCCCGACATGGCCAAGAGCCACCAGAACGAACTGTGCGCTCGGTCCAAAAAATTCCACCAGTTCCGCGACCAGGTAGGGGCTGGCGATGGCGCCAAGCGCGAAAAAGAATATCAGGGCGGCTGAGAGCTCGATCCGCTGGCTAGATGTCGCGAAGTCATGCGCATGCGCCGCCGAGAGTGAGTAGATCGGGAAAGTCGTGAATCCGAACAGGGCAGCGGCGAACATCACGCTGGCCGTCCCGCTGCCGCTGACCGCGATGGTGATGGCGCATGACCCGACCGCAGCTCCGGAAAGCCAGATCAATACCCATCGGCGGTCGAATTTGTCAGCAAGCCAGCCGAGCGGGTACTGCGCAATGGCTCCGCCGAGAATGAAAGCGGCGAGGAAATACGCGATCTGGTCGATGGCCAGTCCGACATCCTGTCCGTAAACGGGGCCGACCATGCGGAATGAGGCAGCAGACAGGGCAGCCACCAGCACGCCGATGACAGCAAGCGGCGAGCATTTCCACGCAAGACCGGGCCTGAGCCGCGGAGCGGCAGGCGTTTCGGGCTGGCTGGCCTGGGTGAGCGTCAATGGCAGGAGCGAAGCGCAGCAGAAGAGAGCCAGAATGTTGTACGAAACGTAATGCACCGGCTCCAGCACCGCGATCATCAGCTGTGCGCCGAGCGCGCCGCCCGTTTCCACGATTCGATAGGTTCCCATGGCACGGCCACGGATTTCATTGGTGATCTTGGCATTCAGCCAGGCTTCGATGACTGTGTAACAGCCTGCGATGCAGAATCCCGATGCGACCCGCAGCAGTGCCCAGAAATACGGATCCTGCCATATCGTGTGCGCCAGAAGCCCCATGGCACCCATAGCGGTGAACACGGCAAAGGTACGGGAGTGGCCGATGCTGCCCATCAGCCGCGGTGCGCACCAGCAGCCGAAGAAGAAGCCCAGGAAATGCGCTGAACCGAGCAGGCCGACCTCGGCCCTCGTGAAATTCAGCTGCAGGCCCGACAGCGCATCAAGCGGCCCGACGCCGCCTGACGAAAGCTGCAGGAGGATGACCGATATGAACAGTGCCGCAAAGGAAATCAGAAGGCTCATGCGAAAGCTCGGGACATTGATCCGAGTTAGTTCAGCGCTGTTTCTGCCGGTTTCTATCCTGTTTTCGACAGCGGTATAGCGAATTCGTCTTTTTGCTTTCTCTGCAGTGTTGATTTCAGGTTTGGCAATAACGGTCCGGAACCATGTCGGCCGCCCGGGTCCGCGGGCGCTTCCCCATCGGTGTCTGTCAGTCGGAACTGTCCCCCCTGGCAGGGAACCATGCGCCAGCTCTGCTGTGGTTCCGCCCGGGCGCGCAGGCGGTCAAGCCTCCAGGCGCATGCGTTCCCGGGACCATGCTGTGCCGCGATGTGCCAGCGTGTCTCGATTCCCTGCGCTCCGCCGAACCCTGGCGTCAGGAGCAGTCCAAGCGGCCATGTTTCGCTTACGGCCGCACCGGCTTCAGCGGCCAGATGCAGCCTCCGCACCGGGGTCAGCGCGGGCGGGGCCGGAATGTCGGCCACGACCAGAGGCGCTGCGCCTGAGCGAAGCGCCTCCTCCATGCACCATAGAATGTCCTCGTCGCGGCAGGGTTCTACGAAGAGGATGCGACCGGGATCGAACAGTCTGCTGACGGCTTCGGCGTTCAGGCGCTCGGCGCTCCAGGCGGAAGAGATCCAGACAACCGGGCCCTGACAGCGCGCCGCGACAAGCGCGGCCAGAAACCGCCGTGCGTTTCCGCATAGCTCATGCGCCCGCGCCAAGGGCAGATTCATACCGTCCAGGACCGGCAAGGCCGGACGCGCGGGCAGGCGGTATGAATTTCGGGTCAGGAGCGGGCCGGGCATACAGCGAGTATATATGTTCTTATTATGTTCTCAAGATGAAGTCACACCACATGGGCAGATCCTTGCCGGTTTTTTGAGGACGCGCTGCGTTCGGTTCGGATGCCAGCGCCACAGGCCAGTGCCGGAACCGTGGCAGGCGGTGATGCCGCGGAAGCGGTACATAGCGGATCAAGTCGCGCCCAGGTCGTAATTGGGCTTGCGCAGAAGTGCATATCCATCCTACTCGCGCCGGAACTCGGGAGGAAACGCATATGCCACTGGCCATGAATCGAGAGGTATTCATTACCTGTGCCGTAACCGGCGCCGGAAGTACGCAGGACCGCAGTCCGCATGTGCCCCGCTCACCGAAGGAAATCGCCGAAGCCGCCATTGACGCGGCGAAAGCGGGCGCGGCGGTGGTGCACTGCCATGTGCGTGACCCTGACACTGGCGTGCCATCGCGGCGGCTCGAGCTTTACCGGGAGGTCACGGACCGTATCCGGGCTGCTGATGTTGACGTGGTGCTGAACCTTACCGCTGGAATGGGAGGCGACCTGGTTTTCGGGCCAACGAACCGCCCGCTGCCGCTGAACGAACAGGACACCGACATGGCAGGCGCAGCCGAACGGGTTGAACATGTCAGGCAATGCCTGCCCGAGATCTGCACTCTTGACTGCGGCACGATGAATTTCGCCGAAGCGGATTACGTGATGTGCAACACGCCGGGCATGCTGCGGGACATGGGCGCATTGATGACCGAACTGGGCGTGAAACCGGAAATCGAAGCGTTCGACACCGGTCATCTCTGGTATGCCAAACAGCTTGTGGCAGATGGAGTTCTTGACGCACCGGCGCTTGTACAACTCTGCATGGGCGTGCCTTGGGGCGCCCCCGATGATCTCAACACGTTCATGGCGATGGTGAACAACGTGCCAGCCGATTGGACATTTTCGGCATTTTCGCTTGGCCGGAACCAGATGGCTTTCGCGGCGGCGGCGGTGCTGGCTGGGGGAAATGTCCGCGTTGGTCTTGAGGACAACCTGATGCTCGACCGCGGCGTACTGGCGACGAATGCCCAGTTGGTGGAACGTGCTGCCGCCATCGTCTCGAACATGGGCGCACGGGTGATCGGGCCGGAAGAAGTGCGTACGCGGCTGGGGCTGGTCAAACGCGCTCCGAAAGAGGTGTAAACGGCTGGCCATCCTTGGTGACCCGTCCCGCTCTGGTCGCTTTGCGGCGGTGAGAGCCTGCTGATATCATTCTGGGGCAACAGGAAATACGGAGGCGGACATGGGCCAGGTTGCGGCGATTGTCGGCGGTGGGGTGATTGGCAGCGGCTGGGCCGCTCGATTCGCGCTGATGGGCTGGGAAGTACGTGTTTTCGACCCGGATCCTGAAGCGGAGCGCAAGGTAATCGAGGTGATGGCGAATGCCCGACGCTCGCTTCCCGGTCTCGCCGACGCGGCAATGCCGGAAGAGGGGCCACTCGTTTTCTTCGAATCATTGGAAGACGCGGTCAGGGGCGCGGACTGGATTCAGGAAAGCGTTACTGAACGGCTCGTACTGAAGCATGAGGTCTATGACCGGATTCAGGCTCAGGAGGCTGGTCGCGTGACCATCGCCTCGTCGACCTCAGGGTTCAAGCCGTCAGAGCTTTCGAGCGGCGCCCGGCATCCGGAGACGATCATGGTCGCCCATCCGTTCAATCCGGTTTACCTTCTGCCGCTGGTTGAACTTGTGCCGTCGGGATCCGCGTCTGACGAACGCATTGAAGCCGCCCGGAACGTCCTTGCGGGAATCGGAATGCATCCGTTGCTGGTGCGAAGGGAGATTGAAGCCCATATCGCCGATCGGCTCCTTGAGGCTGTCTGGCGCGAAGCGCTATGGCTGGTAAGGGATGGAATCGCGACGACGGAAGAGATCGATGATGCGATTCGATATGGTTTTGGGCTGCGCTGGGCGCAGATGGGCCTGTTCGAGACCTACAGGATCGCGGGTGGCGAAGCTGGAATGCGCCACTTCATCGAGCAGTTCGGTCCGACGCTCAAATGGCCATGGTCGAAACTGACCGATGTGCCGGATCTGACGCCGGACCTGGTTGATCTGATCGGGAAGCAGTCCGACACCCAGTCGGGAGCGCGTTCAATCCGTGAACTGGAACGGATTCGTGACGGTAACCTCGTCGCTTTGATGCGAGCGCTGAAAGCGCAGGGCTGGGGCGCTGGAAAGCTGCTTAGTCAATCTGAAGCTATGCTGCACGGGCGAAGCGGCGCCGTTCTCGACTACTCCGATATCCGGGATATCGGCGCACCGATCGAGACCGTGCGCCAGGCCGTGCCGCTCGACTGGACAGATTACAACGCCCACATGAACGAGGCCAAATACCTTCAGGTATTCGGCGATGCCACTGACCGGTTCATGCGCATCGTGGGATGTGACGCTGAATACGTCGCCTCAGGGGGAAGCTATTTCACGGCTGAGACCCATATCCGCCATCTCGATGAGATCCGCGCCGGGACGCTGATCCATGTAAGCACAGTCTGTCTGGAAGGCCGGGGCAAGAAAATGCACCTGTTCCATGAACTTTGGGCAGGCGAGCGGCTCTGTGCGACGGGCGAGCACATTCTGATTCATGTTTCGCTCGGAACACGCCGTCCGTCGGAGCCGTCT